>CAKTNN010000019.1 GCA_934589065.1 uncultured Oscillospiraceae bacterium
CAGAACAATTCAGAAATGATTATCTACACAACGGCAGACGGCCTGACGAAAATCGAAACGACCTTTGATGGAGATACCGTCTGGCTGTCTATTGACCAGATGGCAGAGCTGTTTCAGCGTGACAAATCAACGATTTCCAGACATATTAAGAACATTTTTTTAGAGGGAGAATTGCAGCGAGAGGCAGTTGTTGCAAAATTTGCAACAACTGCTTCTGACGGGAAAGCAGCGACTGAATACAAAAAATACAAGGCACGGACGCTCAGCGGGGTTGAGCGGGATTATCTCGACGCAATTCAGTTATTGGAGCAAAAAACAGGCCAAAAGGGAATAATTTCACGGGGATGACATTTGCTGTCCCTGCATTCATAAATCGGGAATTTGGAAAGGGGTGCACTGCCATGCTGAGAAAGTTGAATTGTTTTTTAAACATCGTTATTGGTTCATTCATAGGAGTTTTTATTGGGTACGGAATTTATAAGTTCTGGCACTTTAAAACTTATCCCAATTTATATGCCATGCAGTCTGCACCGTGGTACACAGAGCTACTGTTGGATGGTGCCATGGTGGTCGTTGTGGTGGTCGTATGTATTATCCTAAAGCTGATTATTTGGAAAAAGTTAAAGCCATAACTTTCAGTTTATCGAACTGGCTCTCCCGGAAAACCCCTCCGGGAGAGCTGTTTTTCACCCCGCCGCCTCCAGCATATTCTCAATAAAAATCCCGTAGCCCAGGGTTGGGTCATTGACGAGGACATGGGTTACGGCTCCAATAAGCTTTCCATCCTGTAAGATTGGGCTGCCGGACATACCCTGTACGATGCCGCCGGTTTGGGCAATCAGCTGGGGGTCGGTGACCCGCAAAAGAAAATTACGCCCGGTGAGCCGGTCTTTTGGATATAATTTCAGAATTTCCACAGAATATTCCCGTGGTTCGCCGCCGGATACGGTGGAGCGTATGGTGGCAGAGCCGGTGTGCAGGCCTTCCCAATGGCCCACTGGGAGGGCCATACCGTCCCATCGGTGGGAGCTCTGTCCGAATATTCCCTGGGGCGTATTCTCTATAACGGTGCCAAGGGGCGTGGGGGACAGGGCTTTCCCCTTTAAGAGTCCGGGAGTGCCCGCTTTCCCCCGCTGGGCACAGAGTACCTCGGCGGGATAAACGCTGCCGGAGGTGATTTTCATCAGGCAGTCCTTAGAGGTGCTGACACCGTGCCCCAGGGCACCAAATTGCCCGTTTTCCGGGTTATACCAGGTGACGGTTCCGATGCCGGAGATACCCTGCCGGAGAAATACCCCCAGTACCCGGCTGCCATCTTTGGTTTCCGGTTCCAGGGTGATGGTGCAGCGTTTGCTGCCCCGGAGAATTTGCAGCGCCACAGCCCCTGTGCTGTTTTCCACCAGAGGCCGGATTTGCTCGGCCTCCACAATGGGTGTGCCGTTGACGGCTTCGATTTTGTCTCCCACACGCAGTCCGGCGTCCCGCGCAGTTTTTCCCAGAAGATCGTCAAAGGCTGCAACCGTTATGGTATCATCCTGTAAATGCAGCCCAACCAGGGCCCCCACGGGTACCAGGTACTCCGCTGCCTGGACGCCCAGGGGAAGTACCAAAAAGAATACAAAAAGAATGCTGAAAAATCGTTTCATGGTTTCCCTCCTTTCTTGTCTGCCTTCTTAATATTCCGCGAAGGCGGAATTGTAACCGCTGAAAAAGTCGAAAAATCAGAAAGAATTTGGAAAGAAATCAATAAATTACAGAAAGAAGAATGAAAAAATGTATACCGTAGATTATCCTGCTCTGGTTTCCGGAATTCGTGCGCTGACAGAGGATGTGCCCTATTTGATGGCGAACCTTGCCAATACCTCCGCACTCCTTTTTGAGACCCTGCCAAACCTCAATTGGGCTGGGTTTTACCGGATGGAGGGCGGTGCCCTGGTACTGGGCCCCTTTCAAGGGAAGCCTGCCTGCATCCGCATTGCTGTAGGGAAAGGCGTATGCGGCAGCGCGGTGCAGGAAGGGAGAACCATCCGGGTGGAGGATGTCCATGCATTCCCGGGACATATCGCCTGCGACGGCGCTTCCAATTCGGAAATTGTTATCCCTTTGCGGAAAAATGGAGAAATCTGGGGCGTGCTGGATATCGATAGCCCTCTTGTTGGGCGGTTCACCCATGAGGATCAGCAGGGGTTAGAGGCAGCAGCCAGGGCAATTGAGGCTTTTCTTTGATTTGCCTATTGACAGGGTAGGTAAAATGTGGTATGCTCCCTACAGAAATAGTAGGGAATCTAAAACCCTTTAAAACCACAGGAGGTTTTCATTCATGACTGTTTATGCAGATAATGCGGCAACTACAAAGATGAGCCAGATTGCCATCGATGCCATGCTGCCTTATATGACCACCATCTACGGCAATCCTTCCAGCCTGCACACCGTAGGCCAGCAGGCAAAGGAAGCGCTGGATGCCGCCCGGGAAACCGTCGCCCAGTGCCTGGGCTGTGAGCCCCGGGAAATTATCTTTACTTCCGGCGGCAGCGAGGCCGATAATCAGGCCATTATTTCCGCTGCCCGGCTGGGAGAGAAAAAAGGCAAAAAGCACATCATTTCCACCGCCTTTGAGCACCATGCCGTGCTGCACACCCTGAAAAAGCTGGAAAAGGAAGGCTTTGAAGTTTCCCTTCTGGATGTCCGCGAGGGCCACAATGTTACGGCCCAGCAGGTGAAGGACGCGATCCGCCAGGATACCTGTCTGGTGACCACCATGTATGCCAACAATGAGATCGGTTCCATTCTGCCTATCGCAGAAATCGGCGCCGTTTGTAAGGCTGCAGGCGTGCCCTTCCACACCGATGCCGTGCAGGCGGCGGGCCACCTGCACATCAATGTGAAGGAGCAGAATATCGATATGCTCAGCCTGTCCGGACACAAGTTCCATGGCCCCAAGGGTATTGGCGCTTTGTATGTCCGTAAGGGCTTCCCCCTGGTGAACATCATTGAGGGCGGCGCGCAGGAGCGGGGCAAGCGGGCAGGTACGGAGAATATCCCCGCTATCTGCGGTATGGCTGCCGCTTTGAAGGATGCCTGTGACCACATAGACGAGAATGCCGTCAAGGTTTCCGCCATGCGGGACAAGCTGATCGCGGGCCTGAGCAAGATTCCCCACAGTGCCGTAAACGGTGACCTGGTTCATCGGCTGCCCGGCAATGTCAGCTTCTGCTTTGAGGGAATTGAGGGCGAGAGCCTGCTTCTGCTGCTGGACCAGAAGGGAATCTGCGCTTCCTCCGGTTCTGCCTGCACCTCCGGCTCTCTGGACCCCAGCCATGTGCTGCTGGCAATCGGCCGTGTTCACGATGTGGCCCACGGCTCTCTGCGTCTGAGCCTGTGCGAGACAAACACCATGGAAGAAGTGGACTACATTTTGCAGTGCGTCCCGGAAGTGGTGCAGTATCTGCGTAATATGTCCCCGGTGTGGAGAGATCTGCAGACCGGCAAGAGAACCTATATTCTGTAATTTGGAGGAAGCAAAAAATGGCACTTTACAGTGAAAAAGTTATGGATCACTTTACCCACCCCCGCAATGTGGGCGTGATTGAGGACGCCAACGGTGTTGGTGAGGTCGGCAACGCCAAGTGCGGCGATATTATGAAGATTTACCTGAAGATCGAAAACGATATCATTCAGGATGTCAAGTTCGAGACCTTCGGCTGCGGCAGCGCCATTGCCTCTTCTTCCATGGCAACCGAAATGATCAAGGGCAAGTCCATTCACGAAGCAATGGCGCTGACCAACAAGGCGGTTGCCGAGGCACTGGATGGCCTGCCTGCCCACAAGATGCACTGCTCTGTGCTGGCGGAGGAAGCCATCAAGAAGGCACTGAAGGACTACTATGATCGCGCGGGTCTGCCCTACGACGAGAAGGATTTCCCCGACTGCGAGCATTGCGAGCACTGCGACTGATATGATTGTATCAACCAAAGGCCGCTATGCCCTGCGGGTGATGCTGTGCTTTGCCCAGCGGGGAGGGGAGGAGTACATCCCCATTAAGGAGATTGCGGAAAAGGAAGACATCTCCTTAAAATATCTGGAATCCATCATGACGATGCTTTCCAAAGGCGGCCTGGTGGATGCCGTCCACGGAAAGGGCGGCGGCTACCGCCTGAACCGCAAGCCGGAGGAATACACCGTCGGCAGCATCCTGAAGCTGACCGAGGGGGGCCTTACGGTTGTTTCCTGCACCGCAGAAGGCCCTTCCGCCTGCTCCCGCAGCTCCTGCTGCGAGACACGGCCTATGTGGGACAAGCTGGATAAGATGATCGATGATTTCTTTGAAAGCATCACCCTGGCAGACCTGCTAAAAGAAAACGATTCCGGAAAAACGGAATAAAAAAAACACCCGGTGCGGCGCTGAAAGCTGCATCGGGTGTTTGCTGCATATAGGAAAATCAGTTTGCCTGTTCCTGAAATTTAACCACCAGAGTATCACCTATCATGCGGATAGAGCCGCTGTTAGGGTAAGTGGGCATTGCAGCAACCTCCGGAAGATTTTCAAAGTCTTCTGGGGAGGCCGCAGGTGGTTTAAATCCACACCAAAAGTCCAAAAACTCTTGCCAGAAATGCCCAACGCAGAAGGGCGTTGCATCGTGCGGCAGGGGAGCCATAGTCAGCGCGCCAAAACCGTCAATTCGCTGGAAGGTGGGATCTATGCATATATCGTTGTCTCCAATGTAGGCAACGGGTGTTTTGCTTGTGTAGCCAGGAGTGCTTTTTATTTGGGCGATCAGCGTGGTAAAATAGGGCTGGGCTCTGGTTTGAACATAAATCCCCTTTGTGTAAACGGCATTGTCCATCCGTATGCTGAATAGAGAAAAGATACACAATACAAAGGCGGCTGCTTTGCGGGAGACTAAGAGAATTGTGCTATTTGACGCTTCCCAGTCGGCTTGACAGGCCAGCAGCAGGAAAGGAGCCAGCAGACCAAACTGCATAAGTGTGTAGATGTCCTCTTGGGCACACATAATGTAGATAAAGTTGGAAGCCAATGGGAAGAAAACCAGTGCCAGGGCAAGACTAAGAGCTTTTGCAGGTTTGCCGGGAAGACAGCGGGCGATATTGATTACACCCATTAGAACACTTAGTGCCAGAGTCAGGTAGTAGCAATCTACCAGACGGTAGGGGAAAATGAATGCATATCGGCCGCACCGGGTAGGAAAGAGGAATAGATAGATTGCCAGCTTGATACGCTGGAGATAATCGGCAATTCCGGCAGAGCCCATGGAGGAAATTCCCTTATATGACAATAGTTCCTGCTGAGTCAGTGAGGTGGAAAGCTTTACGCTGAGGAAATACAGGCTAATCATAATCATACAAGCACCGCAGTACCAGAGCATTTCTCTCAGAAGATGCTTTAGACTCCAGTGCTCGGCAGTATCAACTTCGCGGATGAAGTAGATTAGCAGCAGGCTGAGAAAGAGTGGAATAAAGGCCTGATAGACGCTCACCCCAAGGGTAATCAGCACGATTCCGCCTGCAAAGGAGCACGGATTTCTTTTTTTGCATAGCCAGGCTGCACCCAAAAATATCAGCAGAAGTGCGAACATATAGTAGGGAGCTGTGAAATTATAGAAGAACAGCCCGCTCATAATGGGAAATGTAATCATCAGTCCGCTGATCAGAACCCAGGTGGTTTTGCGCTTTAGCTCCATCCAGGAAATTACTACACAGCTGCAAAGGGCGGTGAACAGTATGGTCAGCAATCCGCCGGTGATGGGAAGACTGAAATTCGGGGAACCAAAGATCCAGCGGACAATCCCTCCAAGGATCTCCAAAAACCACCGCCCGGAGACAATAGTGGAGCCAACCGTAAAGCCAAGGTGAAGCTCATCTGCTACAGAAAACTTGTTGGTTAGTGCAAGTCCGTGGGCAAGAATACCGAAAAGAAAGGTACTCAGAAAACACACGCGAACGTAATCCCGGGAGAAGTAAGACTTTAGAAAATGACGGTTCATAGTATCTCCTTTTGGAAGAAACGGTTTTGTGCGGATATTATACCGGATTATTCGAGAAAAAGCAAGTTTCCCTAAAGAGATTTATCCCACCGGATACTCGAAATTACGTTTGAAAATATACTTGTAGTGGACGGGATTGTGTGATATACTATAGAAATAAATTATTTATGTCAGCCAGAGAGGTAGACTATGAATGACAAAATCGTTGTCCGGGGTGCCCGGGAGAACAATTTAAAAAATGTAGACGTGACCATTCCCAGAGATAAACTGGTGGTGTTTACGGGCTTAAGCGGCTCCGGAAAATCCAGCCTGGCCTTTGATACCATTTATGCCGAGGGGCAGCGGCGTTATGTGGAGAGCCTGAGCTCCTATGCCCGACAGTTTTTGGGACAGATGGATAAGCCGGACGTAGACTCTATAGAGGGGCTGTCTCCTGCCATTTCCATTGACCAGAAAACAACCTCCAAAAGCCCCCGGTCTACCGTGGGCACGGTGACGGAAATCTACGATTATCTGCGTCTGCTGTGGGCGCGGGTGGGCATTCCCCACTGCCCAAAGTGCGGCAAGGAGATTCGCCGCCAGACCATCGACCAGATCGTGGACCGGGTGGAAGCCCTGGGGGAGGGAACCCGGTTCGTGGTGCTGTCTCCCGTAATCCGGGGAAAAAAGGGCGAGCACGTCAAGGTGTTTGAGGATGCCCGGAAGCAGGGCTTTGCCCGGGTACGGGTGGACGGAATCCTCTACGATCTGACGGAAGAAATTAAGCTGGAAAAGAACAAAAAGCATACCATCGAGTTGGTGGTAGACCGTCTGGTATTAAAAGACGGCCTGCGCCGCCGCCTGACGGACTCCATAGAGACGGCTTGCAGCCATTCAGGTGGCCTGGTGACCGTTCAGCTGCCAAAGGAGGATCGGGAGCTGAGCTTCTCCCAGAACTATGCCTGCGAGGACTGCGGCATCAGCCTGGTAGAGCTGGAGCCCCGGATGTTCTCTTTTAATAATCCCAGTGGGGCTTGTCCGGACTGTACCGGCCTGGGCTTCCAGCTGATTGCGGATGAAGATCTGGTAATTCCCGACAGGAACAAGTCCATTTTCGGGGGGGCAATCCAGGCTTCCGGCTGGCAAAGCGCCCGGACGGATTCCATTTTCCGGATGTATTTTGAAGCGCTGTCTCAAAAGTATCATTTCTCCCTGACAGAGCCGGTGAAAAACCTTTCTCCGGAGGCCATGAAGGTGATCCTATACGGAACAGGCACGGAAAAGCTGCGTATGACCTATAACCGGGGCAACGGCATGGGCGTGCTGGAGCAGCCCTTTGAGGGGATCCTCAACAATATCTCCCGGCGCTTCCGGGAGACCCAGTCCGATGCGGCCCGGAAAGAGCTGGAGGAATGCATGGCAACGGCACCCTGCCCCCGCTGCCACGGCGACCGGCTGTCGGAAATCGCTCTGGCGGTGACCGTTGGCGGCCTGAATATCATGCAGTTTTGCCGCATGAGTATTTTACAGGAACTGGATTTTATGAAAAATCTCCGCTTGGAAGGCAATATGGCGGTGGTTGCCCAGCAGATTATTCGGGAGATTGTCTCCCGTCTGCAATTCCTGTCGGATGTGGGCCTGAGCTATCTCACCCTGTCCAGAGGAGCGGGAACGCTGTCCGGCGGTGAAAGCCAGCGGATTCGTCTGGCGACCCAGATCGGCTCTTCGTTGATGGGGGTGCTGTACATTCTGGACGAGCCCTCTATCGGCCTGCATCAGCGGGACAACGATAAGCTCTTGGGAACGCTGAAGCACCTGAAAGACCTGGGCAATACCCTGATTGTGGTGGAGCATGACGAGGATACCATGCGGGCGGCAGACTATATTGTGGATGTGGGCCCCGGGGCCGGCAGCCACGGCGGTGAGATCGTGGTGGCGGGCACGCTGCAGGATGTGCTGGATTGCCCGGAATCCGTCACCGGTCAGTATCTTTCCGGCAAAAAGAGAATCCCCGTACCCAAAACCCGCCGGACAGGAAACGGTGGCATTTTGGCAGTGCGGGGAGCATCGGAAAACAATCTGAAAAATGTGGATGTGGAGATTCCTTTGGGAACCTTTACTGCGGTGACGGGCGTATCCGGCTCCGGAAAATCCAGCCTGGTCAACGAGGTGCTGAACAAGACGCTCCTGGCAAAGCTGAACCATGCCCGCTGCCGCCCGGGAGCCTGCCGGTGCGTAGAGGGCCTGGAAAATCTGGATAAGGTCATCGATATTGACCAGAGCCCCATTGGGCGAACTCCCCGTTCCAATCCCGCAACCTATACAGGGCTATTCAACGACATCCGGGATTTGTTTGCTTCCACGGCGGATGCCAAAATGCGGGGCTATGGCCCGGGACGGTTCAGCTTTAATGTAAAGGGCGGTCGGTGCGAGGCCTGCTCCGGTGACGGCCTGGTGAAAATAGAAATGCACTTCCTGGCGGATGTGTATGTACCCTGTGAGGTCTGTCACGGCGCACGGTACAATCGGGAAACCCTGGAAGTGCTGTATAAAGGGAAGAATATTGCCCAGGTCCTGGATATGACCTGCGAAGAGGCGGTGGACTTCTTTGAGAATCTGCCGAAAATTCGGAAGAAAGCCCAAATGCTGGTAGAGGTCGGCCTGGGCTACATTAAGCTGGGACAGGCAAGCACTACCCTGTCCGGAGGTGAAGCCCAGCGGGTTAAGCTGGCGACGGAGCTCAGCCGCACGGCAACGGGCCGCACCATGTATATCTTGGATGAGCCCACCACGGGTCTCCATGCGGCGGATGTGCACCGGCTCATTGAGGTGCTGAATCGGCTGGTGGATGCGGGAAACACGGTGCTGGTGATTGAGCACAATCTGGATGTAATCAAAACCGCAGACTATATCATCGACCTGGGCCCTGAGGGAGGCGACGGCGGCGGAACCGTTGTTGCCACCGGAACTCCGGAGGAGGTTGCGCAGGTGCCGGAAAGCTACACAGGTCAGTATTTAAGAAGCTACCTGGAAAAGGGCTGATGAGAATCGCAGCCACCTGAGAACAGGGAAAAGTGAAACGCGTCATTGCATTCCTGCCAATCTCCCGGTATAATGGGAGAAAATAGGCGCGCCGGAAAGCAGTGACGCGTTTTTGCGGCCTTGTTTTCAAAACGCTTCGTAGCATTCTGCCGGAAGTACATCGGCAAGTTCCACAAGGGCATGATCCCGCTCCCCGGCGTAGTCCACCCGCAAAATGGGAGAGCGCAGGGTGCTTGGCAGATCCTGACGGATAGCCAGGGTCATGCACACCTGGGTGCCGCCCTGGGGCGGGAAATCGATCAGGACGGTTCCTCCATGGTGGGTGGCGGCGCTGCGCACCAGCACCATGCCAAGACCGATGCCCTGACGGATATCCTCAAGGGACGGGCTGCGCAGATAGCGCAGAAAGAGGGTGCCCCGGTTTTCTGACGGAACGCCGGAGCCGCTATCCAGCACGGTCAGGCGCAGCATACGGCCCTGCTGGCTGAGCTTTGCCTGAATTCGCCCTCCCTTGGGGGTGAACTTGGCGGCATTGGAAACAAGGTTCAGGGCGGCCCGCTCCAATTCCTGGGGATCTGCCAGGGTGTAGATGGCGTTTTTCGGCTCCTCGTAGGTTAAAACCAACCCGGACTGGGCGGTGAGGGCCGAGGCTTTTTCAAAGATTTCCCGGAACAGTCCGGTGATTTCCAAAAATTCCGGATGGCTGACCGGGTTTCCGGCGGCAGACATATTGCCGATGACCCGAAGCATTTGGGCAAGGCCCCGGTTCATAAGCCCGATCTGACGCCGGGCGCTGTCTGAGTCCACCACTTGCCGGCTCAGCTCTTCTGCGGTGGTAATGACGCCGGAAAGAGACGAGCGCAGTTCCCTGGCTGCCAGGCCAAGAGTCCGGAACTCCTGGATGGGCTCATCCAGAAGGAAAAAGTCTATGTTGTCCTTCCGTTCAACGGTGACGCCGAAGGTTATCCCCTCCAGGCAGAGGGTAAGATACAGACAGCCGCCGGAAAATGCGGCATATTCCTCTTTCCCGGTGGCGAGCATGGGCGCAACCGGTGTGCCAATTGGCAGCAATAGCGCCTTTGCACCGGGATTGCAGGCCAGGATCCGCCCGTCCTTTACGCAGAAGCAGGGGGCGGTGATGAGATCCAGCATCTGTACGGCTTGATTGTCCATGACGATCCTCCTGACGAAGGTAGGCCTACATTCTGTAGGCTGCCAATAGTTTGCGCAGAACCGGGAAAAACTTTCCCGGCGTGTTTCGACAATTTTCGTGTTCTATTTTAACGGGCTTGCGGGAAAATAGCAAGGTCAACTTTTTTCAAAGGGGGATTTATCCATGCACGAAGGGCATAGAGCCAGAGTGAAGAAGCGATTCCGGGAGGAGGGCCTGGATCATTTTTCGGATGTGCAGGCCCTGGAGCTGCTGCTTTTTTACGCGATTCCCCGGACGGATACCAACCCCATTGCCCATAGCCTGCTGGAACATTTCGGGAGCCTTTCCCAAGTGCTGGAGGCCAGCGTAGAGGAGCTGTGCAAGGTTCCGGGGGTGGGGGAGAGTGCGGCGCTATTGTTGACACTGATTCCCCAGATGGGACGGTTTTATTTGGTGAACCGTTCCCAGCAGGCGACGGTGCTGCCGACCCTGGAAAACTGCGCCGCTTATCTGATGCCGAACTTTTTTGGGCGAAAGGTGGAAACGGTGTTTTTGCTGTGCCTGGATGCCAAGTGTAAGGTCCTGTGCTGCAAAGAGGTGGGGCAGGGAGGAACCAATTCCACCGGAATTTCCATCCGGAAGATTGTGGAAACCGCCATTGGGGTCAATGCCTCCACGGTGGTGCTGGCCCACAATCACCCCAGCGGCCTGGCGGTTCCCTCGCCGGAGGATATCCAGACGACCCGCCGAATTGCCCAGGCATTGAAGGCGGTGGACATCGTGCTGGCAGATCACATCATTGTGGCGGACGACGACTATGTTTCCATTGCCAGGTCAGATGAACGGTTTAATGAATGCCTGCTTCTATAAAAGGAGAAAAACATGGATCATTTTGAATTGGTTTCCGATTATAAGCCCTCCGGCGACCAGCCGGAGGCCATTGAGGCACTGACGAACGGCGTCAACTGGGGCCTACGGGAGCAGACCCTTTTGGGTGTTACCGGTTCCGGAAAGACGTTTACCATGGCTTCCGTGATTGCAAAGCTGAACCGGCCCACCCTGGTGCTGGCCCATAATAAAACTCTGGCAGCCCAGCTATGCTCGGAATTCCGGGAGTTTTTCCCCCATAATGTGGTGGAATACTTCATTTCCTATTACGATTACTATCAGCCGGAGGCCTATATCGCCCATACGGATACCTATATTGAAAAGGATTCTGCGGTAAATGAGGAAATCGACCGGCTGCGTCACTCTGCCACCTCCTCGCTTTTTGAACGGCGGGATGTGATTATTGTGGCCTCGGTCAGCTGCCTGTATGGCCTGGGTGACCCCATTGACTATAAAAGCATGGTCATCTCCCTGCGGGTAGGACAGGAGCGCCCCATGGACGATATCCTGAAAAAGCTGACGGAGATCCGTTACGAACGCAACGATATTGATTTTTCCCGAAACAAATTCCGGGTTCGGGGGGATACGCTGGAAGTGTACCCTGCCTACTGGTCCGGCAGAGCCATCCGGGTGGAGTTCTTTGGGGATGAAATTGACCGCATCAGCGAAATCAACGCAGTTTCCGGCATGGTGGAGCGGTATGTGGACCACGTTGCCATTTATCCTGCAAGCCACTATGTAGCTTCCAAGGAGAAGCTCCAGCGGGCAATGCTGGAAATCCAAAAGGAATGCGACCGGCAGGTGGAAAAATTCCGGGCGGAAAACAAGCTGATTGAGGCCCAGAGAATCGCCCAGCGCACCAATTACGATTTGGAAATGCTGACGGAAATCGGCTTTTGCAGCGGAATTGAAAACTATTCCCGGGTGATTCAGGGCCGGGCTCCGGGCACGCCGCCTACGACCCTTCTGGATTATTTCCCGGAGGACTACCTGATGTTTGTGGACGAAAGCCATGTGACCCTGCCCCAGTGCCGGGCCATGTATGCCGGTGACCGAAGCCGGAAGGATGCCCTCGTAAACTACGGCTTCCGCCTGCCCTCGGCATACGATAACCGCCCACTGAATTTTGCGGAGTTCGACGGGAAAATCAATCAGGTAATCTATGTCTCCGCGACCCCCGGGGAATATGAGAAAACCCGCTCCGGGCAAATCGTGGAGCAGGTGATCCGCCCCACGGGCCTGCTTGACCCGGTGGTAGAGGTGCGGCCCATTGAAGGGCAGATTGATGACCTGATTGGGGAAATCAATACCCGCACTGCCCGGAACGAGCGGGTGCTGGTTACCACCCTGACCAAGAAAATGGCGGAGGATTTGACGGTATATCTCCAAAAGGCCGGCATTAAGGTGCGCTATATGCACTCGGACATCGGCGCTATGGAGCGGATGGAAATCATCCGGGATCTGCGCTTGGCAAAATTTGATGTGCTGGTGGGCATCAACCTCCTGCGGGAAGGCCTGGATTTGCCGGAGGTGAGCCTGGTAGCCATTTTGGATGCGGACAAAGAGGGCTTCCTTCGCAGTGAAACCAGCCTGATTCAGACCATGGGCCGGGCCGCCCGAAATGCGGATGGAAAGGTAATTATGTATGCCGATACGGTAACCCCCTCTATGCGGGTCGCCATGGACGAAACTGCCCGCCGCCGGGAAATCCAGAATGCCTACAACCAGGCCCACGGCATTGTGCCAAAGACCATCATCAAGTCGGTAAGAGACCTGATTGAAATTTCTTCCCCCACTGCCGAGCGCAAGGGCCGCAACGGCGTGAAGATGACCAAGGCAGAGAAGGAAAAGGAAATTGCCCGCCTGGAAAAGCAGATGAAGGAAGCGGCAAAGATGATGGAATACGAGTATGCTGCGGTCCTCCGGGATCAGATCGTGGAGCTCCGGGGAAACGGTGTATAGACCCGGGGCAAACCAAAACCCAAGGCGCACACTTTTTTCACTTGCAAAAGGGGAGAACCCTGTTATAATGAAGTAGACTGTAAATTAATGCAATTTCCGCAGAAAGGCGATCGACTATGTCACTGAAAAATCGGCTCATTGCCTGGACAATGAAGCGGCGGGGAAAACCCCTGAGCCCTACAAAGGTGATTGCAACCACCTTCGGGCTGTTGATTTTGCTGGGAAGTCTGCTGCTGACGCTGCCGGTATCCACCCGGGACGGCAAGGGCTGTGATTTCCTCCGGGCACTGTTTACGGCAACCTCCGCTATCTGTGTCACGGGTCTGACTCCCTTTGATACCTACACCCAGTGGAGCGGCTTCGGTCAGGCGGTGCTGCTATGCCTGATTGAAATCGGCGGCCTGGGCTTTATGTCCCTGGCAACGCTATTTGTGTTTCTGCTCCGCAAGCGCATCGGTCTGAAGCAGCGGATGGTTATGGCCCAGGCATTGAGCCTGAACGATATGGAGGGCGTGGTGCGGCTCCAACGGACGGTGATTTTCGGCTCCGTGGCGGTGGAAGCTGTGGGCGCAGCCATTTTGACCCTTTATTTTATCCCGCGGTTTGGTTTTTCCAAGTCTTTGTGGCTGGGGGTATTCCACAGCATCAGTGCCTTCTGCAATGCGGGCTTTGATATCTTTGGATTCCTGGAGCCCGGTGCAAGCCTGGCTGTTTTCCAGAATGACCCGGTGGTGCTGCTGACCCTGGGCGCCCTGGTGGTCACCGGCGGCCTGGGTTTCCTGGTGTGGGAAGAGCTTGCAAGCAAAAAGCCTTTTAAGCAGATGACCGTGTATACCCGGCTGGTGCTTGCCACTACCGGGATGCTGCTGCTGTCCGGCTGGGTGGTTACCTGCCTTTTGGAGTGGAATAACCCCCAAACCCTGGGCTCCATGAGTCTGGGCGGAAAGCTCCTCAACGGACTATTCCAGTCTATTACACTGCGCACCGCAGGGTTCGCAGCAATTGATCAGGCAAAGCTCACGGAGGGAGGAAAAGCGGCCTCCATGGTGCTTATGCTCATTGGCGGCTCTTCCGGTTCCACTGCCGGCGGATTGAAAACCGTCACCTTTGTGGTGCTGGTGCTGTTTATCTGGGCGCGCCTCCGGGGCAGGAGCACGGTGTGCGCCTTCCGGCGAACCATTCCCGATTCTCAGGTGCTGGATGCCATGACCCTGGCCTCCGCCATGCTGCTGCTTTCCGTGTTTGGGGCGGTGTTTATCTGCGCGACCTCTCCCGTAACCTTTACCAACGCCCTTTACGAGGCCATTTCGGCCCTGGCAACGGTGGGAGTGACAGCGGGCACAACCCTGTCTCTCAGCGTTCCGGCGCAATGCCTGATTATTCTGTATATGTATTTTGGACGGGTGGGCATTTTGACCATCAGCCTGGGCTTCCTGACAGGAGACCGGGCCGCTGAACGGTTCCGCTATGCCCAGACAAACCTTCTGATCGGTTAAGGAGAAAAAAATGAAATTCTATGTTGTAATTGGTTTGGGCCGGTTCGGCTCTGCGCTGGCCCGCCAGCTGTGCAAGCTGGGGGCGGAGGTCTTGGCTCTGGACGTTAAGGGCGACCTGGTTCAGCAGATTGCCAACGATGTGACCCACGCTGTGGTGGGGGATGCCCAGGACAAAGAGGTGCTGCGGGCTCTGGGGGTACGAAACATGGACTGCGCCGTGATTGCCATCGGAGACAATCTGGCGGCTTCCGTGCTCGTTACCATGAACCTCAAGGAGCTGGGAGTGCCCTACATTGTCTGCAAGGCCCATGACGAAACCCACCGGAAGGTGCTGGAAAAGTTGGGTGCCAACCGGGTGATCATACCGGAGTACGAGTATGCCCAGCGGCTGGCCCGCACTCTTAACAGCCACAATGTGCTGGATTACATTGAGCTTTCCGAGGACTTTGGCATTCTGGATGTGCCCGCTCCCAAGACCTGGATCGGGAAGACTCTGCGGGAGCTGAACGTCCGGGCAAAGCTGGGGGTGAACATCATTGCCGTGGAAAATGACGGCAAAACCAATGTCTCCCCCACGGCGGATTATGCCGTTCGGGAAGGAGACACCCTGGTGGTACTGGGGGATAATGTGGCCCTGGAAAAGGTGCAGAAGCTGTGATGACGGAGAAAATTACATCCAGAAAAAACCCCATGGTGCAGCAGGTGAAAAAGCTCCTCAATTCCAAACGGGAGCGGGAGAAGGCAGGCCTGTATGTATCCGACGGCACAAAGCTTTTGCAGGAGGCGGTGAAATACTGCCCGGGACTGCAAACGGTTTTTTTAACCGACGGCATCCAGGCGGAGGTGCCGGATTCCTGCCGGGTAATCCGGGTGAGTCCGGAGGTTATGGAGGCCATTTCCCCCATGGCAACTCCCCAGGGGGCGGTGTTTGTATGCCGGCTGCCGGAAGAGAACCGGTTTGCGCCGGAAAAGGGAATGCTGCTGCTGGACGGAATTCAGGACCCGGGCAATCTGGGTACAATTTTGCGTACCGCCGATGCCTGGAATGTTCCCGTTGCGCTGCTGGAGGGTTGTGCCGATCCCTTTAGCCATAAGGTGGTGCGGGCCAGCATGGGGGCGGTATTCCGCACAAAAATCACCGTGACGGATTGGGAGACGGCAAAAAAGGCTTGTATGGAAGCGGGAGTTCCCATTGCAGTTACCGCCCTGAACGATCGGGCCCAGGATATCCGCAGGGCGGATGTGGGCGCTATGGCGGTGGTCATCGGCAGCGAAGGACAGGGCGTCCGCCGGGAGATCCTGGAAAGCGCCCGGCACTGCCTGATTATCCCTATGAATCCCCACTGTGAATCTCTCAATGCTGCCGTTGCCGCTACGGCGGTGATGTGGCAGATGGGAAAAGTATAGGAGGAAGAGAAAATGCTGCTGTATTGGCTGTGGCTGGCAAACCGGCCCAATGTGTCCGATGGGGTGAAGTGCGCCCTGATACGGCAGTTTTCCGATCCCCAGGATGTGTATTTTGCTTCGCAGGAGGAGCTGGCAAAGGTTCCCGGTATGACCTCCCAGGCAATGGAATCCCTGAAAGGCCGGGATTTGGAGGATGTGGAAAAGATTCTTGCCGACTGTGCAAAGCTGGATATTTCCGTGCTGACCATGACGGATCCCCTGTATCCAAACCGGCTGCGGAGTATTTACGATGCTCCGGTGGTACTGTACTACAAGGGCAGCCTCCCGCAAATGGACGACCTTGCTACCGTGGGGGTGGTGGGCACACGGAAGCCCTCCTTCTATGGCCTGCAAATGGCCCGGCGCATGGGGTCATCCCTGGCCCGCGGCGGTGCACTGGTAGTATCGGGCCTTGCCAAGGGCATCGACGGTGCAGCCATGATCGGAGCGCTGAATGAAGGCGTGGCAGCCGTGGGCGTGCTGGGCTGCGGCGCAGACGTGGTGTATCCCAAAAGCAATAAGGAGCTGTTTCTCCAGACGGAGTGCCAGGGGTGTATTCTTACGGAGTATGCCCCTGGGACGCCGCCCATGAGCTGGAATTTTCCCAGGAGAAACCGCATTATCAGCGGCCTGAGCTGCGGGGTGGTTGTGGTGGAAGCGCCGGAGAAAAGCGGTGCGCTGCTGACCGCCCGGATGGCTCTGGATCAGGGCAGGGATGTATTTGTGATCCCGGGAAATGTGGATATGCCCGGTTTTGTGGGCAGCAATCGGCTGCTGAGAGACGGAGCAATTGCGGTGAGCACCGGGGAAGACGTGCTGCTGGAATACGAAGGAATCTATCCGGGCAAACTGCCCAAGACTTGCGGCGCGGGGCTGGAAATTCCCAAAATAGAACCGCCAAAACCCCGGCAGAAAGCAAAAAAAGAGCCCGTTCAGAAAAAAACAGATACAAAAACCATTGACAAAGCCGACCGGCAGCCGTATAGTGACCTAAAAGACCCTGCGGCAGGACTGACCCCGGAGGAGCAGCAGGTGTACGCCGCCATCGGCGAAGAGCGCCTGGTGGACGAGGTCATCGCCCAGGTCGGACTGAATCCCGGCAAGGTGCTGAGCATTCTCACCATGCTGGAAATAAAGGGAAAAATATGCCGTCTGCCCGGAAAACGGGTGGCGCAGAAGCGGGGATAGCCCGCTGCAAAATAAGGAATTGGATGCGTCCATTCCAGGAAACGGAGATATTTCATGGGCAAAGCCAACAATCTGGTGATCGTTGAGTCGCCTTCCAAAGCAAAAACCATCGGCAAGTACCTGGGCCCCAACTATGTGGTCAAGGCCAGCATGGGCCACCTGCGGGATCTGCCGAAAAGCAAGATGGGTGTGGATCTGGAGCATGATTTCACCCCGGAATATATGCCCGTTCGGGGCAAAGAGGCCCTGATCAAGGAACTGAAGGCCGCCGCCAAAGAGGCGGATACCGTCTATCTGGCAACCGACCCTGACCGCGAGGGAGAGGCCATTTCCTGGCATTTGAAGGAGCTGCTGAAGCTGCCGGATGACAAGGCCCATCGGGTCACCTTTCACGAAATCACCCAGAAGGTGGTAAAAGATTCCATTCAGCACCCCAGGGATATTGACTATGACCTGGTGGATGCCCAGCAGGCCAGAAGAATTCTGGACCGGATTGTGGGCTACGAGCTCTCTCCGCTGCTGTGGAAGAAAATCAGAAGGGGCCTGTCCGCCGGACGCGTGCAGAGCGTAGCCACCCGGATGGTGGTTGACCGGGAGGAGGAGATTCGTGCCTTCCAGCCGAAGGAATACTGGACGCTGGATGTGACGCTGGATCGGATAGGCCGTCCCGGCTCCTTTGTTGCCCACTATTATGGGGAGGAGAAAAAGCGGGAGCTGGAAACCCAGCAGGAAACCCAGGCGGTTATCGATGATATCACCGGCAAACGCTTTACCGTTACCAATGTGAAAAAGGCGGAGAAAAAGCGCACTGCCGCGCCTCCTTTTACCACGTCCACCCTCCAGCAGGAGGCATCCCGAAAGCTGAACATGACCCCCAAGAAAACCATGATGGTGGCCCAGCAGCTGTATGAAGGCGTGGACGTAGCAGGAGAAGGCACTCTGGGCCTGATCACCTATATGCGTACCGACTCCCAGCGCCTGAGTGACGAAGCAATGGCGGCTGCGGCGCAGTTTATTTCCCAGCGCTACGGCAAGGAATACTATTATGGTTCCTTCCATGTATACAAGACCAAGGATACGGCACAGGATGCCCACGAAGCCATCCGGCCGACCCACGTGGAGCTGGACCCGGAGCGGGTTCGCAGCAGCCTGACACCGGATCAGTACCGGCTGTACAAGTTGATTTGGAGCCGCTTTCTGGCAAGCCAGATGGCAAATGCGCTGTATGATACCGTGTCCATCGATACCAGCTGCGCAGGGCACACCTTCCGCTCCACCCACCAGAGCCTGCGCTTCCCCGGCTTTATTGCCGTTTATGAGGAAGGCAAGGACGAGGAGGGGGAGGCAATGGGTTCCCCCCTGCCGGACCTGACGGTGGGAGAGGAAGCCGCTGCCCGGTCTATGGATAAGCAGCAGCACTTCACCCAGCCCCCCGCCCGGTATACCGAGGCTACCCTGGTAAAGGCCATGGAAGAGAAGGGCGTGGGCCGCCCTTCCACCTACGCTGCCACCATTTCCACCATTGAAGACCGGGACTATGTGGTAAAGCAGGATAAGCGCCTGGTTCCCACCGCTTTGGGCGAAGTGGTGACAGGGCTTATGAAGGAGCGCTTCCAGGACATTGTGGATGTGGGCTTTACCGCCAACATGGAAAACCGTCTGGACGCGGTGGAGGCGGGCAAGCAGAACTGGAAAGAACTGCTTGCGGACTTCTACCAGGATTTTGAAAAGGAACTCAAGGACGCGGAAACCGCACTGGAGGGTGTCCGGCTGAAGGTCCCCGAGGAGGAGACGGACGAGGTCTGCGAGCTCTGCGGGCGGAAGATGGTCATCAAAATGGGCCGCTTCGGGAAATTCCTGGCCTGCCCCGGCTTCCCGGAGTGCAAGAATGCCAAGCCTCTGGTGGAAAGAATGCCCGGTCGCTGCCCCAAGTGCGGCAGCGGAATGCTGAAACGGAAGAGCAAGAAGGGCTACGCCTTCTATGCCTGCGAAAAAGGCCCGGAGTGCGGCTTTATGACCTGGGATGTGCCCACGGCAGAGGATTGCCCGGAGTGCGGTCAGACCATGTTCAAGAAGTCCGGCAAGGGGAGAATGAAGCCTTTCTGCATCAATGAACAGTGTCCCCGGTTCCTGCCGGAGGATCAGCGCGGCTACTATAAAAAGAAGACCGGGGAAGATGCCCAGGAGGCGGAAAAGCCTCAGGATGCCCAGGAGGAAGCAAAGCAAAAGAAGCCCGCCGCCAAAAAGACAGCGGCAAAGAAACCTGCTGCGAAGAAGACTACCCCCAAGAAGACAAAGGAGTAAAACCATGGAAGTTAAGGTGATCGGAGCCGGGCTTGCCGGCTCAGAGGCCGCCTGGCAGTTGGCAAAGCGGGGCATTCCCGTTAAGCTGTACGAGATGAAGCCCGCCAAAATGAGCCCCGCACACCACAGCGAGGATTTTGCAGAGCTGGTTTGCTCCAATTCTCTGCGGGGCGACCGGCTGGAAAATGCGGTGGGGCTGCTAAAAGAGGAGCTCCGCCGATGCGGCAGTTTGATATTGGAGTGCGCTGAAAAGACCCGGGTAGAGGCCGGGGGCTGCCTGGCAGTAGACCGGGAGGGCTTTTCCCGGCTGGTGACGGAGAAAATCCGCAGCAATCCCCTGATTACCGTTGTCTCCCAGGAAGTGACCCAGGTGCCGGAGGGGCCGGTGATCATCGCGACAGGCCCGCTGACCTCGGATAAGCTTTCCAAGGCCATCGGGGACTATTTTGGAGCGGAATATCTCCACTTCTTCGATGCTGCCGCTCCACTGGTAACGGCGGAATCCGTGGATATGGAGCTTGCCTGGTGGCAGAGCCGATATGATCGGGGAACTCCTGATTATGTAAACTGTGCCATGGACAAGCAGCAGTACGAAGCCTTCATCAAGGAATTGGTTTCCGCAGAGGAAGCCGAGGTTCACGGCTTTGAAGATAAGCGGGTGTTTGAAGGCTGTATGCCGGTAGAGGTTATGGCCCGCCGGGGGCTGGATACCCTGCGCTACGGCCCCATGAAGCCTGTGGGCCTGACAGATCCCAAAACCGGGAAAGAGCCCTACGCGGTGCTCCAGCTCCGGCAGGACAATGCCGCCAAGAGCGTGTATAATTTGGTGGGCTTCCAGACGCATCTGAAATTCGGGGAGCAGAAACGGGTATTTTCCATGATTCCTGCCCTGCGGGAAGCGGAGTTTGTCCGCTATGGGGTCATGCACCAGAATACCTTTTTGCAGAGCCCGAAGCTGCTGGATCGGTTTTATGCTGACCGGCGCAATCCGTTGGTAGCCTTTGCCGGGCAGATGACCGGAGTGGAGGGCTATGTGGAGTCCACGGCTTCCGGCTTCCTGGCGGCAGTTGCCATGGCAGCAAAGGTACAGGGACGGGAAATCCCGGATTTTCCCAAAACCACCGCCATCGGCGCGCTGGGGCTGTACATCAGCGACAGCAGCATCGAGTCCTTCCAGCCGATGAATGTGAATTTCAGCATTATTTCCCCACTGGAATACAGGGTTCGCAAAAAGGCAGAGAAGAATCTGGCGATCTCTCAGCGCGCGCTGGGAGAAATCGACCGGCTTCTTGCCCAAGGACTGTGAAAGAGAGGATACGCGTATGAAGATTATCCTGGATGCAATGGGCGGCGATCTGGCTCCGGAGGCACCGGTGCTGGGCGCCATTGCGGCAAACAAAGACTTTGGTGCGGAAATCACCCTGGTGGGCCGCAGCGAAGAAATTCTCTCCGTGATGCAGAAGCAC
The DNA here is from genome assembly GCA_934589065.1 of uncultured Oscillospiraceae bacterium. Taxonomy (GTDB): domain Bacteria; phylum Bacillota; class Clostridia; order Oscillospirales; family Oscillospiraceae; genus Faecousia. The sequence goes on from CAKTNN010000019.1 coordinate 20,927, forward strand.
GGACTATCCGATTTGCCGGAGGGCATGGAGATAGCCGGAGCAGAGGATGTTGTGGATATGCATGATGATCCCGCTACGGTGATTCACAAGCGGAAGAATTCCTCTCTGGTCATCGGCCTGCGGCTGCTGGCCCAGGGGCAGGGGGATGCCTTTGTCTCCGCCGGTTCTACCGGCGCTCTGCTTACCGGTGCAACCCTGATTGTCAAGCGGGTCAAGGGCATCCGCAGAGCGGCAATGGGCCCTGCCATGCCCAATAAGCTGGGGGGCAATACCGTGATTGTGGATTGCGGCGCCAATGCCGAGTGCACCCCGGAATTTCTGCTGCAATTCGGTCTGGTGGGCTCTGCCTACGCCAAAAAGCGGCTGGGAATTGAGAATCCCAAGGTGGGCCTGCTGAACATCGGCACGGAGGACAGCAAGGGAACCCAGCTGCAGCGGGATGCTTACGCCCTTTTGAAGGATGCCGGAGAAAAGGGCCTTTTAAACTTTACCGGCAATGTGGAGGCCAGAGACGTTCCTCTGGGCGCCGTGGATGTGGTGGTGTGCGATGGCTTTTCCGGCAACGTCCTGCTGAAATCCATTGAGGGCACTGCCATGTTTATGGGCAGCCTGATGAAAAAGATGTTCAAGAAGAATGTGTTTTCCAAGCTTGGGTATCTTCTGTGCTCCTCCGGAGTAAAGAGCATGATGAAGCTGCTGGATTACCACGAAATCGGCGGTACACAGCTATTGGGCATTGCCAAGCCCGTGATCAAAGCCCACGGTTCTTCCGATGCCCTGGCCTTCCGCAATGCGGTGAAGCAGGCTATGGATGCGGCTCAGGATGATATCAATCCGGAGCTTCAGAGCGCCCTGGCAGAACTGGCAAAATATAAGGAGCAAACCGTAAATGATTAAAGATTTAGAAGAGGCCATTGGCTATCATTTTCACAATATTTCTCTGCTGCAAAATGCCCTGACCCATTCTTCCTTTGCCAACGAGCGCTGGCACAATAGCCTTTTGAGCAACGAACGGCTGGAGTTTTTGGGAGACAGCATCCTGGGGATGCTGGTGGCAGAGTACCTGTACCGGAACTTCCCGGATCGCCCGGAGGGGGAGCTGACCCGGATGCGGGCAGATATGGTGTGCGAAAAGACCCTGGCATCCGTTGCCGCCCGGATTCACCTGGGGGATCATCTGATGCTGGGTCACGGAGAAGAGCAGGGAGGCGGACGAACCAGAGACTCCATTCTGGCAGATGCCGTGGAGTCGGTGATTGCAGCCTGCTTCCTGGATGGCGGCATTGCCGCATCCCAGAAGTTTATCCAGACCTTTATCCTTGTAGAGGTTCCCGTCAGCCAGATGCACAATGCAGACTATAAGACCAAGCTCCAGGAGCTGGTGCAGCAAAAGAAGAACCAGGTGCTGACCTACACTCTTACCGGCGAAACGGGCCCCGACCACGACAAGCACTTTACTGTGGCGGTATCCCTCAATGGCGGTATGGTGGGTCAAGGCGAGGGCCGCAGCAAGAAGCGGGCTGAGCAGGAGGCCGCCAGAATTGCCATTTTGAACCTGTTCCCCGGAGAAAAGTAAAGGAAACGTTTCCCAAAAGACCTGTATGGGTCAAAAAATACCTAAAAGAAAACTGTCATTGTGAACCAGTGCTGCGGCGCTGGCTCGGAATGACAGTTTTTTTATGTGTACTTTTATTTTTGCAATATCCCAGCCCTATTCTACGGTAACGCTTTTTGCCAGGTTTCTGGGTTTATCCACATCCAGACCCTTGGCAACGCTGACATAGTAGCCAAGCAGCTGCAGGGGGATCACCGCCAGGGAGGCAGCAAAGTGGGGATCGGTCTTGGGAATATAGATTACAAAATCCGCGCTGTCTTCAATGCTGAAGTTGCCGTTGCAGGTCAGGGCCATCAGGTAAGCCCCGCGGCTCTTGCACTCCAAAAGGTTACTCAGGGTTTTCTCATATAGGCTCTGCTGGGTCAGCAGGCCGACCACCAGGGTATTGGGCTCAATCAGGCTGATGGTTCCGTGCTTTAGCTCACCGGCGGCGTAGGCCTCGCTATGGATATAGCTGATTTCCTTCATTTTCAGGCTGCCCTCCAGGCTGATGGCATAGTCCACGCCCCGCCCAATGAAGAAAATATCCTTCGCCGCAACCTGCTTGGAGGCAAACCACTGGATGCGTTCCTTGTTTTCCAGCAGCTTTTCGATTTTGTCCGGCAGGGCCTCCAGCTCGCCGATGAGTCTGGTGCATTCCTCTTCCGGCAGGGTGGCCCGCACCTTTGCCAGGGCGATTGCCAGAGTGTATACTGCCATCAGCTGGGTGCTGTAGGCTTTGGTGGTTGCTACGGCAATTTCCGGGCCTGCCAGGGTGTAGAATACATGGTCGGCTTCTCTTGCAATGGTGGAGCCCACCACATTGACAATTGCCAAGGTCTTTGCGCCAAACTCCTTGGCTTCCCGCAGGGCTGCCAGACTGTCGGCGGTTTCGCCGGATTGGCTGATGATGACCACCAGGGTGTTTTTCGTGAGCAGGGGGTTGCGGTAGCGGAATTCGGAGGCCAGCTCCACCCGCACCGGCAGCCGCGCCAGGTCTTCCAGCACATACTGGGCCGTTACGCCCACATGGTAGGCTGAGCCGCAGCCCACAATATAAATCTGCTGCCAGGTCTTCATTTCTTCCTGGGTTAGCCCGGTTTGGCTCAGGTCGATCTGTCCGTCTTTCAGCACGGAATTCAGGGTGTCCTGTACAGCCTTGGGCTGCTCGTGGATTTCCTTCATCATAAAGTGCTCAAAGCCGGCCTTTTCGGCTGCCTCAGCATTCCACTTGATTTCCACCAGATCCTTGGTGATTTCGTCGCCGTCCAGATTGTAGAAGGTGACGCCGTCAGGGGTCAAACGGGCGATTTCCAGGTTGCCGATATAGTAAACGCTGCGGGTATACTTTAGAATTGCGGGCACATCGGAGGCCAGATAGCTTTCGCCCCCGGATACACCGATGATCATGGGGCTGTCCTTCCGGGCGGCATAGATCTCTCCAGGGTAATCCTGGAAGAGGACAGCCAGGGCATAGGAGCCGCGAATACGAACCATGGCATGATTGATGGCGTCCACGGGGGTGTGGGCGTATTTTTTATAGTAGTAGTCGATGAGCTTTACGGCAACCTCAGTATCCGTGGAGGAATAAAAGCTGTAGCCCTTCCGGGTCAGCTTTTCCCGGAGTTCCTGATAGTTTTCGATAATGCCATTGTGTACGGCAACCACATTGCCGTCATCGGAGCAGTGGGGGTGGGCATTGTTTTCACTAGGCTCTCCGTGGGTGGCCCAGCGGGTGTGACCGATGCCGCAGGTTCCCGGCAGAGTTTGCCCATTGTCCGTTTTTTCAGCCAGAGCCTTCAGCCGACCCTTGGCCTTGACCACCCGGACGGGGCTGGTTCCTTCCCGCACAGCAAGTCCGGCAGAATCATAGCCCCGATATTCCAGCCGGGAGAGTCCCTCCAGCAGGATCGGGGCTGCTGCATGATGTCCGGTAAATCCAACAATTCCACACATAGCGCGTCATCTCCTAAAATATGCGGCATTGTGACAGCCAAACGAGACGTTACGCACCGCATGAATTGTCCAAATTATAGCATAGTCTTATCTGAAAATCAAGAAAAATATACATGGACTGGTTAAAAAGATAAATCTTGGCGCTGCTTCCGAGAAGAAAGGGGCTCGCGATCGGAGAAAACCGGAGTAAAGAGACTTTTTGATCCGGGGTGATTGATAACCCCGGGCCTGCCTGGGATTTTTCGCAGAAGCTCTTTTTGCACGCTGGAAAAGTCCCGCCGGTAGCTTAAACTGTTTGAAAAATAGCAAAAACCACATCAACCAACCCGCTTCTTGAGGCTGGTCGATGTGGTTTTCCATAAAGGTACATTTTGCAACGCACGCTTATGTTTTATTATCAGGGGGTGTAAGTCAGTCCTGTTCCAGGGCGTAGAGACCCCGGGGCTCGGGGGTGCGGTAGGCGTGCTTTTCATAGTAGCCGATGAGGGCGCCGCTGGAATCCCGCAGGGCAATCATGTAAACATCCTTGCATTCTTTGTCATTGCGGAAGGTAAATACCCGGTTGTTTCTGGGATTCTCTTGAAACCAGCCCAGCACCCGCTCTATGGCGGCAACGGACTGGGCATTGTGGCAGTCCAATAGATTCTTCCCCACCAGGGCGTAGCCGCCCCGTTTTGCGTACCTTTGGGCTGCCACGGGGTTCATATAGAGAATGGTGTGGTTCAGGTCGCACAGCACGATGGGGGCTGTGTCCTGCTCCAATACGCTTTGAAAGAAAGGCATTAAATCCATGGTTTTCTCCTTACGCGGCGGCGTTCTGGGCCTGAAGCAAATAGTTTTCATCCCGCTGCTGCTTCTGCTGCTGCAGGTATTCCTGAACTTTGGCTAGACCGTCGTCAACCAGGGCAGAGGTTCGGTCATAAGAGCGCTGGGCGGCATTGAATTCGTTCTCGGTCATGTTGAATTTTTCCTGCCACTGATCCCGGATGCTGTCATCCAGGGGAACGATATTGTATTCCCGGGAGCCGTTGTTGGTATTCAGGTTTACCCAGGTGGGGGTGACGTCTACACTGTCCAGGTATACCGTTCCATCGGAATACTTGGAGAAGGTGACGTTAAAGAGCACGCCGTCTTCGGTGTGGGGGGTGCTGATGGAGCTGATGTTGCCCTTCCGCTGGTTGGAAACGGCGTTGCCCATGGAATAGATGATGGCGGTTTTGTGGTCAGGGTCTACGGTGCTGTCAATCAGATCTACCGGCTGCACCACATGGGGATGCCCGCCGACAATCACGTCCACACCCAGGTCACAGAGCTGCTGGGCAATGTTTGCCTGATCCTGGTTGGCGGCAAGCTGATATTCTACGCCCCAGTGAATGTAGAATATGGTCGCTTCCGCTCCGGCATCCTTCATTTCCTGCAGATACCCTTCCACTTCGGAATAGAAGGCGGGTAAATTGCTGTAGCTGAAATAGTTGCACAGGCCGGGCTCACTGATGGCAGCGTTGCCGTTGAGCTGTGGGGCCCCGTTGGAACCGACGCCCGTTGCGTAGGTGTAGCAGAGCATACCCACCTTAATGCCATTAATCTCCTCAATGGTCCATTTCTGCTCATCGGAGGAGAGATAGGTGCCCAGGGTTTCCAGGCCGGCCTCCCGGACGACTTCCAAAGTGCGCTTGAAGCCCACCAGGGTGGTATCGTAGCTGTGGTTATTGGCGGTGAGGAGCATATCAAATCCGGCATTTTTCAGGCTGTCCACAATGGCATCGGGACTATTGAAGTTGGGGAAACCGGCATAGGCATAGCCGTTATCCGTGCCAGCCAGTGTGGTTTCCAGGTTGGCAACGGCAAAATCGGCGGCGGAAACATCGTCGGTGACATAGCGGAAAATGGAATCAAAATTATAGCCTTCGGATTTTGCGCCGGAACTGATAACGGGCATGTGCATCAGAATATCGCCGGTGGAGAGAATGGTAGCGGTGGAAACCTCGTGCTCCGGTTCCGGCATGGTGGTGGGGGGCTCGGTTTCTTCCGTAGTGGGAGGGGTGGTTTCCTCTGTGGCAAGGGTGGGGGGCTCAGTAGGAGCAGCCCCTTGGCTGTCGGGAATGGACAGGGTTAGTCCAATCACCCCGGCATTCAGAACGGTCAGGACGATAATCAGTGCGACCAGAACTCCGACAATGGCAGAGCCCTGCTTTTTACGGTTGGAAAAGGGCATGAAGTTCCTCCTTAGGCGGCATCATCCGTGGATGCAGGGATTTCCCTGGCCTCCTTCTGGCTGGAAAGGAAGCTTTGCACCCGTTCCAGACTGGTGGAAACCACTTGGTTCGTGCGGTTCAGGGAGGCCTTGGCGTTTAACACCTGAATATCCGTCAGGCCAAAGCGCTCCTGCCACTGGGTGGCAATGGAGGTATCCAGAGGGATGATGTTATATTCGGTTTTGCCGCTGTTGGCGTTCATATTTACCCAGGTGGGGAGTAAATCCACGGAGTCAATAGCAACGCTGCCATCGGCATATTTGGCAAAGGTGAGGCTGTAGAGCATTCCGTCCTCCGTTTCGCCGGTGGTGATGGACTGCATTTCTTCCTTGCGCTGGTTGGAAACGGCGTTGCCCATGGAGTAGAGCACCACGGTGTGGTGGTCGGGGTCGGCGGCGCTTTGCAGCAGATTCATGGGCTCTACCACGTGGGGATGCCCACCGATGATGGCGTCAATGCCCAGATTGCACAGCTGCTGAGCGATGGCAGACTGGTTTGCGTCGGCGGCAAGCTGGTATTCCGTGCCCCAGTGGATGTACATCAGGGTGGCGTCTGCACCGGCCTGCTTCATTTCCTCCAGGTAACCCGTTACCTGGCTGTAGAAATCCGGAAGCTTGTCATAAGTAAAGTAATTGAGAATGCCGCTTTCCGGCACCTCGTTAAAGTTCAGCACCGGGTTGCCGTTTTGTGCGTAACCGTCAGAATAGGTGTAGCACAGTAGCCCCAGCTTGATTCCGTTGACTTCGATCATGGTCCACTTCTGCTCTTCGGGGGAAAGGTAAGTGCCCAGGGTGGCAAGCCCCTTCTCCCGCACGACCTCCAGCGTCCGCTTAAAGCCCACAATGGTGGTATCGATGCTGTGGTTGTTGGCGGTGAGGAGCATGGAAAAGCCTGCGTTCTTTGCGCTGTCTACAATGGCGTCCGGGCAGTTGAACTTGGGGTTGCCGGAGTAGGCAAAGCCCTTGTCCGTTCCGCACAGGGTGGTTTCCAGGTTGGCAACGGCATAGTCCGCAGCGGAAACGTAGGGAGTTATGTAGCGGAAAATACTCTCGTAGTCATAGCTGCCATCCTCCTGTTTACCGGAATCGATGACCTTTTTGTGCATCAGTAGGTCGCCGGTGGAGAGAATGGTGGCGGTGGATATGGGAGACATAGGTGCTTGCGTTTCCGTGGCTTCGGGCAGGGTTTCAATGGGACTGGCGGTGGGCTCGGTGGAATCGGGCCGTTTCCCCGTTTTCAGGCACAGCGCAATCACAAAAATGTCTGCAAGGGCCAATATGGCAATCAGAATTGCCAAGATTTTTACAATGGGGGGCTGTCCGCTGGGGGCAGCAGAGCGGCCCTTCGTTGGTTTGGGCATGGGAAACCTCCATTTATGTATTAAGTATCCAGCAAATACCGGACTTCATTGACGATCTTTCCGTTTTTAACATAGATTCTGGGAACCCGTCTGCTGATTCCGCAGACGAATTCATAGTTAAAGCTGTCTGCCGCTGCGGCAATCTGTTCCACGGTGATCTCCGCATCCCCGTTTTTGCCGATCAGGGTGACGGTATCCTCCAGCCTGGTTTCCGGGATGTCGGTAACGTCCACCATGAGCTGATCCATACAAACTCTGCCCAAAATCGGGGCTTTTTTCCCGTGAATCAGCACATAGAACCGGTTGGAAAGACTCCTGCGGTAGCCATCGGCGTAGCCCACGGGAATGGTTGCTACCATGGTGGGGCGGGTGGTTACGAAGGTTCCGCCATAGCTGATTTCCCGACCGGGCTCCAGGCGTTTCAGGTGTGTGATGCGGCACTGCCAGGATAGGGCAGGGGTCAGCGCCAGACGGGAGGGCTCTACCTCGTCGCTGGGGTAAAGACCGTAGGTAATAATACCGCTGCGCACCATTTCACAGGGATGACTGAAATTCATAATGCCGGCGGAGTTATCCAGGTGGCGGATGGGAATTTCAATTCCCCGCTCCCGCAGCATGGCATCAAACCGGTAGAAGCGTTCGGCCTGCTCCTTGGAGCGGGTCAGGTCGCTGCTGTCGGCGGTGGCAAAATGGGTGAAGAGTCCTTCGGCCTTCACCCCCGGCAGTTGGGCAATGCGTGCACACTGGTCCGCCGCTGCGGCGGTTGCCTGAAAGCCAATGCGGCTCATGCCGGTATCCAGGGCAAAATGGAAGGGGGCGTCGGTTCTGCCGAGGCCTACCGCTGCCTGAGAAAAGGCGAGGGCATCCTCGTAGTGGAAGAGGGAGGGACGGATGCCGTTTTTAATCGCGGTGGGGAAGGCGGACACCGGGGTATAACCCAGTATCAGAATGGGGTTTTCCAGCTCTGCCCGCCGCAGCTCCATGGCTTCCAGCATGGAGCTGACGCCGAAAAAGGCACACTTGTCCTTTAGCAGCCGCGCCACCTGAATGGCACCATGACCGTAGGCATCGGCTTTGATAATTGCCATCACCGGGAGACTGGTTTTTTCCCGCACGGCATCTATATTTTTTTCAATGGCATCCAGATTGATAATGACCTGGGTATTGTCGTAATTCAAACAAATCAACTCATTTCGCTAAACTCTATCCTATTCTACCACTGATTTGCCAAAATGTAAACCGAAACAATGAATATTTAAGATTTCGGGCAGGCCTGCACAGGGTACGCCTTGCATATTTGCTGCGATTGCGGTATACTGATTTCAAAAAAGGAGACGGGCTATGGAACGCAGAAATAACTATGCCATTCAGGCATCGGCGGCTAGAAAGCTGTTTTTAAGCTATGATCAGGAGGGCCTTATCAGAAAGCTGGGGCTGAAAGCAGAGGCAGGGTGGCTATATACCCGGTTCTTTGATTGCCCATACCGGATTAACCGGCTAAATGGCAGCATGGAGCGATTTTGTGGGGACGCCTGGCAGGAGGCAAACTCTTTTAACGAGGTGCTGACCTTGATGGACCTGATCTGCGACAGCCGGGAAGACCGTTTCCTCACAGGACGGTGGAAGAATCTGACGGACTTTGGCAATCAGTTCCACCGAAATCTTCTGGAAGAGGGAGTAGACCCCTTTGCCGCGCTGATCCAGGAAGAAAAAGCGGACTTTGTCCGGGCCTGTGAGAAGATGGGCGGCAGGGCCATAAAGGGGGCGGATATTTCCTATGCAATTCCGGCTTTTCAGGAGCTGTCCATTGCTCTGTTTTTCTGGGAGGGAGACGAGGAATTTGCCCCCAGAGTTCGGTATCTGTGGGATGAAAACGCCTTGATGTACCTAAAGTACGAAACCATGTATTATGCAGTGGATTTTCTCAAGGAGCGGCTGCGCAGCTGCATGGAGGGGGAACCGCTGCGGTAAGGCCCAAATCGGAGTTTTCAAAATATACCAATGGCCTCCCCTGGGGCGGGACAGGAAAACAGCAAACTTTACAAGTTTTTGAAAAATTTGGGAAATCGGTTGATTTTTGGGTTAGCAGGTGCTATCATCTATACGCTGGTTTGCGGAAGCTAACCAGGAGACACAGAAATTGGAGGATACCATTATGAAGAAAATCGGTTTGTTTGGCGCCGGCGTTCTGTTCGGAACAGTGGGCCTTAAAATTCTTGGCAGCAAGGATGCCCAGAAGGTTTACGCCCATACCACCGCTGCTGCACTCCGGGCAAAGGACAGCGTGATGAAGACCGTCACCACCATCCGGGAGGGCGCACAGGATGTTTACGCCGATGCACAGGACATCAATGAAAGCCGCGCAGAGAAGAACGCAGAGCCGGTCATTGAGGATGCTCCCGCCGAGACTGCGGAATAAGGCAAAGGGCTGGTAAGATGCGCACGCAGGTGCGATTTTACCAGGCCTTTTTCCTGGGAGAACAGAGTATGAAATGCAGTATTTTACATGAATCCAGCAACCGGATGCGGGTACACCTGCACTGCGGGAGGATGTCCCTACATCAGGCGGATTTGCTGGAATACTATTTGAAAAACGAAGAAAACATCCGGGATGTGACGGTTTATGACCGGACGCAGGATGCGATTATTCACTATACCGGCAACCGCGCGATGCTGATTGCCGCTCTGGCCCGCTTTTCCTTTGCCGGTGCAGAGGAGCAGAATCTGGTGCCGGAGCACACTTCCCGGGCCCTGAACCGGGAGTTTGAGGAAAAGCTGACCATGACCGTCTGCCGCCGGGCATTCAGCAAAATTTTTCTGCCGATGCCGGTAATGGCGGCAATTGCGGCGGTAAAATCCCTGAAATACATCCGGGAGGGCCTGGCTGCCCTGCTGAAAGGAAAACTGACGGTGGCGGTGCTGGATGCCACTGCCGTTACGGTTTCCGTAGTGCGGGGCGACTTTAACACCGCCGGTTCCGTGATGTTTATGCTCCGGCTGGGCGAAATTTTGGAGGAGTGGACCCACAAAAAGTCTGTTGCAGACCTGGCAGGAGCCATGGCGCTGCAGGTAGAAAATGTGTGGCTGCAAACGGACGGGGACGAGGTGCTGGTTCCCGTTGGTCAGGTGCGGGTGGGTGACCGGATTGTTGTCCGCACCGGCAGCCTGATTCCTTTGGATGGCAAGGTGCTCTCCGGAGAGGCAATGGTCAATCAGTCCTCCATGACGGGAGAATCTCAGCCGGTAGCCAAGGGCCCCGGCAGCTTTGTCTACGCCGGCACTGTGGCGGAGGAGGGCGAGTGTGTCATCCAGGTGGAAAAAGCCATGGGCAGCGGACGGTATGACCGGATCGTGAAAATGATCGAGGATTCCGAAAAGCTTAAGTCCTCCGCAGAGGCCAGTGCATCCCATCTGGCGGATAAGCTGGTGCCCTATACTCTGGGTGGCACGGCCTTGACCTATCTTGTCACCCGGAACGTGACCAAGACCCTTGCGGTGCTGATGGTGGATTTCTCCTGCGCTCTGAAGTTGGCAATGCCTATTGCAGTGCTGTCTGCCATGCGGGAGAGCGCCCAGTACCATATTTCCGTCAAGGGCGGGCGATTCCTGGAGAACGTGGCAAAGGCGGATACCGTTGTCTTTGATAAGACGGGAACGCTGACCTATGCAACGCCGAAGGTAGCAGCCATTGTGCCCTTTGGTGGGCATGCAGAGGCGGAAATGCTCCGCTTGGCAGCCTGCCTGGAGGAGCACTATCCCCATTCCATCGCCAATGCCGTGGTGGAGGAGGCAAAGAGACGGGGACTGTCCCACCAGGAGTACCATTCCCAGGTGCAGTATATTGTGGCCCACGGAATTTCCAGCATGGTGGAGGGAGAAAAGGTCATCATCGGCAGCGCCCACTTTGTGTTTGAGGATGAGGGCTGCAAAATCCCCGCGGGAGAGGAAGACCTGTTCCAGAGCCTGGATGCCAGCTATTCCCACTTGTATCTGTGCATCGGCGGGGAGCTGGCGGCGGTGCTGTGCATCTCCGATCCGCTGCGCAGGGAGGCACCGACAGCCATTGCAGCGCTCCACAGCTGTGGAATTGACAATGTAGTCATGATGACCGGCGACAACCGCAGAACCGCCCAGTCCGTTGCCAATGCAGTGGGCGTGGACGAGGTGCACGCAGAGGTGCTGCCGGAGGATAAGGCGGCATATATTCGCCAGGCACGGCAAGAGGGTCATGTGGTGATTATGGTTGGGGACGGCGTCAACGATTCTCCTGCACTATCGGAGGCGGACGTGGGCATTGCCATTTCCACCGGAGCTGCCATTGCCCAGGAGATTGCGGATATTACCGTATCTTCCGAGGATTTGCAGGCATTGGTTACTCTGCGGCAGCTGAGCGTTGCCTTGATGGACAGGATCCACAGAAATTACCGCTTTATCATTGGTTTCAACTGCGGCCTGATCGCTCTGGGATTGGTGGGCATCCTGCCGCCGACGACCTCTGCACTGCTGCACAATATGTCCACCCTGGGCATCAGCATGAAGAGCATGACAAACCTCCTGGGGGAGAACGGCACGGGGAACGCGCTTTCCACTGCAAATGCCAATCGGGGAAATGTTATGTAATCCTACAGCGGAATGCGCACCCGGTTACCTGCACAAAGACGGCAATGACCCACGGAAGCGATTTTTGCTATTGCATTTTAGAAGGTTTTCCTGTATAATGTCTACGTTTCCGGGTGTGGCCCAGTTGGTAGGGCGCCTGGTTTGGGACCAGGATGCCGCGAGTTCGAGTCTCGCCACTCGGACCATAGAAAAGGCACTTGCTTTTGGGCAAGTGCCTTTTTGCACGGAAGGAATCCCAACGAGGGGCTGGAAGGGGAGCAGAGAATGAAAAAAGGACTTTCTCAAGAAACACTGAAAATCATCGCCTGCCTCACCATGCTGGTGGATCATACGGCGGTGGTATTTGGACTTTCTATGTGGCTGCGGGTGATTGGACGGCTGGCATTTCCCATTTACTGCTTCCTGCTGACGGAGGGAATGCACCACACCCGAAATGCAAAGCGATATCTGCTGCGGCTTTTTACTATGGCGGTTCTTTCTGAGCCGGTATATGACCTGGTTCTCTATCCGGGGCGCGGAATCTGGCTGCATCAGAATGTACTGTGGACGCTTTTCCTGGGGGGCGCCATGCTTTGGTGCATGGGGAAAACGGAGAAATACGTCTGGAAAATCCTTCTGATTGTGCCCTTTGCACTGCTGGCACAGCTGATGCGCGCCAGCTACGGCAGCAGCGGCATTTATATGATTGCTCTGTTCGCCCTTTGCAGGGGACTGCCGGAAGAAAAGCCGGTGCTTGCCCTGGGCCTGCTGGGAATAAACGGACTGATGAATAGCGCGGCGGTTACTCTTTTTGGCCTGGCAATTCCCGTGCAGCTGTTTGCAGTGCTGGCGTTGATTCCCATTTTTCTCTATTCCGGGGAAAAACGCAGCAAAAGCAGGACGCTTTGCTGGGTACTTTACTTCTTTTACCCCCTGCATCTTCTGGCCCTTTCTGCGCTTTCCCGGTACGTTTTTTAAAGATGCAGGATTGCCAACAATATAAAAAAGGGGCTGTTAGAAAACGCTCTGTCATTGCGAACCGGTCTGCGCTTCGCAGTGATATACGTTTCTAACAGCCCATTTCTTATGCCATCAGTTTTCAGAGGAGAACATCAGGCTTTCTGCCAAAGCATTCAGAATCGGCAGGCTTTCCGCTGCCTTTTGTGCAGGGCAGCGCCGGATAATCGCGAAGGTTCGGTTTAACCCATCTTGCCGGAAGGAAATTGCAATTTGGGTATCCCCGGCGTTTCCCAGAATACTGCCGTCTTCCTGCACTTGGGAGCTGTCAAGATTCAGGGCTTGGATCGCCCAGCTTTCGGCATCCTCCGTTGGGCCCAGCTCCACAACGGAAAGACCCTCTCCCTCCGGGCCATACCAGCTATTGGCAGTATACGCACCGATCGCTTCCGCAACCGGTTCAGTCGTATCCCATTCCGTTGGAATATACAGGCTGTAGCGGGCATCCACAAACAAGATTACATCAAGCATTGCGTTATCCAGGCCAATCGTCCATTCCGGTCCCCGATTGGCAGAGACGGAGTGGGTAAAGCGAATGCTGTCGAGCATTCGCCTAAGAATATCCGTGTCCCAGAAGTCTTCCGGGTATTCCAGCTCCAAAACAAAGTTGGCAGTCTCGCCCAAGCGGACGTAAACTTGCAGAACACTCGTATCCTTGCGCATTTCCAAAGTATAATAAGAGGCGTTTTGAAACACGTAGCCGGGCTTTTGCCAGGTGGCGCTATGGAAATCCGTTTTAAAAACGGTCAGTCTGGCTTCCGGCACTTCCGTACAGTACCAGCTGTCCGCATTCTCAACGGTTGCGTATGGGCTTGTCTGCCCATAGCTCCAGCCGCTGATGGGCACATAAAGGGAATAGTCCTCCGTTTCCGTAAGCGCGCCGTAAATCTCTCCCGATACGCCGCTTTTTCCGGAGAGCCCCAGGTTTGCGCAGCTGATGCGGGTTTGTGCCGGAATGGCAGATCCGGACAGGGTCTTCCAGGCGGCATCCTCCAAAATGCCGTAGCTGTCTCCCTGGGGCAAAGAAATCACGGGAACCCGGTCGTTTTCCTGCTGCTCCAGATGCCCCCAGCCCCAGTGATTTTCGCTGACATAATAGAAGGTTCCGTCCTTTTTCAAAAAATACATTTGCTGTTTTGTATATTCCCTGCCGATGATTCCATCCTGTTCCTTCCACAATATCAGCGTCAGAATATCCTCCTGTCCACTGCGGAAGCGCACTGCCAGCTCGCTTCTTCCATCCCGGTCCATATCCAGGGCGGTATAAGCCCAGGGGGTGCATGCAGTATTATTTTGCGTCTGCTGCACCATGGGGGTGTATTCCTCCAGAGTCAGGGGCTTTTGGTAGGTTTCACTCCAAAAGGTTTCGTCTCCCCGGAGAATGGAATTTTGCCAGGTGTTCACAGGACTTTGCTCCACGGCTTCCCTCCGGGCCAGATGGTTCAGCGCCCAGTAAAAGCCCCCCAGCATGGCAATGGCAAGAACCGCCACACCCAGAATGCCCAGTGCCCGTTTCCCTCTGCTGCCGGTGGGCATAGCGCGGTGGGAGCCGGTTCGGTAAACCTGAGCCTGCTGAACATATTCTTCCGGCAATTCTCCTAAAAGCTTCGCAAATTCAAATCCTGTCATATCAGCTTTTCCTCCTCCAGATATGTACGCAGCTTTTTACGGGTTTTATGGAGCATGGCCCGAACTTTTCCACCGGAAAGGCCTAAGTTTTCCCCGATATCCTGGGCACTGTCAAAATACCAATAGCGGCACAGAAACACATTGCGTTCAACGCTTGGCAGGCCGGCTAAAAAGCGAACGATCGCTTCCAGAAGCTCTTGGCGGAGAACGCCGTTTTCCGGGCTTTCTCCGCCGGGGATGCAGCCGGACAGCTCCTCCAGCGCCAGCGCCATCTGACCGCCGCCCCGTTTGGAAGCCCGGCTTCCCCGCCACCGGTCAATTGCCAGATTCCGGGTGATTTTTGCAAGATAGGATGAAAGAAGTCGTGGCTTTTGGGGCGGGATGCTATTCCAGGCAGACAGCCAGGTGTCGCTGACAACTTCCTGGGCATCCTGCTGGTCTTCCAGGACATTCATTGCAACGGAAAAGCAGTAGGCACCGTATTTTTTCTCCGTCTCCCGGATGGCCTGCTCCGACCGGTTGTTATACAGCACCAAAATCTGCGCATCTTCCACGGGATGCACCTCCTTTTTGTCTTCACCAGTAAAGACGGAAAAATTTGAAAAGTGTTCAGGGACTTGCAAAAAAATTTGAAGAAATGCAATTGACCGGGAGTCTGCCTGTTTTCCCCGGCGCTTAGGGATCACCGCTCAACCAAAAGAAAAGCGCTCCGAAGGGCACAGAGGCCTTTCGGAGCGCTTCTTTACAGCCAGAAATCGGGAAATGCGGGCAATTCGGGAATCGTTAAACATTGAACAGGAAGTTGACGATGTCGCCGTCCTTCATGACGTAGTCCTTGCCTTCGCTGCGTACCAGGCCCTTTGCCTTGGCGGCTGCCATGGTGCCGCAGGCCTTCATATCCTCAAAGGCGATAACCTCAGCGCGGATAAAGCCCCGCTCAAAGTCGGTGTGGATTTTACCGGCGGCCTGGGGGGCCTTGGTGCCCTTCTTAATGGTCCAGGCCCGGCATTCGTCAGAACCGGCGGTGAGGAAGGAGATGAGCCCTAACAGGGTGTAGCTGCTGCGAATCAGCCGGTCAAGGCCGGATTCCTTTACCCCCAGCTCTTCCATAAACATGGCCTTCTCCTCGGGGTCGTCCAGCTCGGCAATGTCGGCTTCCAGCTTGGCGCAGATAGGAATCAGTTGGCTGCCCTCTTCCTCGGCAAGCTGCTTAACTGCCATATAGTGGCGGCTGCTCTCAGGGTCGTTGACCTCGTTTTCCGCCAGGTTGGCAACATAAATGGTTTTTTTCAGGGTCAGCAGATCGGAGGTGGCGATCAGAGCCATATCCTCTTCGCTGCACTCAAAGGTGCGGGCCAGCTTGCCCTGGTTCAGGTGGGCCAGCAGGTCGGTAAAGAGCTCAGCTTCCTTCAAAAAGCGCTTGTCGCCGCCCTTGGCTGCCTTCTGGCACTTGTCAATCCGGCGCTCCACCATTTCGATGTCCGCCATAACGAGCTCCAGATTGATGATGTCGATATCCCGCAGGGGATCGGTGGAGCCCTCTACGTGGGTCACGTTGGCATCCTCAAAGCAGCGAACTACGTGGACAATGGCATCGGTGGTGCGGATGTTGCTGAGGAACTTGTTACCCAAACCTTCGCCTTTGGAAGCGCCCTTGACAAGACCGGCGATATCCACAAACTCAATTACAGCGGGGGTGACCTTCTTGGGCTGATGGAGCTGGGCCAGCCAGTCCAGACGCTCATCCGGCACGCTCACCACGCCCACATTGGGGTCGATGGTGCAGAATGCATAGTTGTCGGCAGGAACACCGGCATTGGTAATCGCATTAAACAGGGTGGATTTGCCCACATTGGGCAGTCCCACAATACCTAATTTCATCTTTTCAAAATCTCCTTTATGTGGTTCTGGGGGCTTTTCATAGATTTTTCTATTATACAGTACAAAGAAATGAATTTCAAGGGGCGGCAAGAAAAAGTTGCACGACAGGAAATTTTAGAAAAAAGAAAAAAGATGCTTGACATTTTAAAAAGCTGTGCTATAATACAGAAGTCCTGAGCGACACGGACGAAATATGGGGGTATAGCTCAGCTGGGAGAGCGCTTGAATGGCATTCAAGAGGTCAGCGGTTCGATCCCGCTTATC
>CAKTNN010000020.1 GCA_934589065.1 uncultured Oscillospiraceae bacterium
ATCGCTGTTCCGTAGCGCTGTGTGCTGTTCTCGTTCCTATTTTAACTTTTTCGCTTGGTGCTAACTTAGTGACATTGGGTTCGCAATGACATTTTCTTTTCGTCGTTTTGAACCATATCGGTTCTTTTTTTGCAACAGTCTTTCTTTTTAGGGGCATTTTTCAGCCCCTTGGGTTTCTTTACGCCAGATTCAGTTTCTTATCGGTAAGCCAGTAGATGAGGAAATATCCGCCGACGATCACCACCAGGCTTACCACATTCGTAGCTGCAAGGACGGGTTCCATCCTCATAACCTTTGTAACCATCACCAGGAGTCTGACAAACTCCAGGCCGTAATACACCAGCACTGCCATAAGAACGGGGTGCTTCCTGGCAGCCATACCGCCCACGGTAACCGCCAGCATCAGTTCCATCAGCTCCGACAACCCCATGAGCACCGTAAACGCGATGGCCTGCCCAAGAACACCGGCATTCTCCCCCAGGCTTCTAAACACACAGGCGGCAGTCTCCCGGAACGCATTCCAGGTATCCGGCCCCACTTCCTGCCAGGGCAGCGCCAGAGCAAAAATTCCAAAAGCCTCCATCACCGCCACTGCGGCGGCGACCAGCACCAGCAGCATTTCGGCAGCACTCATCAAAATAGAAGAGAGCATCAGGCTGTGGTTGCTCACCGGCAGGGTGTAGGTAAGGTATCCTTCCTCCGTAAACCGGCTGCGGTAAAACCGGCACAGCACATATACAATGCTGGCGGCGCAGGACAGGGCCACAGCAATGACGCAGGCCATAACCAGCAGCACCGCAAGGGTAGCTGCCACGTCGGAATCTCCCAATTTGGTCATAGCCAGGGCCGTGGTGCCAATAATGACGCCGGAAATCAAAATCACGGCGCACAGCAAACCGATCACCTTCCGGCTGCCGCGCCACTCCTGTTTTAGCAATTTGGCAAACATCTAAAAACCTCCCGAAACAGTTCATCCAAAGATTTTCCGCTTTCTTCTCTCACTTCGTCCGCCACGCCCTGGCGGATGACCTTCCCCTGGTAGAGAAACAGGTATTCATCCAGCACCCGCTCCACATCCGCAATCAGGTGGGTGGAAATCAGCACCGTAGCACTGGGGTCATAATTGGTAATGATGGTATTGAGGATGTAGTCCCTGGCAGCGGGGTCTACGCCGCCGATGGGCTCATCCAGCAGGTATAGCCGCGCCCTGCGGGACATCACCATCACCAACTGCACCTTCTCCTGGTTGCCCTTGGAAAGGGTCTTGAGCTTGGCAGACGTGTCAATTCCCAGGGAAGCAAGCATTTGCTCTGCCCGGGCACGGTCAAAATCCCCATAAAAATCCTGGAAGGTATCCAAAATCTCTCCAATGCGCTGCTGCCTGTTAAGGTAGGTTTTGTCTGGCAGATAGGATACCAGTGCCTTGCTCTCCGGGCCGATGGGCTTGCCGCAGACGGTGATTTCTCCCGATGTGGGGGTGAGCAGTCCCGCCGCCAGCTTGATAAAGGTTGTCTTGCCGCTGCCGTTGGGGCCCAGCAGGCCCACGATTTTTCCCTGGGGCAGCTCCAGATCCAGATTGTCCAAGGCCAGGGTCTTCTGATACCGTTTGGTCAGCCCTGTGGCCTTTAATACACAGTTTTCCATTTACGTTTCCTCCTTTTCTTCCAATGAAAGCAGCCATTGCGCCCCCTGGGCGGGGGTGAGTCCAAACACCCGGAATTTTTCCGCGCACTCCCGGGCCAGCTCCCTTAGGGTCTGCTCCCGCATTGCCTCCAGCACAGCCTGATCCTGGCTTACGGTGCGCCCTGTGGTACCACCGCCCACCAGGAGTCCCTCCCGCTCCAGCTCCGTAAGGGCCCGCTGGACGGTATTGGGATTCACCTGGGCCTGAGCCGCCAAATCCCGCACGGATGGGATTTTCTGTCCCGGAGAAAGCTCCCCGGTGAGGATCGCCCCCCGGATCAGCGCCATGATCTGCTGATACACCGGTCGATCCCCTGAAAATTTCCAGTCCATAATTGCCTCCTTGTATCGCTGTATTAGTGTATTAATACAATAGCACTATGGGCAGGGTTTGTCAATAGGGAAAAAGATATTTTTTATATTTCAAAAAGAAAAGGCTCCCTTTGTACAAGGGAGCCTTGGCAGCCGACAGGCTGGCTGAGGGGTTGCAAGTCCCTCTCCTGATGGAGAGGGGCGGTGCGCGCTGGTTCGCAATGACGAAGGGGGAGGACGTCTGCGCACTGAGAAAGCACTGACAAAGTGCGCGCAGCGCCTTGCCCTCCCTACAGGGAGGGTGGCATGCGCAAAGCGCATGACGGGTGAGTCTCTGCGTGCTGCCGGTATTCTCCAACCTCGGTTGAACGGTATACCCTGTCAAAGGCCAGTAGAGGGCGATTGAGGCACATTGCCCCGCGCGTATCCCATAACCGAAACGTTGCGGGCCAATGTGGGCATTGGCCCCTACTTGCAATCCCACAGTCAGCCTGGCGGCTGACAGCTCCCTTTACACAAGGGAGCCATTACAGTACCATCTAACCAAAGTTATACCACGTCCAAGATTGCCACACCAGTGACATCGGTCACTGGTTCGCAATGACGAAGGGGGAGGACGTCTGCGGACTGGGGCGCAATGACGAAGGGGGAGGACGTCTGCGGGCCGGGGCGCAATGACGAAGGGGGAGGACGTCTGCGGGCCGGGGCGCAATGACGAAGGGGGAGGACGTCTGCGGGCCGGGGCGCAGTGACCGCATGCTTGAGGGGATTGCACCCAAGGGCATTCCCTGCGGTCAGCGCACCGGGAAAGCACGCGCTTGTTCCAATCAATACTCCCGGCTTTCAATAAGAGCATCCGTCAGGTTGGCCCGGACGAACATCCGCTCTTCAATATACTTGTGCTTGGGCGGGTTTTTCCCCTCTTCCATGGTTCGCACAATTTCCTCCGCCAGGGGGCCCAGCAGGGGGTTGCACTCCACCACCAGGGAGATTTTTCCGTCCATACACAGCCGCAGGGCGTTGGCGGTGGCATCGAAGCAAATCACATCCACGTCCGTCCCCAGCCGGTAGCCGTGCTGCTGCAGGGCCTCTATGGCGCCAAAGGCCTCGTTATCGTTTTCGCAATACACCACATCGATTTTTCGATCTCCGGGCTGCTCCCGCAGGAAATTGCTCAATGCCTCGTAGGTCTTGGCCTGGGTAAAATCCCCGTCCAGTTGAGCAAGCAGCTCCCAGGAGGCGTGGGCGCTTACCGCCTCCTCCAGGGCGCGGGTGCGCCCGATCTGGGCCGTGGAGCCCATAGTCCCCTGAATATGAACGATCTCAATGGGATCGGTGCGACCGGAATACCGGTTTTCCATCCATTTTACCGCATTGCACCCTTCCCCGTAAAAATCCGACCCCACATGGGCGGCATACAGGTTTTCATCCTGCACATCCGCCATACGGTCCACCAGGATCACGGGAATGCCCGCATCCCTGGCCTCCTCCAAAACGGAATCCCAACCCGTTTCGCACAGGGGCATCAGCACGATGTAATCCACCTGCTGCTGGATGAATTTTCTCACGGCGGTTATCTGGTTTTCCTGCTTCTGCCGGGCATCGGAAAACAGCAGCCGATAGCCGTTTTCCTCGGAAAAGGCTGCTTTCATGGATTCGGAGTTGGCAACGCGCCAGTCGGACTCCGCCCCCACCTGGCTTATCCCCACCACCGTCAGCTCCGGCTCCGTGGTTTCCTGGGTTTCTTCTGCACAGCCGCACAGCAGCATTGCCGCCGCCAGGAGCATGGCAATCATCCGCTTCATAACCGGGCCTCCTTTTCCGTGTAGGGTATCCGGGCGGTGACGGCAGTGCCCTCCCCCTCCCGGCTGACAATGGTCAGGCCATACTGGGGGCCAAACTGGAGCCGAAGCCGCTGGTTCACCGCCGACAGGCCGAAGCCCACCTTTTTATCCGACTCCATGGATTCCCGAAGCTCCTCCAGCCGCGCCTGGGTCATGCCCACGCCGTCATCTTCCACCAGGAGCAGCACAAGGCCCTTTTCCTCCCGGGCAGAAATGCGGATCATACCCTTGGCCCGCTTCAGCTTGATGCCGTGGTAGAGGGCATTTTCCACCAGGGGCTGCAGGGTCAGCTTGGGAAGCATGGCCTTGGAAAGGCTTGGGGGAATGGTGATCTCGTAGTCCAGAATGTCCTTATACCGGGCCTGCTGGATTTGCAGATAGCTGCGCACATGGCTCTCTTCCTCCGAAAGGGGAATGATATCCTCCCCCTTGCTCAGGGAATGGCGGAAGAAGCCGGACAAATTGGAAACCATCTCCACTGCCTCCTGGGTCTTTTCTCCCTCAATGAGCCAGATAATGGTATCCATGGTATTGTAGAGAAAATGGGGGTTGATCTGAGCCTGCAGCAGGGCAAGCTCCGTTTTGCGCAGACTCTCCTGCTTCTGGCGGCTCTCCCGAATCTGGTCGTCCAGCCGGGCAACCATCTGCTCCATGCCGATATTCAGGGTTTCAATCTCCCGAATTTCCGACCGGATCGGCGGCTTTACCGCCAGATTGCCCTCCGATACCGCCTCCGTCCGGTTGCACATATACACCAGGGGTGCGGTAATGGAGCGGCTGAGGCGGATGCTGTAGCGCAGTGCAAACACCACCGCCACCACCGTTACAACGGTGATGAGCACCACCTCCGCCGCAATCTGGGTGCTCACCCGCTGCTGCAGGGTATTCAGCTCCACCGCCTCGCAGTAGAGATAGTTATACATATACTCCTCCACCAGGGCGGTAAGCACATAGATATTGTTTTCCAATTGGTTCAGCCGGTCGTCATAGTTTTCCGTGGCCTGAATGCGGTAGATCTTCTGCTCCAGATTTTCACACAGGTTCAGTACGCTGGAAATGGCCTGATGGCTGTCCTTCTTCACGGTGGTATCCAGCAGAGATTTGGCAAGCTCCTGGGCAGCCCGGACATCGGAAATGGGCAGTCCCTCGGAATACTGGCTTTCAATCACGTAATAATACATCTTCTGGTCGATGTTATTCTTAAACTCCTGGTTAAATTCCGATGCAGTGGTCACATTGTGTAATAACCGGGTGTAGTGGCTGTTGGAGCTAATCAGCATTGCCAGGGAGGCAATCAGGCTGCATACCATCAAAAAGCTTACCGCCATAACCAGCTTCCGCAGCCGCCCCTGGAGGGAATCGGTCTTTTTCATCGCTTGCTCTTCCCCGCCCGGTAGTCCCTGGGGGTACAGCCCTGGGTCTTTTTAAACAGAAAGCTAAAGTAATGGGGGTCTTTATACCCCACCGCCAGGGCAATCTCCCCGGAGCGGAGCTCCGAGGTTCGCAGCAGATTCCGGGCCTTCTCCATCCGCTTGGTGGTAAGGTACTCCACAAAGGTAGTGTGCATCTCCTGGCTGAATACCGCAGAGAGGTAATTGGCGCTGATATTGATCTGCTGGGCCACATGGTTCAGGGAGATATCGGCATTCTGGAAATTGGCATCGATATAGGATACCGCCTCCTTTAGAAGGCTCCTATATTGGTTGCCCGCCGCACGGTCCCGCAATTCAATTGCCCGCAGAAGCACATCGGACAAATAGCGCTTGAGGTCATCCACCGTGACGTTCTGCCCCACCATATCCAGGCAGGTCAGGCTGTCCAGAAATTCCTGGCTGGAAACTTCCAGCTTCTGCACAAATTCCGTAGCGACAAACCGGACATTCAGCATGAGATACTGGCAGAAGGGGCCGGAGGACAGGGCATCCAGCAAACTTTCGATATACCCCTCCACAAAGCCGCTGACCTCCTGGGCCTCGGCATTTTCCAGCACGCCGGTGAGCACCGCCGGATTGAGCTTGCCCACATCCAGCTGGGCAAGGTCATGCCGCTGCCCCGTGCCCGTCAGGAATCGGACAGTATCCTCCGTGAGAATATGCTGGCATGGAACAATATACCGGTAAGACCACAGCCGGGAGACCTGGCGGAAGCACTCCGGCAGAGCACTGAGCCGCCCCTGGGGCTTTCCCGCCGCCACATACCAGCTAAGCTCGCCCCCGTAAGTCTCGTAAACCTTCTGCACCGTGGCAATGCACCGCTGGGTATAGCCGTCGATCTTATCCTCGTCTCCTTTTAAAAGCACGGCGTAGGTGGTGAGATTCCACCGAAACAGAATATACTCCGGGTACTTCAGAAAATGGGTCACCAGATGGTCCCGGATCTGGGCGCTGGTTTCGGAGTAGCCTGCCAGGGCAGACTGCTCCGGCATGGCGGAAATCAGGCAGATTGTATAGGCCTGCGCCCGCAGATCCATATCCAGCTTCTCCGCCCGGGCATACATTTCCGGTACGGATAGAAGGCCATTGACCATCTGCTCAAAGAACCGGCGGCAGGCATAGTCCTCGTAGTCCTGGGATTCCAGGTGGAACTGGGCAATGTAATTCTGCTGCGCCCGCTCCCCTTCGATTTTCTGGCGCACCTCGTCCAGCACCGTAACCAGGCTGCTCTTGGTAATGGGCTTGAGCAGATACCGCTCCACGCCGATGGAGATCGCCTGCTGGGCATACTCAAAATCATCGTAGCCGGAAAGGATAATGATCTTCATCTGGGGAAACTCCTGGAGCACCAGCCGGCTCAGGGACAGGCCATCCACAAAGGGCATACGAATATCAGTGATCAGCACATCCGGCTTTTGCTGCCGGATCAGGGGCAGGGCCATCTCTCCGTCTGAGGCCTCCCCCACAAACTGATAGCCGCACCGGGCCCAGGGAACCGTGGTTTGCAGGGTTTCCCGGATGATGCGCTCATCCTCTACCAAAAATACGCGAAGCATACCATTCCTCCGTTTTTCTTTCTTCTGTGGTATTATTATATCAAATACATAAGTAGCAATGTTCACAAGCTTAGGATTGCTTATTTGTTGAATCTGCGCAAGAAAAAAGCCCTTCCGGAACCCGATCCAGATTCATACAGCCACAAATCTTGACAATAGTGTGCATATCGAGTATAATCACCCTAAACATCCCCTTCAAAAAATCATCGGTAGAGGAGTGAAACCGAATGCCGGAAGGGCTGCTATCTCGTTATATGGGAACAAAACAGGCTTCCGCCCTTTGGGGCTATCCACAGAATACCATTAGCCGCTGGTGTCAGCAGGGAAAAATCCCCGGTGCGGTTCAAACCGCCCCCTGCAGCCCCTGGCTCATACCAAAGGATGCCGCCTGTCCCCTGAAGAAAGATTCAAAATAAGCAAATCCCCCACCGGTCAACGGGTGGGGGATTCGCTTATTCCGGGTTACTTGTTCTTAT
Organism: uncultured Oscillospiraceae bacterium; assembly: GCA_934589065.1. Lineage (GTDB taxonomy): Bacteria > Bacillota > Clostridia > Oscillospirales > Oscillospiraceae > Faecousia. The sequence goes on from CAKTNN010000020.1 coordinate 7,305, forward strand.
TTTTCCGCATGAGCACCACGCTCTGGATCAGCAGGAACAGGCAGATCATTGCCGCCACGGTGATGTTTGTCCACCAGGCCTCATCCAGGCCCAGGGAGGCAACGATATTCTTGATGGTATTCAGAGACAATACCCCAAAGAACGTGCCCAGCACATTGCCCACGCCGCCGGTAAGCATGGTGCCGCCGATAATGGAGGAAGCAATGGCATTCATTTCTGCACCGGCTGCATGGCTGGGAGAGCCGGAGCCAACGTGCATAAAGTACACGAAGCCGCCGATGCCCGCCAGGGTGCTGCACAGAAGATGGGCCAGGAACTTGGTCTTCTTCACATTGATGCCCAGCATATTGGCGCTGTTGACATTGCCGCCCACGGCATAGAAGCTGCGGCCCAGCTTGCCCCATTTCAGCAGGACAAACAGGAGAACCACGATCACCAGCGCCACGATCACCCCGGGCTCTACGTAGGCAGGCACATAAATGCCCCGCTTATTCAGGCTGCCCATACCGGGCACATAGACCCGGGTGGCCTTCAGCGCCTGGAAGCCCTCGTGGGCCACGTTAAACTGGGTGGAGTTTACAATGGTGGTCATGCCCTTGGCAAAGAACATCCCCGCAAGGGAAACGATAAAGGGCTGGATATCCAGGTAGGCCACCAGATACCCCTGCACCAGGCCGAAGGCTACGCCGATGCCCAGCGCCAGCAGCATGGCGGTGAATACGCTGCCGCCCTTGTAATCCAGGTGCACCGCGCAGCTCATGCACACCAGCGCTGTCAGCGTGCCCACGGAAATATCAATGCCGCCGGTGATCATGACGATGCTCATGCCGCAGGACAGGATGATGAGGGCCGCATTCTCATTGAGAATATTGAAAAATGCCTGGGGCTTGCGGAAGCCGGAGCCCAGAACCACCACTGCCAGGGCATACATCAGGATGAACACCACAATGGTAATGGTCAGCAGCAGATTGGTATCGGACATACCGCCGCTTTTTGCCAAGCGGCCCTTTTTAACTGCAATTTTCGGTGCCATATTACTTTGCCTCCTTTGCAGTCTTTCTGGCAGCGGCGTTCTTTACGGCCTTGCCCATTTTCTCCCGCACCACAGGAGCCGACATGACCACCAGGAGAATAACCACCACGGCCTTATAGGCAGGCAGCGCATCGGAGGCCACATTGAACTTATACAGGGTTGTGGTGAGGAACTGGATCACGTAAGCTCCCAAAATGGAGCCCCACATATTAAACTTGCCGCCGCCCAGAGCATTGCCGCCCAGAGCCACCGCCAGGATGGCATCCATTTCGATATCCTTGGCAATGACGGAATAGTTGATGGAGGAAATGCGGCTGACCTTAATCAGGCCCGCCACCGCCACGCACAGGCCAAGGATTACGTAAGTAATAAACTTTACGAAGGCGGGGTCAATGCCGTTGAGCCGGGAAGAATGGCTGTTGATGCCCACGGACTGAGTCAGAAGGCCCAGGGTCGTAAATTTCAGCACCAGCATAATCACGATCACGCAGGCTATGGCAATAAACACCGGCGTAGGCACGGGAATGCCGGGGATGAAATTGCCAAAGTAGCCGAAGCTTGCTTCGCTGATAATGGGCAGCTGATTGTTGTTGATCCAGGCTGCAATGGAGCGGCCCGCAGTAAAGAGAATCAGGGTTGCAACCATGGGCTGAATCTTAAAGTAGGCAACCAGCGCTCCATTGAACGCGCCAAAGAGCATACTCACCACGCAGGCCGCCAAAAAGGCAACGATGATGGGGGCCTGCATGGTTTCCGGGCGCGCCCCCTGGCTGCCGCAGAGCACCCGCAGGATGACGGAACCGGCAATGGCGATATTGGCGCCTACGGAAATATCCTGTCCGCCGGAGGCGGCAGTGACCAGCGTCATGCCGATTGCCAGAATCACCAATTCCGAGGCGTTATTCAAAATGGTAATCAGGTAGCCGGAGAGCACCGGGTCGCCGTTGCTGTTCTGGCCCATGGTGATTTTGAAAAAGCCCGGATCTGCAATCAGGTTAAAGAGCACCAGCAGCAGCAATGCCGCCACGGGGATGAAAATCTGATTGGAGGCCAATTCCTTAAATCTTGTTCCGAAGGTCTTTTTCTTCGGGTCTGCCAGCTTGGTCATATCAGTCTTCACCTCCTGCAATGGTTGCCATAATCTTTGTCTGGGTCAGGTCGTCCCCGCTGAGCTCACCCACTGCCTTGCGGTCACGCATAACCACCAGCCGGGAGCAGGTGCGGAGCATTTCGTCAATTTCCGAGGAGATGAAGGTGACGCTCTTGCCCTCCCCTGCCAGTTTCAGCACCAGCTTCTGAATTTCAATCTTCGTGCCCACGTCAATGCCCCGGGTGGGCTCATCCAGAATGAGGTATCTGGGATTGGTCAGCAGCCACCGGGCCAGAATCACCTTCTGCTGGTTGCCGCCGGAGAGCTGCTTAATGGGGGTATCCGCCGAAGCGGTTTTAATTTCCAAAAGCTTAATGTATTCCTCGGCAAAGGCCTCTGCCTGGGCTCTGGAAATGGGCCGCCAGAGGCCCTTCATCACCTGCAGCGCCAGGATGATATTCTCCCGGACGGACAGGTCGCCCACGATGCCATCCTGCTTCCGGTCTTCCGGAAGATAGCCGATGCCCAGCTTCATGGCATCCAGGGGCTTGTGGATTTTCACCTTTTTGCCATCCATATACACATCGCCCCCGGTCTTCCGGTCGGCGCCGAAGATGGCCCGGACGCATTCGCTTCTGCCGGAGCCCAGCAGACCCGTAAAGCCGTTCACTTCTCCCTTGTGGATGGTAAAATCGAAGGGCTTGATTCCCGCGGCGCTGCTCAGGCCCTTAGCCTCCAGCACCGGAGTTCCCATATCCGCCGAGGCGGACTCCCCTTCGCTCTTAATGGAGGCCATATCGTCCAGTTCCTTGCCCAGCATCTTGGATACCAGCTTTACTCTGGGCAGCTCCTCGATGACGTACTCACCCACAAGCTGTCCGTCCCGCAGGACGGTAATCCGGTCGCAGACCTCGTAGACCTGGTCCAAGAAGTGGGTGACAAAAATAATGCCCACGCCCTTAGCCCGCAGATCCCGCATCAGCTTAAAGAGCTTTTCCACCTCCTGCTCATCCAGGGAGGAGGTGGGCTCATCCAGAATAAGCACCTTGCAGTCCATGTCCACCGCCCGGGCAATGGCAACCATCTGCTGCACCGCAATGGAGCAGCTGCCCAGCTGCTGGGTGGGGCTGGCGGGAATATCCAGGGCCTGCAGCAGCTTTTCCGCCCCGGCATTCATCTTTTTCCAGTTGGTAAGGGAGCCCTTGGTTCTGCCTATATACATATTCTCCGCCACCGTCAGATTGGGGCAGAGGGTAATTTCCTGATAAACGGTACTGATGCCCGCATTCTGGGCATCCTGAGGAGAGCGGATGGAAACCGCCCCTTCCTGTCCTTTGATGTAAATCTCGCCGCCGTCTTTTTCGTAGACTCCGGTGAGCACCTTGATGAGTGTGGATTTTCCTGCGCCGTTTTCGCCCATCAGTGCATGGATCTCCCCTTCCCGCAGGGTAAAATCCACATTCTGCAGGGCCTTCACGCCGGGAAAGTACTTGCAAATGCCCCGCATTTCCAGTACAGCGCTCGTGTCCATATTATTTTCCTCCATTCGCCGGGTTTCTCTCCCGCCCCTGTGGGAAAGCGTTGCTTGCCTCCGGTTTTCTCCAAAAACGAAAGGGGTACGCAGTGCGGCCTAGTGTACCGAACCGCGTACCCCTAAGGAATCGCTTAGATGAAGTTAGATGCCGTAGCTGTCTACGTCTGCCTGGGTGATGGTGGAAGCGTCAAAGCCCTTCTCTTCCATGATGATGGTCTTCTGAGCGGGGGTAGAACCGGCTTCCAGAGTAGCGATGATGTCGTTGATGTAGCTGGACTGGAAGGGGTTGCACTGACCGTCGTAGTTCCAGTTGCCCTTCAGCAGCTCTTCCAGAGCCCACTTATTGCAGTCAAAGCCCATGACGATGACGTCGCCATCCACACCGTGGGTGATACCGGCGGCATCCAGAGCGGCAACGGCGCCCTTTGCCATATCGTCATTCTCAGCGTAAATGACGTTGAATTCCTTGCCGGAGTCGATAACGGCCTGAACGATCTGCTGTGCGTTTTCTGCGTTCCACTCAGCGGTCTGCTGGGTAACGATGTTCCAGTTGTCATTCTCGGCAACCTTGGTATCCAGTGCGCCGGAACGGCCGATCTGAGCGGCAGAGCCCATAACGCCCTGAATGTGGATAACATTGTAAACGTCCTTGTTCTGGGAAGCCAGCCAATTAACGGCAGTCTCGCCTTCCTTTGCCATGTCGGAAACGATGGAAGCGGCATACAGGCTGGGATCGGCATCAATGGTACGGTCGAAGAGGATAACCTGGATACCGGCATCCTGGGCGTCCTTCAGGACGGTGTCCCAACCGGAAGTACCGGCGGCGGAGATGAGCAGGTAGTCAACTTCGTCCTGGATGAACTTCTGAGCGGCTGCGATCTGCTCTTCGTTCTTCAGGGAGTAAGCGAAGGAAGCATCATAGCCGTTTTCCTTGGTGAAGGTCTTCTTCAGGTCGGCGTCGTTTGCGGTACGGTAGCCGGACTCATTGGGGTCGTTGTTGATGATGCCAACCTTGATGAGGGCGCCGTCGGCGGCGGGAGCCTCAGTAGCGGGTGCCTCGGTAGCGGCAGGTGCTTCGGTAGCGGGAGCTTCGGTGGCAGCGGGAGCGGAAGAACCGCCGCAGGCAGCCAGTGCCAGAACCATGGTCAGAACCAGCAGCACGCTAAGAATCTTTTTCATGTTTTGTTTCCTCAACTTTCTTAAAATGGATTTGGAATCCGCGCCATGCATACATCGGTTCGCGGAACCCTTTGTCTGCATTAAAGCACGCTTCCTTCCGTTTGTCAATGGGTTTTGGTGCATCTTGCATAAGTTTGTACCATTAAATAATACAAATTTTATACAAACCATCTGATTTGAGTACAAATTCGCTTCATACTCTCTTAATATTTCATTTTGGTTTGTTTTCTTACGATGTTTTTTCTGGTTTTGTTTGTTATTTTACGGTTCCGTTCTTCCGCCCGTTCCTTCTTCTTTTTCGGCAATGTGTACAGAATCGGGAAAAAATGTATTTCCCTTTTGGGAAAAGTTGATTTATTTTTGTTTCCCCCTTTCCTTTTCCGCCGCTCCCTGCCGGGAAAACCCTGTTTTTTTCCGCTGCCCTTTCGGCTTTTTCAGTAGGAAAACAAACAAGATTGCCCTGCACATTTCTGCAGAGTCTGCTATAATACTACTATATATCCTGTCACCGTCCCCGCTTTCCCGCGCCCAGAGCAACGGCCCGATTTTTTTACCGGAAAGGATGAGACATTTTTGGCTGCCAAATACCAACAGCTGGCCTCCATTCTCCGCAGCGAGGTGCAGCAGATCCTCCGCCAGGGCGGCTCCCGCCTTGCCACGGAGGCAGAGCTCTCCGAGCGCTACCACATGAGCCGGCAAACCGTCCGCCATGCCCTGAAGCTTTTGGCGGAGGAGCATCTCATTGAGCGCCGCCAGGGCAGCGGCTCCTATATCCGCGCCCAGAGCCGCCCGGAGAGCACCCACCAGATTGCCGTCATTACCACCTTTCTGGACGACTATATTTTCCCCTCCATTCTCCACGATGTGCAGTCCGTGTTCTCCCAGGCCGGTTACAGCACCCTGGTCTACGCCACGGAAAACAGAGTCAGCCGGGAACGGGAGATTCTGTTGACCCTGCTGGAAAAATCCGTCAGCGCCGTGCTGGTGGAGGGCTCCAAAACCGCCCTGCCCACCCCAAACGGCGACCTGTACCACCGCCTGCAGGCCAAGCAGATCCCCGTACTGTTTCTCCACGGAATCTACGGGAATCTTCCGGGCTTTCCCTGCTTGCAGGATGACAACTATGCCGGGGGCTACCAGCTGGGGCAGTACCTTGCAGAGCAGGGGCACAGCCGGATTGCGGGATTTTTCAAAAGTGACGATATCCAGGGCCCTCAGCGCTATTATGGCCTGATAAGCGCCCTGCGGGATGCCGCCATCCCCATAAACGATGACGCCTTTTTCTGGTATGACAGCCTGGACCGGACGGCTCTGACGGGAAACGAGTCCGGCACGCGGATGGATGAATTCATCCGCACCCGTCTGGGGGCTTCCACCGCCGTGGTGTGCTACAACGATGAAATTGCCCATGGGCTCATCAAGCGCCTGACGGAACTGGCGCGCTCCGTGCCGGAGGAAGTTGCCGTCGTAAGCTTTGACAACAGCTTCTACAGCCAGGTTGGCCCTGTGCCCATCACCTCCCTGGGCCACCGGACAGGACACACCGGGCGTCTGGCTGCCGGTATGCTATTGGATATTCTTTCCGGCAAGCCCGTCACCCCGCCGCCCCTGGAATGGACGCTTTTCCGCCGCCAAAGCGGCTGAATCCGAAAAGACCGCTGCGTTTTTTCCCTTTGCCGCCCCCGCCGGGGCCTGGATGGGAACGCAGCGGTCTTCTGTTTGTCTTTGCCGGTGCTACAGTCAATTTGTATTGTCCGCGGCGGACGGATGTCATTTCCACGTTTACACATTTCACGAAAAAACACACAGGAATTCGGTTGTCATGACCGGTCAAATGTATATATATTCACGAAATCGTCAAGGACTTGCAAAAAATCCTTGACGTTCTGTATTTTGAAACGTATGATTATAAGACATACTACGGATTGTGAAAACGCATTGTCGTGTAAATACGGCAGCCCGGGAAGAAGCGCCATGGTGCGGGAATTCTTTGAATATATGACTTCCCACCAGGGAGTCTGGTTTGCCACCGGCAGCGAGCCGGTGGAGGGCTTCAAAAACAGCAGACAGAAGGAAGGGTAAAAAATGGCAAGCAGCTTATGGGGCGGCAGATTTGAAAAGGAAATGGACACCATGGTGAAAGCCTACAATGCCTCCATTTTCTTTGACCAGCGGATGTACAACGAGGATATCGACGGCAGCATCGCCCACGTGACCATGCTGGGCAAGCAGGGCATCGTTACCCCCGAAGAGGCCCAGACCATTCTTGCAGGTCTGGAGGACATCCGGGCAGACATTGCCGCCGGAAAGATCGTATTCCATGTAGATGACGAGGATATCCACATGGGCATTGAGTCCCGGCTGATCGCCCGCATCGGGGATGTGGGCAAAAAGCTCCACACCGCCCGGAGCCGGAATGACCAGTGTCAGGTGGACGGCAGACTCTATGTCCGCAAGGAGATTGGGGAGATTCTGGACAGGCTCAAATACCTGGAAGCCGTGATTCTGGACAAGGCAGAAAAGTATGCCGATTCCATCAGCATCGGCTTTACCCACCTGCAGCACGCCCAGCCCCTGACCCTGGGCTTTACCTTTATGGCATATTTCCAGATGTTCAAGCGGGATATTCTCCGGCTGCAGGACACTTTGGAGCGGATGAACTACTGCCCCCTGGGCGCCTGCGCCCTGGCTGGCACCACCCTGCCCATCGACCGGCAGGAAACCGCCCGGCTTCTGGGCTTTACCGGCCCTACGGAAAACGCCATGGACAGCGTCAGCGACCGGGACTACAGCCTGGAATTTTTGAGCGACGCCGCCATTTCCATGATGCACCTGTCCCGGTGGGCGGAGGAATTTGCCTGGTGGAATTCTTCGGAATTCTCCTACATCGCCATTGACGACGGCTTCTGCACCGGCAGCAGCATTATGCCCCAGAAGAAAAACCCGGATATGGCAGAGCTCATCCGGGGCAAGGTAGGCCGGGTTTACGGCGACCTGATGCAGCTGCTGACCGTCATGAAGGGCACCCCCATGGCCTACAACAAGGACTTCCAGGAGGATAAGGAGAGCCTCTTTGATGCCGTGGATACCTGGAAGGCCACCATTACCATCTTTGCCAAAATGCTGGAAAACACGGAATTCCGGCTGGATCAGATTCATGCCCAAATGGGCAAGGGCTTCCTCAATGCTACGGATATTGCCGAGCACTTTGCCAAGCAGGGCATTCCCTTCCGGGAAGCCCACTCCATTGTGGGCCGGATGGTAAAGGTCTGCGAGCACACCGGCTGTGACTTTGAAGACCTGACCGATGCGCAGCTGCAAGAAATCGACAGCCGCATCTCCAAGGCCACGCTGGGCGACATCAGCATCCCCGCCTGCGTAAACGCCAGAGCCAGCTACGGCGGCACCGCCCCCAGCGAGGTTCGCCGGCAGATCGCCAAGGAGCGGGCCTGGTTTGAAACCCTGTAAAGGACGGCCCCGGCATTTCCTGGTCGGGGAACAAACGCATCGCCCTGATGCCCACCTTTGATTTTGACTCGGTCACTGGTTCGCAATGACGTTATTCTTGTCATTCCGAGGCAGTGCGCACTGCTCCGCGCTAAGAGCCGCCTTCGGCGGTTGCGCTCTGCACAGCGCTGCGGCGCTAGACTGCCGTGGGAATCTTCTTGTACCAGCTGATACGTTGCTCCGCGTCCGAGATTGCCACACCAGTCTGAGGACTGGTTCGCAATGACAAAAGGGGGGAGCCTTCGGACCGGCGCGCAAGAACCTGCGCCCCTTCCGGCTTACCCCAGCACCAGCTTGGTAAGGGCCTCGTAAAGGGCCGATACGTCACTGCGGGAAACCAGCACCGTGGGTTCTCCGTTAAGGGTCACCAGGCAGTCTTCCCCGGTGTTGCGGTAGAATGCCAGGGTCACCTCCGGGAAGCGGGCGTTTTCCTGGGTAAAGGTCAGAGAAACTTCCTGGGCGTGCTCCGGCCTTTCCCCGGCGGCAGAGCCGGTGGGCACCATATTGGAAACGGCATCCAGGCAGGAGGCCAGATCGGCTTCCTGCCCATCAAGCAGCCAGTAGGTTTCCGTTTCTCCCTCCTGCACCGCTTCCCCGGCCTCGGTCTGCTCCTTATCCCGGGTTTCCGGGGTGAAGGTGAAGCGCTCCCCTGCCAGCTCAACCGTGACAGAGGTTGCTTGATCCCAGTCCGTCAGCACCACCTCGTTGGGGTAGAGGGCGGAAACATCCGCATTCAGCAGGGCGTTCACATCCTGCGCATCCATCCAGTAAATCACCCGGGAATCGTCCATCCGGGCGTAGTACTGCCCGGAAACCGCAGTGCCCACCTCCAGGGTGTACTGTCCCGCTTCGGGCTCGGTATAGGTTACGGTCAGCCGGACTGTGGGGTCATCCAGCCCGTAGGCGCTCAAGTCCTCCGCCCGGTAGTCGGCACAGCCCTCCCAGGTCATATCCGTACCGTGGCGAATCAGGGCCTCGGTATTTTCCGTATCCAGAGGAGTCGTGCCCGCAAACCAGAGGTAGCTGTCGCTGTAGCACAGGTTTTCCCCCTGGCGGTTGCGGATAACCAGGGGTTCCATTCCCTGGCGCTCCAGAGTGACCGTATCCAGGGTTTTCATAGCGGGGGCGGTATCCTGTCTTACCAGACCCAAAAGATCGTACTGGAAGGGCGTCAGGATATCGCTAGACGTAATATACACCTTGCCGTCCCCGGTAGAAAAATACCGTCCGCCGTCCATTGCCGCGTCGCTGCCCACGCTCAGCACCGTGTCTCCCGCCTCCACCCGGCACAAAGGGGCGGACAGGCCATAGCTGCTGAGGGAGGCAGGCTGCGTAATGGTCTTGGTTGCTTCCAGGGAGGAGAGCACCTCCAGCATGGCGCTGATTTTCTTTTGGTCCAGGGGAAAGTCCGCATCCGCTTCGTAGGCCCAGCTGTCCCCGTTTTTTACAAAGGTCAGCTTTTCCCCGGCATCCACCGTCAGGCGGGTCAGTTCTTCCGTATCCAGGGCCAGGGTGGCGGCGGCATTTTCCTGGGTCTGTTTTTCCCCCGGGAGTTTGGAGGCCAGAGGTACCAGCACCGCCAGGGCTGCCACCGCCAAAAGCATCCAAAGAATGGTCTTGCGTTTTTTCATCTGCGCTTCCTCCGAATTGCCAGGATAATGCCCACCGCCAGCACCGCACCGGGAATCACTGCCAGCACCGCAATGCTGAGAATGCTTGCCGTGGTATCCGGCATGGTGAGGTAGGCGGTAGTCAGGCTCTTGGCGTGAATGGTAACGCTCTGCTCCTGATCGCACAGCCAGTTGAGGGCATTCAGGAACAAATCCTGATTGCCGCCGGAAACCCGGGCATTGGCCTGGTCATCGGTAATGCCCGCAGAGCCGATCCATACCAGGCGGCTTTCCAGACCGTCATCCAGGGTCTTTGTGGAGGCTGCCGCCAGGGAGAAGGGGCCGTCGATGTCCCCCTCCTCTTTTTCGTAGGTTTCCAGCCGGTAGCCCGCCAGCTTGGAATAGGCCTTGGAGGAGGTGGAAAGCAGCGCCGTGGCGCTGACGTTTTCCGGCAGGTCTGCCGTCACCGTCAGGCCCTGGGCAATGGGCAGCATGCAATAATAGTTTTCCTCAATCAGTGGGTTCGTAATGGCGTGGGATTCCAGATCCGGCATGAGATAGTAGGGGGTTGCCAGGGCATAGTAGTTGCCGTTGCCCTCCAAAACAATGCCGTCGCTGGCGGTAATGCCGTAGGTTTCCAGCACCGCTTCCAGCCTTTCCGGGCGCTCGCTTCTGGGCGGCTGGGAAATATAGAATAGGTTCCCCCCGTTATTCAGGTATTCTTCCAGCACATCCAGCTCTTCCTGGGTAAAATCCCTGTCCGGGGCATTGATGAATACCGCCCCGGCATCCTCCGGGATGGCCTCCACCGTCAGAAGGGACAGCTCTTTGGTTTCCAGGTTTGCCTTGCTGACGGCATCGGCAAAGCTTGTGGACAGCGTGCCCTCTCCGTGACCGGTGGTCAGGTAGATCATGGGCAGGGTTTCGCTGGTCACGTAGGCAACGGCCCCGGTGAGCACCTGCTCCCCGGCGAACTGGGTCTGATACTGCCCGGTGGTATAGTAGGAATCCATATCATACACGTAAATATCGTAGTAGCTGAGGTAGCGGTACCGCTCCCCGGATACCACCACCAGGGAATTGTTCACCCCCTGGCTGACTCCGTACTGGCTGAGAAAATCCGGGTAGACATCCGGGTCCCGCTTTACAACCGTCAGGCGGCTGCCAAGGGCAGCATACTGGTTGAGCAGCTGCTCAATGGCGGCGTCCTCCTGGCCCGCCTGCACCACCCAGTAAACCGTCACATCCTGGGAAAGCTCCGTCACCAGCGTCTTGCTCTGGGTGCTCAGGGTAAAGAGCTTCTGCGCCGTTACGTCCTTCTTCGTCAGACTTTCCGGCAGGCGGGAGGCCAGCAGGTTTACGCCGATGGCAATTACCAGCGCCAGGGCGCACACCAGGATGCTGTAGCCCCCTGCCCGGAAGGAGCGGCTGCGGAAGGAGGAAAAATTGGGCTTTTTCATTCGCTCCACCTCCGTTTCTCCATGGTTTCCACGGTGAGCACCAAAAACAGGGCAATCACCGTCAGGTCATACACCACTGCCGTCCAGTCAAATACGCCGGTGATGAAAATATAAAACCGGGAAAAAAGGGAGAGCTTTTCAATCACGGAGGCAAAAAGCCCCTCAAAGGCGGTGGAATGGAAGGCATACACCAGAAGATTCCCCGCCAGGGCCAGCATGGTCAGCACGGCGGCAAACACGCCGTGCTTTGTCCAGCGGTACACGGCAAAGCCCAGGGCCGCGATCACCACGGCAAAGGCTGCCAGGGAGGCGATCGCCGTGCCGGGAATCAGCTGGGCCAGACTCTCCAAAAAGTAATTCAGCAGCATCACCACAAAGCACAGCCCTGCGGCAACGCTCTGGCTCTCCGTTACGGAGGAGATAAACAGGCCCATTGCCAGCAGCGCCGCCCCCAGGAAGAAGAAACCTGTCAAGGATGCGAAAGCCGCCGCCATGGGCACCTGCCCAAAGCCTTGGAGCACCAGGGGGTACAGCCCCAGAACGGCAACGGGCAGCAAAAACTGGGTCAGCAGGGCCAGGTATTTCCCCATCACCACCTGGGCCATAGATAGCGGCAGGGCATATAATAGTTGCTCCGTCTTCTGGCGGCGCTCCTCTGCCAGGGAACGCATGGTCACCACGGGAATGATGATGATAAAGAGGAAGCTCATGCTCTGCAGCACATATTCAAAATTTGCCAGACGCATATTGATGTTGTAGGCCATGGTGTAGATGCCCCCAAAGAGCAGCAAAAAGGCGCTGAACACGTAAGCCGTCAGGTTTGTAAAGGCAGAATCCACTTCATGCAGATATACCGCGCGCATTTATCCTTCCTCCTTTCCTTTTGTCAGCTCCAGGAAGATGTCTTCCAGGCTGGCCTTGGCGGGCGTCATCCGTACCAGGGGGAGCTTGCTTTCTGCCAGACGGAAGAACACCGTCTGGGCAAGGGCATCGAGATTTCCCTTGTCCGTTTCCAGGCGCACCTGCACCCGTCCCTTCCCCATTTCCGCAAGATGCATATCGGTCACGCCGGGAATCCCCTTCAGCGCCTTTGCCGCCTGCTCCGGCTGGGTGAGGATTTCCACTTCCAGCGCCGTCCCTCCGGACATCTGCTTTTCCAGATTTTCCGGGGTGTCACAGGCCACCAGGCGGCCCTTGGAGAGGATTAGGATGGTGCTGCACACCGCCTGTACCTCCGCCAGAATGTGGCTGGACAAAATCACCGTTTTGTCCTTTCCCAGGGTTTGGATCAATTCCCGGATTTCCGTAATCTGCCGGGGGTCCAGGCCCACGGTAGGCTCGTCCAGAATGATGATGTCCGGGTCGCCCAGAATGGCCTGGGCAATGCCCACCCGCTGGCGGTAGCCCTTGGAAAGGTTGCGGATAAGGCGGTTCCGCACATCCCCGATCTGGGTCAGGGAAATCACCCGCTCCATTTCCTCCTTCCCGTTTTCTACGCCCTTTGCCCGGGCCACAAAGCGGAGGTATTCCTCCGGCGTTCTGTCCACATACAGCGGCGGCAGCTCCGGCAGGTAGCCCAGGTGCTTTTTGGCAGCCATGGGGTCTTCAAACACATCCACCCCGTCAATGCGCACCTCCCCGGAGGTGGCGGCAAGGCAGCCGGTAAGAATATTCATGGTGGTGGATTTTCCTGCACCGTTGGGCCCCAAAAGGCCGTAAACCTCCCCGCCGGGGATGGTAAAGGACAGATCATCCAGCGCCAGATGGTTTCCGTACCGCTTGGTCAGATGGCTTACTTCGATCAAAGCAATCTCTCCTTCGTCAATAGTCAGAGCTATTTTAGGATTGCTTTCTGAAAATTACCTGAAAAAATGGGTTTAAAACTGTAAACATTTTGTGAAGTCTCCGGCAGAATCCGGCAAAAAGAAGGTCACGCCCCGTGGTAGGATAGGGGCGTGACCGAGTTTCATCGGGAAATACCGCACCGGCGTCAATAGGAGGCACACAATGCGCAGAGGAATTTTTGCCATATCGGTTCTTTTTGTTCTGGTTCTTCCCGTTTCGGCGGAGATGGCCTTGGGCCCGGGGGCGGAGGGAATTCTCTATTCCGGGGATGGCGTCGCTCCCCTGGAAGCGCTTTTTGGCAGCGCTCTGGCAATCAGCCCGGGGGAAGAATTAAAAGAAGACGCCCTGCTGTACCTGGAGCAGGGCGGACGCGCGTATCTGCAATGCTGCACCCTGCCCCAAAGCCTGCAGGGGCTGCGTCTTACGGTGCAGGGGGATGTGCCCATCTTTGACGGCACGCTGGGCGGAAGCCCCTGGATCTATTTGGGGAATTTTGCCCCGGGGACAAAGGCGCACCTCACCTTTACCCTAACCGTGCCCCGGGATTTGAGCCGCCAGGGTCGGCTGGACTGGGAGAAGCTGCAATGGAAGCTTTTGGCAGAGGCCCCTCAGGCCCCCGCCACCGGGGATCTTTCCCACCCGGCCTTTGCCCTCGCCCTGGGTGTAATCAGCGCCGCCGGGCTAACGGCAGTGCTGCAAAAGAAGCGTCAGTTGACCGGTTCCCAATAACGCGGGGCGGGCAGCCGGTTACAGCCTTACCTCCACCGGAGCCCTCAGGGCCATGCTTTCCGGGGTTACGGTGCAGTCGTAGGCCAGCACCTGTACCCCGGCCCGGGCGGCCTCCCGCAGGGCCGCCCCAAACTGGGGATCTGTGGCATCGTTGGGGTGCAGATACGCCGCCCCCTCCATTTGAATCACAAAGAGGACATAGGCCCCGAAGCCTTCCCGGGCGGCTTTTGCCAGCCCCCGAAGGTGCTTTGCCCCCCGCAGGGTGGGGGCATCCGGAAAGGCGCAGACCCCTGCATCTTCCAGAGTAACCCCCTTGACCTCCAAAAAGCACTGCCGTCCGTCCTTTTGAAACGCGAAATCGAACCGGGAATCCCCGTGGACGGTTTCCGGGCGAATATCCTGCAGCTCCCCCAGGCCGCCGGAAAATAGCCACTGCTTTACCGCGGCATTGGGGGCCTGGGAGTCCATGTTGATGAGCCGGTCGCCCTTTTCCACGCAGATCAGGTCGAATTTTGTCTTTCTTGCAGGGTTTTGGGACTCCTGGCACCAGACCCGTGTCCCGGGAGCCAGCAGCTCCCGGCATCTTCCGGTGTTTTTCACATGGACGGTGCACACCTCACCCCGGATGCCCACGTGGGCAACAAACCGGTTGGGCCGGTCTAAGAATTCCCCGGCAACCATATTTTCGTAGGTCATCTGTTTTTCACCCAACGCCGCAGCTTTCCCAAAAGCCGTGCTGCCGTACCCATCAGGCAGAGGGTTACATAATGCCGCCGTTTCATAAGGGTCAGGGTGACGTCCTTCCGGGGGGCTGTGGAAATCACCATGGCATAGAAGGCATCCTTCCGGATCTCCTCCAGCAGGCGGCGGCGGTTGCCGATGCCGGTTGCAAACTTTGCCACCAGCCACACCTGAAACCGGGTCAGCCGCCGCAGCCAGCCCAGATACTCCGTAAAGTCCCCCTCGCTCCATACATCCTGGCTCTTGAGGAACTCCCAGCACCGCTGCAGCACCAGGGAGCTGCACTTGTATTTTTCGTAGCCAAGGGCATTGGTTGCGGACTGGGGATTGATGGCGTAGTTATACAGGCTCTCCTTCAAAAATACCGCCTTGCGGCAATTCTGATACATGGGGATGCTCTGGAGCAGGTCTTCTCCAAACCGGACAGAGTAGTATTCCGCCACCCCCTCCGGCGGAAGGAGGGAGACGGACACCGCCTTTTTCCACAGAGGATTGTACCACCCGTCCTGGAAAACAATTTTGTAGAGCTGGCGCTTGTCTTCCACAGCGCCGGTATAGGCCATCTCCACCGGGAAGGGCCGCAGGAGCTTACCGTCCCACACCTGGTCTTCCCCCAGGAACACCATATCGCAGTCCTCTTCCCGGGCGGTGCGGGCAAGGGTTTCCAGAGCATTGGGCTTTAAGCTGTCGTCCGCGTCCAGGAAAACCGCCCAGTCCCCCTTCTGCGCCCGTTCCAGGCAGCAGGAAATGGCGGTGCGCCTTGCGCCGTAGGGGCCCATGTTCTGCTGGTGGATCGCCGTCACCCGGCAGTCCTGCTCCTGGGCTCTGTCGCACAGCGCCCCTGTGCCATCGGTGGAGCCGTCATCCACCAGGATGACGGAAAAATCCTGCCGGGTCTGGGCAAATACGGAATCCAGGCAGGCTTGCAGCAGCTCTTCCCCCTGATATACCGGAATTAACACAAAAAACATGATTATTCCCCCCTTAGCCATAGGGTTTCGCACAGCCATACATACCGGCGAAACGCGCCCTTTTCCAGGGAATCGGCAAGTCCCTTTCTCCCTGCCGGAGCGGGAATGCCCGCAAAATACCGGCTGTACAGCTGCCGCTGGGCCAGAAACACCGGATAGATCGCCTGAGCGCCCACCCGCCGGGTCCGGTGGTAGGTCAGCAGCACCATTTCCAAAAAGTGGGCGCAGCTCTTTTCATCCGGGTGCAGTCCAAACTGCTCCCGCTCCGCAAGCAGCCGCCGGGTAACATACAGGCTCTCCAGCGCCTTGGGCTGCCCCTGAGAGGAGGCCGAAACCCCATCCGGGTTTATGAGATAGGTAAAAATCGGGGCAGATACCGTGTATACATCCTTTGCCAGGGGAAACAGGATCTGGCAGATAATGGAATCCTCATACCAGTACCCCAGAGGGAACTGCAGCGACGCAAAAAGCTCTCGGCGGAAGAGCTTGCCGCAGGTCATGCCGGGGATTTTGTAGGGGTCTTCGGCCCTGCCATCCGGAAAGGTCTTCCCCTCCCGCTGCTCTCCCGCCGGGGTCACACACAGGTAGCCCCCGGCGACGATATCCGCGCCCTGCTTCGCTGCCTGACGCCACAGGGCTTCCAGCGCCCCGGGGCACAGGGTATCGTCGCTGTCGTGAAACAGGATATACGCCCCATGGCAAATTTCGAGCCCCGTATTCCGGGCCCCGGAATGGCCCTGATTTTCCTGCCGGTGAAGGATCACTCGGGCATCCTGCCGGAAAGCCGACAGAACTTCCTGGGTCTCATCCGTAGAGCCGTCGTCAATCACCACGGCTTCAAAGGTAAAGTCCCCCTGCTGCTCCAGCACGGAATGCAGGCAGGCATTCAGGTACCGGGCATTGTTATAGCAAGGAATAATCACGCTGATATCCACACGGCTTTCCTTCCACCCGGCGGGTCGCTCCACCAGGCAGCTGCCGCCGCAATCGAGCCACAGGTTTTCCGGCGGGATATCCTTTTTGGGGGCGCACAGGTTCTTCAGCGCCGTCATACCCTCTTGCAGCAAGCGTTTCAAGGCCTCGTCCTCCCCTGCTCATACAGTGCTTCATAGTCCAGGGCCATCTGCTCTACCCGGAAGCGCTGGGCGGAAATTTTCGCCTTTTTTCCCAGTTTTTCCCTCAGGTCCTCATTTTTGGCAAGGGTTTCAATGGCCTGGGCCAGGGCCTCCCCCGTTGGGGCAATCAAAAGGCCATCCTCTCCGGATGTGACCATATCCCGCAGGCCTCCCACATCGGAGGCGACCACCGGCAGGCCCGTGCCCATGGCTTCGATCACCGTCATGGGGCTTCCCTCCCACTTGGAGGGGAGAATAAAGGCATCCCCGTGGCTCAGGTGGGGGAACACATTGTCGCATACCCCTTCAAAGCTCACAAGCTTGCCAAGCTCCATTTTCTCGGCCTTGGCCTGGATTTCCCCCATCCGGGGGCCGTCTCCAAAGAAGCTCACCTGAGCCCGGATGCCCCGTTTTTTGAGAATCGCCAGGGCCTCCAGAATGGCATCGTGGTTTTTCTGGGGATAAAATCTGCCCACATGAATCAGCCGCATGGGGTAGTGCAGGGCGTACTCCGTCTTTTCCATGCACCGGGACAGATCAATTCCGTTGTGCACCACGGGAACCGCCTTCGGGGGCAGACCGTAAAGTGCCGACACCGATTCCTGAATCCGGCTGCTGAGGGCCACCGGCAGGGCCTTGCCGTGGGTAAACAGATACTTTGCAATTTTCTGATCCACCGGCGCAACCTCCTTGGCGGCCTCGTTGTGCACGGTATGGATGATGGGCACCTGAGGAAAGGTCAGCGCCGCATACTTTAAGGCGTGGAGGTGGGTATGGATCACCTGGGGCTCTTCCTCCACAATCAGCTTTTTCAGCCGCCGAACGCAGCTCAAGTCCATTCCGGGGCCCTTATCCAGGTATGCTACCGTCACCCCGGCCTCTTCCAGGCGGCGGGTAATGACGGTACGGCTGGAAGAAAGGCTCACCGTAACCACCCGGTGGCCCATTTTCGTCAGCTGCTTGCACAGCCCCTCGCACATGGTTTCTGCGCCCCCCATTTCAAAGCTGGGGATAAGCTGCATGATTTTCATTCCGTTTCCTCCTTAAACCCGTAGGCAAGCCGAAGCTGCTGCTTGTAGGTTTCCAGATTCAAAAGCGCCCGGGCCTTTTCCAGGGTATTTTTACTGAGGGTCTCCCGCAGGGCCGGGCTTTCCAGGATTTCCAGGCAGCGCCGGGCCAGGCCCTCGTCCTCCTTCTCCAAAAAGCCGGTAACGCCCGGCTCCACCAGGTCGCACAGCCCGTCCACCGGCGTGGAGACAATGGGCACGCCCAAAGCCATGGCTTCCAGCGCGCACATGGGCGTGCCCTCCCAGAGGGAGGTCATAATCATCAGCTTTGCCCGTTTCAGCAGACCGTAGGCGTTTTCCTGGTAGCCAAGCATTTGGATATGCTCCCGGGCAGGGCTGTCCAAAATGGCCTGCTTCACCTGCTCCTGCATATCCCCCTTGCCCACAATGGCGGCATTCAGGTCGCTTTTCTTGGCATATACCCGGTTTAGCACCTGCACCAGGCGCAGCGGATTCTTAGGCTCGGACATCCGGCCCAAAAATAGGATATCGTAGTTATCCTGCAGCTGGGCCTGCTGTGCCTTTTGAACCAGGGTCTGGGGGGCAATCACATTCCGCAGGACGCTGCTCTTCTGCCGGACGCTCCCATAAAAGCGGTAGCTTTCCATAGCGGAGGGAGAAACCCAGAAGATGTGCCGGATTTTTTTAGAGGCGATATGATAAAGCAGTGTCTTTGGGGTGATCTTCCGGGAATCAAAGCCATTGTTATGGATGTGGGAAATCAACGGCACGCCCCCGCAGGCCGCGGCGGCAGCCACGGAGGCCTTCATATCGTGGGCATGGACGATATCCGGCTGCACGGCAGAAATCGCCCGGCGGATTTCCCCGGGGGTGACGGCCTTCAGGGGGAAAAAGGTCACATTCCGCGCTGCCAGCGCCTCCCGGATGGGCCCATCCGGAGAGGCGTAGACCATATCGATCTCCCCCCGGAACATTTCCACGATCTGGCAGACCATATTTTCCGCCCCGCTGAAAAACACATCGCTGAGAATATGCAAAACCTTCGGCCTTCTGGACATAAGCAGTCCCTCCTGAAATTACTGTGACTATTGTAGCATATTTCCCGCAGAAAGTCACGAAAAAGAAAGGAGCGGAGATAACCGGGGCATCTCTGCCCATCGTCATTGCGAACCAGCGCCGCAGACTATACATTGTCATTGCGAACCAGCGCGCACGCTGGTGTGGCAATCTTCCATCGTTCAACCCGAGCAGCCGGTGCAAGGAGAAGATTCCCACGGCAGTGACATCGGTCACTGCCTCGGAATGACGGAAAAGGTGTCACTGCCTCGGAATGACACTTGCAAGCAGCAGCCCCCGCGCCGTTTTACCGACGCGGGGGCTAAGAATCAGTGATTGCTATTTGTGTAGGGGTTGCTGTTCAGCCACTTGAGGGTATGGCGGCAGTCCGAGAAAACCCGCGTCCAGAAACAGAAGCCGTCGTTATCCTGGTAAACATCCAGATTCCCGGAGGTATTGTCCCAATTTTCCATTTGACCCTCCTGGAAGCTGAAATTCAGCATGGTTCCCTCGGCGCAGTCCTTCAGCATGGCATCCGCCAGGCCGTCGGCGCTGTCGTAGTAGCGCTGCCCATTTTCGCTGTAATTGTAGTAGCAAATCTGCACCGTCTGGTTCAGGCCCTTTCGCAGCTCTTCCGCAGGCATACCGAAGGTCAGCTCCGGACGGGAAAGAATCATACGGAATTCTCCAAAGGCGGCGTTGGTGCGGTGCAGGGCATACCGGCGCACGATCCGCCTGCCGCTATTCAGGCGGTATTCCAGCCGCACATTGTAGTAAGAACCGGGGCGCCAGCAGTCGCTTGTCTGCCGCAGGGCATTCTCCACCTGCCTCTGCCAATCGGTCAGCTCCGCCTGATGGTAGTCGATCACCGCCTGAATATCTCCCTTTTCCGTCAGGCACAGGCCGGTTTCCATATTCGAGTTGCCGGACAGGGGCAAAATGCTTATGCTTTCCACATCCTCCGCTTCCGGCACGTAGCGGATAATGCCGAAGACATCCGTGTAAATAAACACCAGGGTCAAAAAGCACACGCCCAGAATCCCCGCCAAGGGAATCAGCAGACGCTTGCGGAAAATCCGGCTGGTGCGCCGCAGGAGCATCAGCCCCGTTATGTAGCCAACCAAAAGCCCCAGGGGCAGGAAGAAATACTCCGAAACGCTGCCGGAGGCCAGCTGCTTCACAGCAAGGTGCAATAGCCCCGCCACGGACAGGGTATACAGCGTCAGAAACACGGGAGAGAGTATCTCGTAGGCAACCAGATCTCCGGCGCTTTCCAGCTTCCGCTTCCGGTAGAGCATCTGGGAAATTCCCATGCAGACAACGCCGATACCGGCGCACACCCCGGTCTTGCCCCAGGCATCCCCCGCTTCGATCCCCTGAAAATGATAGGTGTAGGGCGGGAAGGAATCGGAATAGCTCAGAGCCGAAAAATAGCTGCCCTGATACATGGCAACGGTGGGGCAGCTCTTTGCCACCCAGGCCATCTCGGATTCCATGCCATAAATGAGAGGGGTAAAGACCTTGGCGCAGAACCAGTACACCAGCACCATGGCAAAATTCAGGATGCCGTAAATCAGCACCATGCCCACCCGGTTGCCTGCCAGCTGTACCGCCACCAGGGCAGCGCCCAGATAGAAGATATACTGCAGATCTGCCGCCGCCATAGTCATAAGGGATGCGGCTGCCGCAGGGGTGCCCACCAGAAGTGCCGCCGGCAGAAATACCAGCGCATTGGGAATCAGGCCAAACAGCAGCCCCGCCGTCAGGTGCGCCCCAAAAAAGCCATCCCGGGTTACGGGCATGGCGTGCAGAGAATTGCACAGCCGGGGGGTGAGCAGATCCCCCCACAGGGCCTGCACCACCAGCATGGCATAGATCCCGTTGGCTGCCACCATCTGATTTGCCCGGCGGGCGAACATATTCACCATGCGTCCGGAGGTCTCGTCCGGCGTTGCTCCGGGCCGGGACAGGAACATCAGCACCGCCACCGCCAGAACCAGGGTATAGCTGCTCCACAGGGGCGCATAGCGGGTGATATCCGTTTTTAACACCGTTTTGTTACAAAAGGAGACCTTGATCTTCATGTTCCGTACCTCCCAGTTCGTAAATAAAAATCTCTTCCAGAGACAGGGGCAGGATATCGAAGTATGCCGGATTCAGCCGTTCCACCGCAGCCTGTACCCGAGCCATGGTTCCCCGGACGATGAAGGTATTGAGTCTGCCGGAGGTGGTCTTGTGCAGGATTTCCAGTTCCGCCGGAGCATCCCCTACCATTTGCAGCTTCACGGTGCTGCCCTGCATATCCGCAAGGCTCCGCTCCACCAGCATTCTTCCGGCCTTCATAATGCCCACGTGGTCACAGATATCCTCTAATTCCCGCAGGTTGTGGGAGGACACCAGCACTGTGGTGCCGAACCGGGCCACATCATCCAGAATCAGGCTCCATACCTGCCGCCGCATCACGGGGTCCAGGCCGTCCACCGGCTCATCCAGAATCAGGTATTGGGCGCGGGTGCTCAGGGCCAGGTGGAAGGCCGCCTGCTTTTGCATTCCCTTGCTGAACCGCCGAATGGGGCTTTTTACCGACAGGCCGAAAACATCCTGCAATTCTTTAAACCGCTGGGAATCAAACTTGGGATAAATACCGGCGTAGTAGGCCCGCATTTCATTGAGACTTGCCCCCGGAAAATAGAAGGGCTCGTCTGCCACGCAGCAGATTTTTTCCTTTACCACCAGGTTTTCATCAATGGGCTGCCCATCCAGGGTCACCGTGCCGCTGTCCGCCCGGTACACCCCGGTCAAATGACGGATGGCAGTGGTCTTGCCCGCGCCGTTGGGGCCCACCAGGCCGTAAATCGCCCCCTTGGGCACTTTTAGGGTCAGGCCGTCCAGCGCCTTAAACGAACCGAAGGTTTTGGTCACATCATTCATTTCCAGCATGGCTGTCTTCCTCCGTCAGTTTTTGTATCAATTCCTGGGCGGTGTAGCCCATGCCCATCAGCTTCTTCGCCGCATTCTCAAACTGATTCAGCAGCCTCAGTTCCTCCCGGGGGTCCAGCATAGGCTCTCCGCAGACAAAGCAGCCCTTGCCGGGAACGGTGGCAATCCAGCCTTCCATTTCCAGCTGCCGGTAGGCCCGCTGGATGGTATTGGGATTGATGGATAATTCCACCGCCAGCTCCCGCACGCTGGGGAGCTTATCTCCCTTTTGGAGCACCCCAGCGGAAATCTGTTGACAAATCCCATCGGTTATCTGGGCATAAATGGGACGAATGTCCCGGTAATCCAAGTGCAGCATAGCGTCCCTCCTTTTCTGAAGCCCTCCGATTATGGAAAAATGCCCCGTATTTCCGGGCAGAAACGGAATAATCAGAGGGTATATGGCGTATGAACTGTACTAATACAGCCACTATAGCACCCCGCGCCCTGCCCGTCAAGAGAGGAAAAGGAATCTTTAGAAAATCTTAATAGTCAGCAAAAAGAAACTGTTGCAAAATAGAAAAGCGCCCAAATAGAACACTGTCATTGTGAACCAGTCCGCTTTCCTGGTTCACAATGACATCTTTTTTAGCGTTTTGACCCATACAGGCCTATTTTGCAACAGCCCCCTGGATTATTTCTT
This sequence comes from uncultured Oscillospiraceae bacterium, assembly GCA_934589065.1. Taxonomy (GTDB): domain Bacteria; phylum Bacillota; class Clostridia; order Oscillospirales; family Oscillospiraceae; genus Faecousia. The sequence goes on from CAKTNN010000020.1 coordinate 29,825, forward strand.
CTGCTTTTTCGCTGCCCGTTCCTCCTTGGTGGGAACCAGGGATTCCACGGTGGGCATAAACAGCAGGCAGATGAGCGCTGCGGTAAAGCCGCCATTGTACAGGCAGAAGCCGCCGTGGAGCATCGGCACGGAGGTGACCAGCAGGAAATGGCACAAGCCCAGGACGATTCCCACGCCCCAGCCGTACTTATTCACCACGGGAGACAGACCGTTGGAATAGCACGCACCCACCAGAATGCTCTGGGAATCGATGAAATGGACGTATGCGCCGCCCACAGGCCCGGCAAGCCACTCGAATACGCCGGCGCCCAGAATGTAGCCCAGGAGCATGGGCCAGGTATTGAGGGGGTGAGAGCCGGAATTGCAGGTGGAGAGCATACAGAACATCACGCCGAAGGTGACACCATTGAAGCTCGCCTCCACCAGATTGTAGTAGCCCAGGATGAACAGGCCGAATACGCCGAAATTCATCAGGAACACATCATTGCCAAACGTCCCGCTGACGCTTGCCACCTGTTTGCCGGAGGAAACAAAGGCCCAATACTTTTTGGGCGTGCATCCCAGGGCCAGGGCCGCCGCAATGGCAAGGCCGTATAGGGTCATGCAGAAAATATTGGCAAAGCTCCGGGATTCCACAGCCAAGGTTGCCGTATCCGGCGCATCCGGCAGGTCTACTCCCAGGGTCTTGAAGAAGATTGCCTGCATCAAAAAGGCAATCATGCCCACGGGCAGGGCGGCGCTGTAGAGATCGAAGCCCTTGTGCACAACGGGCGAATGATCCAGCCCCTCCGGCACCAAAAAGCCGACTACCATGCCCACCGCCGCCGCCAGCACCCCGCCGGGGAGATTGAAGCCCATAATGCTTTCCGCCGGATACCGCACCAGCAGCTCGGAAATCAGGGGCGCAATGCCCGTGGTAAAGAGCATAGCGGTGACGCAGGTCTTTAAAGGCCGCTTTTTTACCCAGCAGAAGAGCATTGCCCCCAGGATCGTGGGCCAGATATTCAGAATGTTAATACCCCAGGAGCCAAACCCCGTGGTGAGGATCACCGCCAACGTGGCAACGGCATTCATTTCCGCCCCAAATACCCCATAGAGCCCCAGGCTCAAAAAGCCCACCAGGCTCATATTCAGTAAGGTACCTGCGTAGCCGCCCACGGAAAAATAGTTGGTGGGGACCTTGCAGGGCTGACTTAAAATCTGCCCCAGCCCCCAGAGCATACTGCCCCGATCCGGAGCAATGAACGCAGCCAAAAGGAATGCACAGGCAAAGAGGAACACAAACAGCTTTAAAAAACTGCTCTCCGGTAATTCTTTTATTTTTTTCATTTGCTTCCCCCCTGAATGTAGAAGATAGATTCCGAAATGCCCGGAATACAAAAAGGGCTGCTAAAAACGCACTTTCAAAAGAACCGCTCCGAACTTACCGGTTCCGGTTCCCAATGACGCGTTTTTAACAGCCCCCAGAAAAAATCATTCTATGCCTTGGGCTTGCGGACGTAGCAGTACCACATCAGCAGCGCAACGGAGCAGCCGCCAACGATATTGCCCAGAGTCACAGGGAGCATATTGCCCGCAAAGTAGCGGCCCCAGCTCAGCGCCTGGAAGGATGCACCCTCGGCGTAAAACTGCTTGGCAAAGAGCCCCAGCATACAGTAGGTCATATCCGCAATGGAGTGGTTGAAGCCGCAGGTGACGAAGAAGCACACGGGAATCCAGGCCCCCAGCACACGGCTGGCTCCATCCTTTCCGGCAAGGCTCATCAGCACACCCAGAGTCACCAGAATATTGCACAGCACGCCCATAAAGAACGCATTCTGGAAGGGCATGGTCATCTTGCCCTGGGCAACCTTCATAGAGGCAATTGCCAACGCATTGGCGGTGTCCCCGTTGGCGGCATTCAGCCAGCCAAACCGGGCACAGACAAAGCTCAGGAACATAGAGCCCAGAAAATTGCCGATGTAAACCACGACCCAGTTGCGAAGCATTCCGGCAACAGTGGCCTTTTTATCCAGCACGGAGATGAAAATCAGCGTGTTTCCGGTAAACAGCTCTGCACCGGTGAGAATCACCGTGCCCAGGCCGAAGGCAAACATAATTCCGGAAATCAGACGGACGGTGGAGTTCCCCACAACCGTATAGGTCGCCATATTGGTCACCACAGAGGGAACGCCAATAAGGAAGCCCGCCAGAATCCCCAGCAGCAGCATTTTGGCAGCGGGCAGCTTGGTCTTGCCCGCACCGGCAGTGGAATAATTGTTGGCAGCCTCCGCCATTGTGAAAAGATTCATCGCGCTGTAACGCCTCTTTTCTTACAGCCGCTTCTCGGCAGCTTCCACAACGTGCTTCATCAGTACGGAGGTGGTTACGCTGCCAACGCCGCCGGGGACGGGAGTAATGGCATCCACAATGGGTTCAACCTCGTCGAATTTGGCATCACCGGCAATGCCGCCCAGGCCGCCCTTGGCATTGGGCTTGTTGGCATCCCAGTTGATGGAAACATCGATGACCACCTGACCGGGGCGGACATAGTCCTTAGTCAGAGAGTTCAGCACACCGGCTGCGGACACGATGATATCGGCATTTCTGCAAATTTCAGCGGTGTTCACGGTCTTGGTGTGGCACACGGTAACGGTGGCATTCTTGCCCATGAGCATCATGGCAGCGGGCTTGCCCACCACCAGGCTGCGGCCGATGACCACGGCGTTCTTGCCCTTGCAATCAATGCCGTAGTAATCCAGAATTTCCATACAGGCAGCGGGGGTGCAGGGAGCGTAGCCCAGATCCAGGCCCTCGAATACACCGGCATTGGACATATGGGTCATGCAGTCCACGTCCTTCTTGGGATCCAGCCGGTTGCAGATCTCGTTCTGGTCGGCCTTCAGGTGCTTGGGCAGAGGCCGGAACATCAGCACGCCGTGGATGCTCTCGTCGGCATTGACCTGGTCGATTGCAGCCAGGACCTGCTCCTTGGTGGCGTCCTCCGGCAGCTCAAACTTCTTAACTTCAACGCCCACCAGCTCGGCGCGCTTCAATGCGCCCTTTTCATAGCTCAGATCACTGGGGTTTGCGCCCACGCGGATAATGCCCAGGGTAGGGACAACGCCCTTTTCCCGCAGGGCAGCGGTACGGGCTTGCAGATTTGCATTCAGGGCATCGGTAACTTCCTTGCCCAGCAGCAGCTTTGCCATAATTACAATTCCTCCAATTACGTGTTTCTAATCCTGATTATTGACCGAACAGCGCCTTGACACTGTTGAAAATCTCGTCTGCCATGGGAACGTACTTGCTGAGCATTCCGTTGGCCTTTGCGTTCATCTCCTCGGCTGTTTCCCGGTTTTTCAGGCTCTTGGTATTGATGAACACATTCAGGGATGCAGCCTGCAGAGCGGCCTTGCAGCACACGGCGGCGCAGCCTGCATCGGATACAGCCAGGCGGCTGCCCTTGGCGGCAAACACGGAAACATATTCAATGGCCTGGCAGCTCAGCTCCATAATGTGCATGGGCACGGCGCAGGCGGTGACGGTGGCGCTCTCCAGAACGGCGTCCCGGTTGGGATCGTCCTTGGGAATGCCGTAGGCCTTTGCCAGGGGGACAAAACCCTTGTCGTCGGCCTCTACCTGATCCAGCAGCTCCTTCTGCAGGGCATCGCACTTTGCTTTCAGCTCCAGGATCTCCTCCTGCACATCGGCATACTTCTTCTTGCCCACAGTCAGAGAGCCAACCATATTGCCCAGTGCCGTGCCGATGGCACCCACCAGGGCAGCCGCGCCGCCGCCGCCGGGGGCAGGGGCATCGGAGGCCAGGACTTCCACAAACTTGCGGCAGGATTCCATAGTCATATCCATGTTATTCTACGCTCCTTAATCATAATGGAAAAGCGCAGACGGCGGAGGCCGCCTGCGCTCAGGTGCTAAATCATCCAAAAGGATATTCTTAGTAGGTATTTCCCCAGGGAAAGCTCTGGAACAAATCGGCAAGAGGTGTGCGGGTGAGATTTTGTCACCAATCAAAGAACGGGAAGCGAAGGAATACTTTGTGTATTTCGAGCTTACCGTTCTGCGGAGTGGGGGCAAAAGATCCACGCACACCCGCAGACGATTTTTTCAGAGTTTTCCAAACTTAGAACAGGCCGGAGATCTTGCCGTCCTCGTCCACATCGATCCGCTCTGCGGCAGGAACCTTGGGCAGGCCGGGCATGGTCATGATTTCACCGGTCAGAGCAACCAGGAAGCCTGCACCGGCGGAAACCTTAACATTGCGCACGGTAATGGTGAAGCCGGTGGGAGCGCCCAGCTTGGTCTGGTCATCGGTGAAGGAATACTGGGTCTTTGCCATGCAGATCGGCATCTTGTCGTAGCCCAGCTCGGTGAGGGTCTTGATCTGCTTCTCGGCATTGGCGGTAAAGGTCACGCCGTCGCCGTGGTAAATCTTCTTTACGATGGCCTCGATCTTGTCCTTGATGGGAGCGTCTACATCGTAGCTGAAGGTGAAGTCATTGGGCTGTTCGCACAGACGGATAACTTCCTTGCCCAGCTCGATGCCGCCTTCGCCGCCCTTGCCCCAAACTTCGGACAGAGCAACGTTGACGCCCAGAGCCTTGCACTTCTCCTCAACCAGCTTGAGCTCGGCCTCGGTATCCTGGGGGAAGCGGTTGATGGCAACCACGCAGGGCAGCTTGTAGACCTTGGTGATGTTCTCCACATGGCGCAGCAGGTTGGGCAGGCCCTTCTCCAGAGCCTCCAGGTTCTCAACGCCGGTCTCGGCCTTGGGAACGCCGCCATTGTACTTAAGGGCTCTTACGGTGGCAACCAGAACCACACAGCTGGGCTTCAGGCCAGCCATACGGCACTTGATATCCAGGAACTTCTCAGCGCCCAGGTCAGCGCCGAAGCCGGCCTCGGTGATGGTGTAGTCAGACAGCTTCAGAGCGATCTTGGTTGCGGTGACGGAGTTGCAGCCATGGGCAATGTTTGCAAAGGGGCCGCCATGTACAAATGCGGGGGTGTGCTCCAGGGTCTGCACCAGGTTGGGCTTCAGCGCATCCTTCAGCAGAGCAGCCATAGCGCCCTGGGCATTCAGGTCACCGGCGGTGACAGGCTTGCCGTCCCGGGTGTAAGCAACCACCAGGCGAGCCAGGCGGGCCTTCAGGTCGTTGATGTCGGAAGCCAGGCACAGAACAGCCATTACTTCGGAAGCAACGGTGATATCGTAGCCATCCTCACGGGGCATACCGTTGGTCTTGCCGCCCAGGCCATCTACAACGAAACGGAGCTGACGGTCATTCATATCCACGCAGCGGCGCCATACGATCTGGCGGGGGTCGATGTTCAGAGCATTGCCCTGATAGATGTGGTTATCCAGCATAGCAGCCAGCAGGTTATTTGCTGCGCCGATAGCATGGAAGTCACCGGTAAAGTGCAGGTTGATATCCTCCATGGGGACGACCTGAGCGTAGCCGCCGCCAGCAGCGCCGCCCTTAACGCCGAACACAGGGCCCAGGGAAGGCTCACGCAGGGCAACCAGAACGTTCTTGCCCAGCTTGCGCATACCGTCTGCCAGACCAACGGTGGTAGTGGTCTTGCCTTCACCGGCAGGAGTGGGGTTGATGGCGGTAACCAGAACCAGCTTGCCATTGGGCTTGTCAGCCATGTCCTTCAGAATCCGGTAGTCAACCTTGGCCTTGTACTTGCCGTACTGCTCCAGATACTTTTCGTCCACACCGGCGGTTTTTGCCACCTCGGTAACGGGCTGCATGACGGTTTCCTGTGCGATTTCGATGTCAGATTTGAATGCCATAGTTATCAGTCTCCTTGTATTGTGTAATCGGCACCCTGCCGTTGGAATGGCTCAGGTGCATACAGGACTTATGCGGGTCGCCGTTGGGGTGACTCTCCGCACGCTTTCATTCGGTATTTTGCTACCGATAGAAGAATAGCATTTTTCCGGTACATTGTCAATAGGAATTGCAAAAAATTACGGAAAAAGCAAAAGGTTTTTGTATAGCATACTTCCTTATTTTTACGCAGGGTCTTGTAGGATTTTTAAACAAATCTATGTTTTCGCAACTATGCAAATCTAGCTATCGCATTTCTTCAAAATATGGTGGTAAATTTCTATCCGCATTTTTGTGTAAACAGCTCTTCCACAGTCTTTGTCCGAAACTGTGGAAAACCAGGGCTGCCTACTTACCCTTACCGAACCCTTTCCCTTCTGTTTACAGGTCTGCTTACACGGTCACGGCCCGGCTTATTCACATATATATTTTTATTCTTATTTTTATTATCCCTTTTTCTTACACTTACACTCTTACTTACACTTACACTATACCTGCTTTTGTTTTCAAGTGTTTTCAATTGTTATCAAATGATATCAAATGTCTGCACTTGTTTGCATATTTTCCCCGGAAACGCAAAAAAGGGGCCGTCCTGCGGACAGCCCCTTATCGGGTTACTTATTCGCCTTCGATTGCAGCGGCTTCCTGCTCCTCCGGCATACGGGCGGGAGGCGTAATGCCCGGCTCGTAATCCCGGTAGGCCATCAGGCCGGAACCGGCGGGGATCAGCTTACCGATGATGACGTTCTCCTTCAAGCCAACCAGATGGTCAACCTTGCCCTTGATGGCGGCATCGGTCAGAACCTTGGTGGTCTCCTGGAAGGATGCGGCGGACAGGAAGGAGTCGGTTGCCAGAGATGCCTTGGTGATACCCAGCAGCACCACAGAACCGGTTGCCAGACGCAGCTCCGTCTCGCCTGCATCAATGCGGGCCTGGACGGCAGCATTGGCGTCCTCAAACTCGAAATTATCCACAACGGCGCCAACCAGCAGGTTGGTATCGCCGGGATCCTCCACCCGGGTGGTACGCATCATCTGACGGATGATAACCTCGATGTGCTTATCGTTGATTTCAACGCCCTGCTGACGGTACACAGCCTGAACAGACTGCACCAGGTAATCCTGAACCGCCTCTACGCCGGAAATACGCAGCACGTCCTGAGGATACAGCGCGCCGTCGGTGATGGGCTCGCCCTTCTGCACCACCTTGCCGTGGGTAACTTTCAGGCCCACGGAGTAGGGTACCTGGTAGACCTTCACCTCGCCGTCGTCTGCGGTAACGGTGATGTTACGCAGGGCGGTGCGGTGGGAATCATCAATGTTCACGACACCGGTGATTTCGGAGATCTGCGCCATCTTCTTGGGACGGCGGGCCTCGAACAGTTCTTCAACTCTGGGAAGACCCTGGGTGATATCGTCACCTGCAACGCCGCCGGAGTGGAAGGTACGCATGGTCAGCTGAGTACCGGGCTCACCGATGGACTGGGCTGCGATAATGCCGACCGCTTCGCCCAGATCCACTTCCTTGGAAGTAGCCAGGTTCATGCCGTAGCACTTGGCGCAGACGCCGTTCCGGGCGCGGCAGCCCAGGATGGTGCGGATATAAATCCTGTCAATGCCGTGGGCCTCGAACTTGGCGGCATCCTCGGGCATCATCATAACGTCCTTGGAGTGCAGCAGCTCGCCGGTCTTGGGATCCACCAC
>CAKTNN010000021.1 GCA_934589065.1 uncultured Oscillospiraceae bacterium
TCTCAGAAGGTCTTGACCGCCCAGCTCCGGGCAATGGAGGAAAACGGGCTTGTTCACCGTGAGGTCTACGCCGAAGTGCCGCCGAGAGTGGAGTATTCGCTGACGGAACTCGGCAAGAGCCTGAAGCCCATTCTGGATTCCATGTGGGCATGGGGGGAAGCATATAAGGCTAAACAGTAAAAAAACTGTCATTGGAAAGCCGGCATTCACACCGGCTTCCAATGACAGTTCGTCTGGTTATGCACTTTTCGATTCTTGCAGGTGTCCCTTTTTCTTTTATTTCCGCACCGCTCTGAGAATCAGGCCGATAACGAGGCCCACGGCAGCAGGAAGGATCCAGCCAAGGCCCAGGCTGAAAAGCGGCACATTGCTGTGCACCCAACCCAACAGGCCGCCCAGGCCCAGAGCCTGCTGCGCCGCCTCAGGCAGCGCATTGCATAGATCCAGCACTGCGGAAACCAGGGTAAGGGCAGTGACGCTGACATACACCCGGCGGTCATTGCCAAAGAGCTTTCCGCCCAGAGTCAGCAGAATCAGGGTGATTGCCAAGGGGTACAGGAACATCAGCACCGGCAGAGATACCCGGATGATCTGGGTCAGTCCCAGGTTGGAAACCACCAGGGGGAACAGGCTGAAGATCACGGTCCAGGTCTTATAGCTCACCTTTGGGAACAGCAAACTGAAAGTTTCGGCGCAGGAGGTGACCAGGCCGATGGAGGTTTTCAGGCAGGCCAGGGTAACCGTTGCCGCCAGAATGATCTGACCGAAAGAGCCGAAATAATGGTTGGCGATCTGTGTCAGAGCAACGCCGCCGTTTTCACTGGTGGCGTACACCCCCCGGCTGGTCGCGCCCATGATGGTGATGAGGGCATAAATCAGCGCCATCAGGAGGCTGCTGAAAATACCGGCCCGATAGGTGTTCACCGCCACGTCCTCCGCCTTCTCGACCCCCAGCTCCTTAATCACCTGGACGATGGTGATTCCGAAGGCCAGAGCCGCCAGAATATCCATGGTGTTGTAGCCCTCCAGGAAACCGGTGATAAAGCTCTTGGTTTCATAAGCGCCCTCCGGGGGCAAATCCGAAAGCTTTGCCATGGGGTTTACCAGGGAGACAATGATCATCAGAAACAAAAATGCCAAAAACACCGGGTTGATGACCTTGCCCACGTAGGTCAGAATCCCGCTGGGACGCAGGGAGTAATAGAGCACCAGGGCAAAAAACACCAGCGAAAACAGCAGCAGCCAAAGATTCTCCCGGCTTTCTGCTACCAGGGGTGCAATGCCCACGGTAAAGGAGGTCGTGGCACATCTGGGAATGGCAAAGCAGGGGCCGATAGTCAGATACAGCAGGCACGTGAAGAACACGCCGTAGCCCTTGCCAACCCGCCCTGCCAGCTGGGCAAGGCTCTCACTGTGGGACAGCGCCATGGCGGAAATCGCCATCAAAGGAAGGCCGACCGCCGTAACGGCAAAACCCAAAATGGCAGCTACGGAATTTCTACCTGCCATTTGACCCATGTGTACCGGGAAAATCAGGTTGCCTGCGCCAAAGAACAAACCAAACAATAGGCTGGCTACCGCCACAATTTCCCTCGCTGACAGCTTACGTTTCATAATATACCTTCCTTTCTATAGTCTGTCCACATTCCATGGACTGAATTGTTCTGAGTATAGCACACATTCTCCCGGAAAGTAAACAATTATTTTATAGATTTATAAAAAAATATTTATATTTCCGTTCTCCTCATTTTTTCGCATTTCTGTAAATCTGCATTTCATGGACATCTGTATTTATCTTTCGTGAATATATTCATTCCGCTTTCATTTCATTATATACAGTATACTATTCATTGCGCGTCGGCAATTCTCTTGTGAAAATCGCTAATTTCTTTGCATTTCTCTGTTTTCGTTTTATTCATACGGACAAAATGCTTTTATAGAGAGACATTTTTCAATTTTTATACTTGACTTTTTCATATCGCGTGTATATTATTCGAAATATCAATGAATAATATACATCATACGGAGGTAATGATCATGAATAAAGATGCAATCAAAAAAGTGGTTCTGGCCTATTCCGGCGGTCTGGATACTTCCATCATCATCCCCTGGCTGAAGGAGAACTACAACAACTGCGAAGTCATCGCCGTATCCGGCAATGTGGGCCAGGCAGACGAGCTGGAGGGCCTGGAGGAAAAGGCCATCCAGACCGGCGCCAGCAAGCTCTACGTTCTGGATCTGACGGAAGAATACGCCGCCGACTACATCATGCCCTGTGTGAAGGCCGGTGCCGTGTACGAAGAATACCTGCTGGGCACCAGCCATGCCCGCCCCTGCATCGCCAAGGGCCTTGTGGACATTGCCCTGAAGGAGGGCGCCGATGCCATCTGTCACGGCTGCACCGGCAAGGGCAACGACCAGGTTCGGTTTGAGCTGGCAATCAAGCACTTCGCCCCCAATATGCCCATTATCGCCCCCTGGCGGGAGTGGACGATCAAATCCCGGGAAGAGGAAATCGAGTACGCCGAGGCCCACAACATCCCCCTGAAAATCAATCGGGAAACCAACTACTCCAAGGATAAAAACCTGTGGCACCTGAGTCACGAAGGTCTGGATCTGGAAGACCCGGGCAACGAACCCCAGTACGAGAAGCCCGGCTTCCTGGAGCTGGGTGTCAGCCCCATCGATGCCCCCGGCAAGCCCACCTATGTAACCATCGACTTTGAAAAGGGCGTACCTGTCGCCGTGGACGGGGAGAAGCTGACCCCCAAGGGCGTGATTCTCAAGCTCAACGAGCTGGGCGGCGCCAACGGCATTGGCCTATTGGACATCGTAGAAAACCGGCTGGTGGGTATGAAGTGCAGAGGCGTATACGAGACTCCCGGCGGTGCCATTCTCTATAAGGCCCACAGCGTGCTGGAAACCCTGTGCCTAGATAAGATGACCATGCACGAAAAGCAGAAGATCGCCATCACCTTTGCAGAGCTTGTCTACAACGGGCAGTGGTTCACCCCCCTGCGGGAAGCCCTCTCCGCCTTTGTGGACAAAACCCAGGAGGTTGTTACCGGCACGGTAAAGCTGAAGCTTTACAAGGGCAATATGATCAATGCCGGCGTATGGAGCCCCAACTCCCTGTACTCCGAGGAGATTGCCACCTTCGGGGAAAGCGACTATAACCAGAAGGATGCCGAGGGCTTTATCAACCTCTATGGCCTGCCCATTAAGGTTCAGGCCATGGTAAACGGCGCAAAGTAAGAAACGAAGATTGTACCCCGGCAGGAACGCCGGCTTGCAATCCCACACCACCGGAAAGAGAGGAAAAAGACGATGAAAAAATGGATTGCTGTTATTCTGTGCGTTGTTCTGACCCTGACCATGGCAGGCTGCGGCAGCAAAGGAACTCCCCTGAAAAAGCTGGAAAAGGCCGGCAAGCTGGTAATTGCCACCAGTCCCGACTTTCCGCCCTTTGAATCCCTGTCCGGTGACGGTCAGGTAGGGGGCATTGAAATCGATATTCTGGAAACGGTTTGCCAGGAGCTGGGGGTAACCCTGGAAATCCGGCAGATGGACTTCGACTCCGTGCTGCCCGGTGTGCAGGCCGGTAAATACGACATGGGCGTATCCGGCATCTCCGTAACGGAAAAGCGACAGAAGAACGTGCTCTTTACCGAGCCCTACTGTCTGGCGGCCCAGGCCATTGTGGTAAAAGAGGGCAGCCCCATTACCGGCAAGGCTGACCTGACCGGCAAGACCGTATCCGTCCAGACGGGAACCACCGCAGAGACCTTCTGCATGGAAAACGGCTACACCGTCAATGCCTACGCCGCCAACAACGATGCCCAGTCTGCCCTTTTGCAGGGCAAGGTGGATGCCTGGGTGATTGACGACCTGACCGCCGCCGATATGGTGAAGGCCTACAATGCCCAGGGCGGCGGCCAGCTGGTAATTCTGGACGAAGCCATGACCACCGAGCCCTACGCCTTTGCCATGGCCTTCGGCAGTGAGGATACCGTTGCCAAAATCAATACTGTCCTGGAAGGGATGCTTGCCGACGGCTCCATTGCCGCAATCTTTGAAAAGTACGAAGCTCCCTTTACTTCTCCTATAAAGGGGTAACGCAATGGGTGCCTGGCTGGAAAAACTGAATGAGACTTTCCTTCTGACGGGTTACTACCGCATGATGCTGGAGGGTCTGGGCAACACCGTAGTCATCACCCTGGGGGCGCTGATCATCGGCGTGGTCATTGGCACGCTGATTGCCGTAACCAAATACTTTGCCGAGGACAGCCCTGCCCTGGCCCCTCTGGCCTGGCTGTGTGACGTGTACGTAAAGGTCATTCGTGGCATTCCCGTGGTGGTGCTGCTGCTGATTTTCTACTTTGTGATTTTCGCATTCTCCGAGGGAACCTCCGTTGCCGTGCTGACTTTCGGCATCAATTCCGGCGCATATATGGCGGAGCTCATCCGCAGCGGCATCCACGCCGTGGACGGCGGACAGGCGGAGGCCGGACGGAGCTTAGGGCTTTCCCGGCTGCAAACCATGGAAAAAATCATTTTTCCCCAGGCCATCCGCTACATTCTCCCCGCCATCGGCAACGAATTCATTGCCCTGCTAAAGGAAACCTCCGTTGCCGGTTATGTCGCCGTAGTAGACCTGACCCGGGCGGGAAATCTGGTGCGGAACAACACCTACGATGCCGTAAACCCGCTGCTATTGGTGGCTGTCACCTACCTGACCATGGTACTGGTGCTCACCGCCGTGCTGGAGCACTTTGAAAAGCGAATGCACAAAAACTAAAGGAGAAACGCCATGATGGATTTGCAAGGAAAAAGCTTTCTCAAGCTGCTGGACTTTACCCCGGAAGAAATTGCGTCCCTTCTGGAATTGGCAGCCAACCTGAAAGCCAAGAAAAAGGCGGGCATCCCCCACCGGCTGTGCAGCGGCAAAAACATTGCCCTGCTATTTGAAAAAACCAGTACTCGCACCCGCTGCGCCTTTGAGGTAGCCGCCTACGACCTGGGAATGCACTGCACGTATCTCGACCCCCAATCCTCTCAGATGGGAAAAAAGGAGAGCATTGCCGATACCGCCCGGGTTCTGGGCCGGATGTACGAAGGCATCGAATACCGTGGCTACGGTCAGGAGCTGGTGGAAACTCTGGCAAAGTATGCCGGTGTTCCCGTGTGGAACGGCCTGACCAACGAATTCCACCCCACCCAGATCCTGGCGGATTTTCTGACCATTCAGGAACACTTCGGTTCTCTGAAAGGCAAAAAACTGGTATTTCTGGGGGATGCCCGGTTTAACATGGGCAACTCCCTGATGGTAGGCTGCGCCAAAATGGGTATGCATTTTGTAGCCTGTGCCCCGGAGCAGTATTTCCCGGATCCGGAGCTGCGGAAAATCTGCCAGGACATCGCCGCCCAAACCGGCGCAACCCTGGAATTCCTCACCGACCCCATCGCCGCCGCCAGGAATGCCGACGTCATTTACACCGATGTGTGGGTATCCATGGGAGAAAGCGAACGGGTCTGGGAAAAGCGGATTGAAGACCTGCTTCCCTACCGGGTAACGGAAACCCTGATGCACAACGCCGGCCCCCAGTGCCGCTTTATGCACTGCCTGCCCGCCTTCCACGATTTGGGAACCGGCATCGGTCAGCAGATGCGGGAAAAATTCGGGCTGACCTGCATGGAGGTCACGGACTCCGTGTTTGAAAGCCCCCAGTCCATCGTCTTTGACGAAGCGGAAAACCGGATGCACACCATCAAGGCCGTTATGGCGGCAACACTGGTGTGATATTGAAAGCTGTGAAAGAACGCATCCCTTTTGGGTGCCCTTTCACGGCTTCTTTTTTGGTTCAATCGTTTTGGGTAAGGCTCTGCCTCCGGTTCTGGAAAAACTTCTCTTTTTATTTGACGCGGCTGTCTTCTTCTGGTAGAATGGATGCAATTAAGCGCGAAGGGTGGAATTGCTTTGGAACCCCAAAAGCCTTTTTCCCTGGGAATTCTGGTAGGACGGTTTCAGGTGGTGCACGCCGGTCATGAGCAAATGATCCGCACCGCCATTGCTTTGTGCCTCCAGGTTGGCATTTTTATCGGCTCCTCCCAGGAGTCCGGAACCAGCACCAATCCCTTTCCCTACGATATCCGCTGCCGGATGCTGCGCAATCTCTTTGGGGATGCGGTGCAGATTTTCCCTCTGCCGGATATCGGCGTAGGCAACACCGCCGCATGGGGAGACTATGTGCTGGAAAATGTCCGGGCCCGGTTTGGCTGCCTGCCCGACCTGCTGGTTTCCGGCAAGGAAAGCCGCCGGCTGGATTGGTTCGACAGCGTGCAGGGCGTGCGCATTGCAGAGCTCTACATCCCCAAAACCATTGCCATCTCCGCCTCTCAAATGCGCTCGTTCCTGATTGCCGATGACCGCGCCCAGTGGGAGCGCTATGTCAGCAAGGAAAACCATGCCATGTATCCCCTTCTGCGGGAAATGGCCCTGGCCTCCCGGGACAACCGGCAGACCAAAAGTATCTAAAAAGAGGGATATTCTATGAAACTGGAACCCATCGTTACCTCTCTGCTGGACACCGACCTGTATAAATTCAATATGGATCAGGTGATTTTCCACAAGCACACCGACCTCAACGGGGAATACTTCTTCAAATGCCGCAATGCCGGCACGGTGTTTACCCCGGAAATGCTCCAGGAAATCAACGATCAAATTGACTATCTGTGCTCCCTGCGGTTTACCAGAGAGGAGCTGGACTATTTGCGCTCCATCCGCTTTATCAAAGGGGACTATGTGGAGTTTTTGCGGCTGTGGCACCCCATCCGGGAATACGTCCACACCGGCCTGAAAGAGAACGGCGAACTGGAACTGACCGTTACGGGGCCCATGTTCAGCGCCATGCAGTTTGAAATCTACCTGCTGGAAATTGTCAACGAGGTGTATTTCCGGATGCACTTTGACTATGCCGTCCTGGAAGCCTCTGCCCGGGAAAAACTGGAGCAGAAAATCCGGGACTTTAATTCCGGCAAATATACCTTCCGGTTTGCCGAGTTTGGCTGCCGCCGCCGTCTGTCCCGGCAGTGGCAGGACGAAGTGGTGCGCAGACTCTCCCAGGAGACGAACAACTGCGTGGGAACCTCCAATGTCTACCTGGCCTACAAATATAACCTGACTCCCATTGGAACCTACGCCCACGAATTCGTGCAGATGTACCAGGGCATCGATTCCATTCCCCTGGCCTACACCAACCACTATGCCATGGCGGACTGGTACGATGAATACCGGGGTGACAACGGCACTGCCCTGAGCGACACCATCACCACCGACCTCTTCCTGCTGGATTTTGACCGTTCCATGGTCAATAACTACTCCGGAGTGCGCCACGACAGCGGCGACCCCTACGAATGGGGTGAAAAGATGATCCGCCACTTTCGGAAATACGGGGCAGATCCCAAGTCCAAAACCCTGCTGTTCAGCGACAGCCTGGACTTTGACCACGCCCAGAAGCTATACGAGCACTTCAAAGATCAGGTTCGGGTATCCTTCGGCATCGGAACCTTCGTCACCAACGACACCTGTGAGGAAGCCCTGAATATCGTTATCAAGCTGCAATACGTCAACGGGCGGCCTGTGGCGAAAATCTCCGATGCACCGGGCAAAGAAATGTGTCAGGACGAGGAATATCTTTCCTATCTGAAGCGGTCGGTGGATTTCCGGCTGAACCGTGAAAAATTAAGTCAGGAGACAACTCTATGAACGTAACCTTTATCGGCACGGGCTGCGCCCTGGTGCTTAAGCGATACAATACCTGCTTTCTGCTGGAAGACGGCGATAACCGCCTGTTGGTGGATGCCGGAGGCGGCAGCGAAATACTGATCCGGCTGGATAAGCTGGGTGTCCCCATCACCTCCCTGGGCGGGATGTTTGTCACCCACAGCCATTCCGACCACATTCTGGGCACGCCCTGGGTCATTCGGGCCGCCGCCACGGCTATGGAAGAAGAGGGCTACACCGGCACCTTTGCCGTGGCAGGCTGCGCCCAGACCCTAAGCAACGTGCGCACCATCTGCGAAATGATCCTGGGCAAGAAGCTGACCAAATATTTTGACAAGCAGATCCTCTTCCGGGTAGTTACCGATGGGGAAAAGCTGAATCTGGCTGGATTCTCCCTGACGGCTTTTGATATCGACTCCAAAAAAATGCAGCAGTTTGGCTTCCTGCTGGATCTGCCTCAGGGAGAAAAGCTGTGCTTTGCCGGGGATGAGCCCGTAAAGCCCGCCACGGAAAAATATGCCAAGAACGCCAAGTGGCTCTTTAGCGAGGCCTACTGTCTGTACGAGGATCGGGAAACTTACAAGCCCTACGAGCGCAGCCACGTCACCAGTCTGGATGCCGCCAAGCTTGCCCAGGAGGTGAACGTTTCCAATATGGTCATCTACCACACGGCAGACTATGGCCCGGAGCGCCGGGAGCGCATGACCCAGGAGGCAAAAACCGCCTACCGCGGGAATGTCTTCGTCCCGGAGGATATGGAAACCATCGAGCTATAAGGAGGCACTATGAATCCCTGTACCCATAGTTTCTGCCCTATCGATCACGTTTCCATTGACGTGACGGAGCTCGCACCCCTGAAAGAATTTCTGGAATCCGTTTTCGGTATGACTGTCGTCCGGCAGAAGGAGGAAGCCGGGGTGATTACCAACCTGTGGCTGGACGGCGGCATTCAACTCCGTCTGGTTTCCCAGACCGCACCGGATTGCGGCAGGATTGAGCACATTGCTTTCCAGTGCCTGGATTTGGACGCCGTTCTGGAGAAAGCATCGGCCTTCGGTGCCCAGAGCATCCCCGGAAAGGGCTGCCACTGGTTCCAGGTCTTCGGCATCTATTTTGAAATGAAGGTTCAGAAATCATCCAAGGCAGCCCGTTAACACGGATTTCATTGAAAAAAAGAAAGCTGTCATTGCGAACCAGTGCCGCAGCACTGGTGTGGCAATCCCCCGGATTCAACGTTCATCCGGGGGATTCCATACCAGCTCCTGAGCCGGTTCGGAATGACAGCTTGTTCTTTTCTTACATATTGGCCTTGATGGTTCCAATCAGGATATCTCCTGCTACCACCCGATCTTCCGGAGCAAAGCCACCGGCAAAGTTATCGGAGTAGAGCACCTGGGCGTTGGGCGGGAATTCATCGTCCCCCTCCCACACCAGAATCTGCATCCGGTAGGGGCCCACAAAGTCAAACTGGAATCCGGCATCGCTGTGGTTCAGCTTGACCGCGCCCATTTTTTCCGCGGCAGCGGCAAACGCCTTTACCCTGGTTCCGAAGGAAAAGGCGGCGCGGGTCAGCACCCGGCCTGTGTAGGGCTTGATATACATTTCTCCCCAGGGCATTTCCCGGAAGGTTTTCCAGCTGCCCCCAAAGGGAACATCCTTGCTTTCCAGCAGATACCGGAGCAAAAAGGTGCGGGTTGGCAGTGGGGGAAGCGCGCCCCCATCCAGAGCCGAAAATTCGCAGCCGGGATGGGTGATGGCAAAGGTTCTGCCAAGGAGCGTCACCTGAAAGGCCTGACCGTCAAAGCCGACCTCCGGCAGTCTTTCCAGAACCTCCTGGGGATTTAATTCCTTGAAAAGAGCCTCATAGTGGGCAAAGGGAACCTCTTCCTTGTGATTTTCAACTTGCATTTTTCTTTCCTCAATCGTGTAATTCCAGGGGCAGGCCATCGGGATCCCGAAAAAAGACATAGTGCCCACCGTTGGCGGTATCCTCCCGGATCGGTTCTGTCGCAATTCCTCTGGCGTTCAGCCAATCTCTTGCCGCCCATATATCCGCAACGCGGAAGGCCAAATGCCGCAGTCCCATAGCCTCCGGCTCTGTCACTCTCGGCGGGGCATCCGGCTTTACAAACAGCTCAATCACCAGTTCTCCCAGCCGCAGCATCCGCAGATAATCCTGCTGAGCCGGTCGCCAAACCTCCCTTTCCAGCGCAAACCCCAGTTTGCCGGCATAGAACTCCAGCGCTTTCTCTGCGTCGGATGCAATCACCGCCACATGGTGCATTCCATCCAGCATTCTTTACGCCTCCTGAATGCTGTGGGGGAACAGCCGGGAATCGGTATGGGGAATGAAGCAGGCCGCTACAAAGGCATCCATATACCCGGGATGGGTGCTCAGCTCCAGATAGGTCATATTGGAGGCCACCTCTGCCGTCTTGGCATTGGCCTCGTCACTCATCACCATGGCATAAGCGCCGGTCAGGGAGGAGTTGCCGATGTAATGGAACTTTTCAATGGGCACATCCGGGAACATACCGATGTTCACGGCGTTCTTCATATTGATGCCGGAGCCGATGCCACCGGCGACATACACATCGTCAATACCCTCCACCGTCATATCCACACTCTTCAGGAGGGTATCGATGGCGGAGAAAATGGCGCCCTTGGCACGGATGAAGTTGTCAATATCCACTTCGTTAATGGAGATTTCCCGCTCGGTTTCGCTCTCCTTGGCCTCGGCAAGAACATATCTTCCCATGCCGTGGTGATCCCGGCGAACCCGGTCTCCCTCCCGGATGAACAGGCCCTTGGCATTGATAATGCCGCAGCGGAAGAGCTCCGAAATGATATCGATGATGCCGGAGCCGCAGATACCAACTGCCTTTTGCCCGGCATCCCCTACAATGGTCAGCTTGGGCTCCATGGTCCCTTTATCAATGGTGCAGGCCTCGATGGCGCCGTCCGTTGCACGCATACCGCAGGAAATATCGCCGCCTTCAAAGGCAGGGCCCGCAGAGCAGGCGCAGCTCATAAGGAAGTCCCGGTTACCAAAGACAATTTCTCCGTTGGTGCCCAGGTCGATAAACAGGCTCATTTCATCCCGGTCCCAGATCCCGGAGGCCAGGGTACCGGCAGTAATATCGCCGCCCACATAAGAGCCGATATTGGGGGCAATCAGCACCTCTGCCAGGGGATTGGCAGGTAGCTTTACGTCACCGGCAAGCAGGCCGTCCCAATGGAAGAAGCTGGGAATATAGGGCTCCATCCGCACGCTCTGGGCATCCACGCCCACAAACAGATGGTTCATGGTGGTATTTGCGCCTACGCACAGCCGCAAAATGCTCCGGGGGTTCAGGCCTGCCGACTTGCACAGGCCCGCCATAATGGGCGTCAGGGTTTCCTTGATGATGGCATCCTGGAGCTTTTTCTTGCCGCCGGGCTTGCCCTGCTCAATAATCCGGTTGATCACATCCGCGCCGTAGCGAATTTGACCGTTGCCGGAGGAGCCCTTTGCCAGGATCTTTCCGGACTGCAAATCCGTCATGACCATGGTAACGGTGGTGGTACCGATATCGATGGCGCAGCCGTAAATGCCGGTATCCTCTGCTCCGCAGATCTCCATGCAGGTAAAGCTGTCCTCTTCCAGCCGGCCCTTGACGCAGACATGGAAGTTTTCTTCCCGCAGGGTGGAGGCCAGCCGCACCATAACGGTATGGGGAATTTTCACATTGGAAACGCCCAGTGCATCCTCCAGCGCCCAGGTCAGGCGCTCGTTATCGGGCATGGTATCCTCCAGGCTGGGCTCCTGCATGGTAAGCACCACACTGCGGTAGTGATTCGTAAAATGAATGCCGCTGGCATGGAGATCCTGCTGGGCCTTTTCAAAAATGGCAACCTCTTTGGGGGAAGAAAGATCCGCCGTCTTCATTCGGGACTGGTAGGCAGAGGCGATATCCGGCACAAACACGGTGCAGTCCCCTGCCACCTTGGAAGAACAGCTGAGCCGCCAGCCATCGGCATACTCTTCATCGGAAATATGGCGGGTTTGGATGCTGTCCAGGCTTCCGGCAGTCAGCTTCACCCGGCACTTGCCGCAGGAACCGTTGCCGGAGCAAGGGGCATCGATGGCAACATTGCTGCGCCGCGCCAGCTCCAGCAGGTTATCCCCTACGTTACACTCCGCGGTGACCGGCTTGCCGCCTTCAATATCAAATATGACCTTTGGCATACGCGTTACCCTCTTTCTTCATAGTCAGATTCAGTATAGCATAAGTTCCGTTGCTTGTCCAGTATAATCGATACTTTTTTACCGGAATAAAATTCCCGGAAGCCGAAGCTTCCGGGAAAAGATATCCTTTGGAATTACATCAGAGGATCCAGGCCCAGGACGGGGTGACCCTTCTCGGTCAGCCAGTTCAGCAGCTCCTCGCAATCGGTGGTAACGGTCTCATCAGCCACCATATCGGTGAAGTTCTCAATGCCGTAGAGCTCCTTAGCGGTCTTGTTCAGCTTCTCGGCAACATCGTCCTTCAGTTCCTTGGGCATCCAGACGATCCGCTCGATGCCGCCCTCAGCAGCCACGAACTTCTTGGAGGAGATGAAGTGACGGCCGTGGCCCATGTAGCCGGGGGTCTGAACGCCGCCGCCAGTGCAGGAGGCCAGCTCGCCGAAGGTCATACCGGCAGGAGTCATGCCCTTGTATTCCCGGTTGACGATGATCACGCCGTTGGATACGGGCTCAATGCCGCAGATACACTCGAAGCAGCCGCAGGAAGTCATGGGATCCTCCAGCAGGGAGTACAGCGTCACATTTTCCACTGCGCCGTGGGTTGCTTCTGCCACAGCCTTGTTGACGGACTCGTAGCGACCGGTGCGCTCATCCAGGCAGCCTTCCTTGAAGATGGGCTGGCAGGGGCCGTTGGGGTTCAGCTCGTTGGTAGCCTTGGCATCCAGCCAGGACACGGCGCCGCACAGGCCCAGACGCTCGGGAGTGACCACGCAGCAGTGGGCGGGAGCAAAGGACTGGCACAGGATGCAGGTGTAGTAGCGATCCACAGCCTCGTCGGTCATGGAAGCCAGGCGGTCGTCTCTTGCATCGTACCGGGGCATAGCCACCTCGTCACGGAACTTTTCAGCCTCCACAGGATCGGTGATCAGGGTAACCTGGCACTTATCCACAACGGCATCGAACTCATCCATGATCATGACGTACAGCACCTCGGCGAAGTCCTTCAGCCGCAGGCCGGCATCAAAGGCGGCGTTGCTGACACGGACACGCACCTGGTTCCGCTGACCGGTGTGCATCACACCCTCCATGTAGTTGTACCAGGCGTGGAACTTACGCTCGATAACGGACTCGAAGTCCGGCTGCATCTTCTTACCGGCAACCTCTACGAAGGTTACGAGTGCCAGATCCTTGGCCTCGTCCAGGTCCTTGCCGATGATGTTGATCTTGTGATCCTCCACCTCGCTGAGTTCCTTCATCAGTACCAGCTCTGCAGTGGGATTCTTGGCAGACCACATTTCGTTGTGCATATCCGCCTTACGGATGATTTCACCCTCGAAAGCAGCGGCGAAAGCTACGGGAATGGGCAACTCCTTGACCTTGATCTTGATGTTCCGCAGCTCCAGAGACTTCTTAACGGTCTCATTGTGATCGGTAACGGATTCCAGAGCACCGGGAACCTGGTTTTCACCCAAGTCGATATCCACAACCACGGGGAAGCCCAGAGCAATGGCGCCGGCGCCGGCGGAAACCACCACGGAATCAATGGCACCGAAGGTATTGACGAATGCAGGCACACGCTCCTTGGTGTACTTTAAGAGCTCTGCCAGGTTGCCGGGCTGCACGTTGCCGAAGATCAGAGCGGCACGGATGGCAACGGTAACTACATGGATAACGGCGGTGACATCGTGACCCAGAGGAATGACACGGAGCTCCAGGCCCATCTTCACGCCGCCCTCAGCGCACTGCTCGATGCAGTCGCCCACCAGGAAGGTCATAATGCCCTTGGACTGGTAATCCTTCACCACCTTGACAACGTCGGCGGCATCGTCTGCCTTGCCCAGCACAACGGCAACGCCGGGGATATCGCCGGTAACCAGGGGCACGCCCAGGGAACGGATAACGGGATCGGGCACAAAGCCGATACCGGAATCATTTTCGTAGGGGTTCGTGCCCTCTACATACTTTAAGCCCTCGATGATTTCAGCACCCACGGCGGTGGCAAGGCCGGCATTCAGCGCCTGACCCAGATCCTCCTGGTTGGTGATCAGACTCTTCAGGACGCCGACACAAGCAGGCAGGTCGCCCAGAGTTTTCACTTTCACACCGGTAGCTGCATAAATCGTGGGGAAGAAATAGGCAGTATCAGGGAAGGCGATTTCCTTATCTGCGCCATACTTGGCGATGGCATTGTTCACTGCATTTTCGGTCAAGCCGGCAACTGCATTGGAACCACCGTAAATCAGATCGGTTAATACACTCATGTTATTTCCCTCCTAAATTTCTGTATCGCTTTTGCGATAGCAGTGGGCACAGGGAAACTGTCCGCGTCCCGCATCCGTCAAAGCATCCGCCGCCCGGTATGCCCGAGCTCGAGATTGCCACGCCAGCGTGCGCGCTGGCTCGCAATGACGAATGAGCAGCGTGCGCGCTGGCTCGCAATGACGAATGAGCAGCGTGCGGCCCGGCTCGCAATGACGAAAGAATGACGCGCGCAGGGAAAGCTTTGACGAAATGGCAGCCGCCCCGGGTTTCCCCGGAACGATCCGTTTTCCCGTCCCCACCGGTATCAAAAAGCAAAATGGCGGGGAGGGAGACCCCTCCCCGCCGGGAAAAGTTTTCGCAGTACGCTCTTACAGCTCCAGGTAGGAGTCGGAGTACAGAACGTGG
Organism: uncultured Oscillospiraceae bacterium; assembly: GCA_934589065.1. GTDB lineage: Bacteria > Bacillota > Clostridia > Oscillospirales > Oscillospiraceae > Faecousia. Next base: position 14,679 of record CAKTNN010000021.1, read on the forward strand.
TTCTTGAAGATATCGCAGGACTTGATGGTTTCCATCAGCCGCAGGTCGCAGGGGTTGACAATGGCGGAGGTCAGGCCCTGCATCATAGCCATGGCGACCAGAGCGGAGTCCATGATGGGCCGCAGAGTCTTGGGTGCGCCGTTGGAGTTGTTGGACAGGCCGCCGGTGGACTTCAGGCCCTCGTCGGCGAAGAGCTTGATGGCGTTCAGCACGTCCATCTGCTTGTCCTGCATGCCCTTGACAACCAGGAACAGGGGGTCGAACCACAGGTCGGTGGCTTCCATGCCCAGGCTCAGGCCACGCTCCAGCATGTTGTGGCAGTGCTTCATGCGCTCGTCGTTGTCCTTGGCAATGCCGTCGGCAGAGCACAGGGCGATACAGATGGCATCGTTGGCGGCAGCCAGGTCGATGTTGGAGATACGGGAGCCGGCATCAGCGGAGTTGACGATGGGCTTGCCGTTGGTCCGGTTGTAGACCTTGATACCGGCCTCGATGGCCTTCTTGTTGGCGGTATCCAGAGCCAGAGGCACGTTGTTGAAGTTCTCCTGCAGCAGCTTGACAGCCCACATCATACGCTCGGGACCGTCCTTCTCGGCAGGTCCGATGTTCACGTCCAGGTAGGTGGCACCGGCAGCGATCTGCTCGGCGGCACGCTTCAGGATGGGAGCGGGATCCCGCTCGTCCATAGCCCGGCGGATCATGGGGGAGATGCAGTGGATCCGCTCGCCGATGGTCACGAAGGTCTGGGACTCGGGGTTGTGGCCCTTGTACTGGACGCCCATGTCCACCACTTCGATGGCGGGGACCTTGGTGGCCAGCAGCTCGTCGAAGGACAGCTCCTTGACCTCTTCCTTGGGAGCGGCAGCGGCCTTGGCGGCAGCCTCGGCAGCGGCGGCCTTGGCAGCGGCCTCGTATTCCTTATCCTTCATGTACTTGGGCAGCTGAACGGCCTCGGTAGGACCGACGACCACGTTCCAGCCGGGGAGCTTCTCGGCGATCTCGCCCTTCATAACGGCTACCTTGCCGGGGATGATCAGGGTGCGGTTCTTGATCTTGTTCTCAATGTCCAGGTCCGCGAAGGTCTTCTTCACGGAGGTGGAGGAGAACTTACCGGCAGCCCAGGCAGTCAGAACGGACATGCCGGAGGCATCGGTGATGATCAGGTTCACAGGCTGGTTGGAACGCTCCAGCTCACCGGAAACCAGGAAGTAGGTCAGAGCGAAGTCAACGGTCAGCGCGCAGGGGCTGTTCTCGTCGGCGCCGTTCAGAGGATAGATCTTGGACTCCACCTTCATGGGCTTCTGAGGATCGGTGAAGATGTTCTGGCGCAGGCCGTACAGAGGCAGAGCCTGGGCATAGGTCATGTTGTCCAGAACAATGATGGAGGCGTACTTTTCCGTGAACATGGCTGCATAAGCAGTCTCCAGGTGCATATCGCCGCCGCAGAGCTTGCCCAGATTCACGATGGAGGGATAGCCGAAGCTGCGGTCGCCGTCCTTCAGAGCGGTGCGGCGGACAAATACGGCGTTTGCCAGGGTCTCCTTGGCGGTCTTGCCGGTGACGTCCAGCACCAGGTTCTTGTTGCCGGCGCCTTCCAGCTTCTTAACGGTATCGTACAGGTCGGAGAGAGTCTCGGCCCAAACGCCCAGCACCACGCCGTTTTCCTTGGCAACCTCGTTCATAGCCTCCCAGTTTGCGGGGGTAGCGCCGTCCAGAATGGGCTTGCCGTCCTTGGTGACAGCCAGGGCAGCCTTGGCGCACTCTACATCCCAGCACTCCAGGATCAGGTCGCGGCCGGTAGCGGCAGCCTTCTGAGCCAGGCTTGCATAAGCAGCGGGGTCGCTGCCCTCGTTGCGGACAAACAGGGTTTCTACGTACATACGCTCGCCGATACGCTCGTAGTCAACCTTTGCCATGGCAGCCAGCTTGGCGTCCACTTCGGCATCGGTCATAGCGGTGGAAACAGGCACAGCGTACAGGTTCTTATTAACCAGGGTCTTCTCGTGACGGAACAGCACGGTTTCGCCGCCCAGCTTGTGATCCTTACCAAAGGTAATGGTCTTCATGGGGGGTGCAGTCTGCTCGTTGAGCATTGCCTTTGCATCGTCAGAGAAGTAGGGGCACTTGTCGATTGCGATAGCGCCCTGAGCCACCTTCATGCAGAATGCCATACAGGTGGGGCTGCCGCACTCCTTACAGTTCTTCTTGGGAGACAGCTTAAAAATGTCCAGACCTTTCAAAGCCATGATATGTATCCTCCTTCCGCTTACATGAGCTCGTTAATGAACTTCTTGATGGTAGCAACCGCGGCGGGATGGCGCATAATAACGGCATCGGCACCACCGGTCAGGTCGGCAGCGGCAGTGGCAACTTCCATGCCGATACCGCGCTCTTCCATGCTGCCCCAAGCGGGCTCATCTTCTTCGGAAGCAGTGGATTCCTTCACGGCCCAGGTGTCGGGGGACACGGGAGCAATGATGGGCATCTGCAGGTCTGCATCGGACTGGGCCAGAGCAGCCAGGCGCACGCGGTCCAGGGTGGAAGCCACGTACTCATAGCCATAGCCGACAGCGGCAGTACCGACGTTCATCACGATGGAAGCGGGAGAAACGGTCAGGCCCTTGAGCATGATGTTCAGCTGCTTGGCAAGGTTGATGTCGTCAGCGGTCTCGGCGCCCACCTTCTGACCGTAGGCCAGAGCGACGGAAGCACCGACAGTCTTATAGTCCTCGCTGCGGGCAGACAGAACCAGGATGTTCTTGCCCTGCAGGGCCTCGGCGATCTTGCTGAACAGCTCGCCGTCCTTTTCAATGTTCTTGCAGCCCATGATCACGATGGGCATGGCAACTGCCTCAGCCACAGCCTTGGCGTCAGCAACGCAGTCCGCCACGGAACGGTTTGCGCCGTTGGGGTCGGCAGACTCAAAGTGCAGGCACAGGAAATCTGCGCCTTCCATGGTCTCGGCTTTCTTTGCATAGTCCGCCATGGTGGTGCAGCCGGCATAGAATTCCTTCAGGGCAGGCGCATTCCATTCGCTTGCCAGGTCGGAGATTTCGACACCGATCTTCGGTGCATTCTCGATGGGTGCATCGAAGGTGTAGAAGGGCAGCACATTCTGACCGCCAATGACAATTGCCTTGTCACCGGTGCCCAGGGTAACGGCATTGATCTTGCCGCTGTAGGGCTGCTTCTTAGGTTCGAAAGACATTAGAATATCCCCCTTGTTTGAATGTATATTGATAGAAGAAGCAAATTGCCTTGCTTCGTTTATCCGGTTTATAACGGTCTGCTTTTGGTTTACAGCTTCAGTTCTTTCATGATGCCGTAAAGCGCCTGCTTCATGGGAGAGGTTTCCGGCAGCAGTGCGGAGGGCTCGCCGTTGCAGTCGCAGCGGTACACGCCGTCATCCTGGGGCAGCACGCCCAGAAGCTTCAGGCCGTGACGGTTAATCTCCTCTTTCACGCCGTCTTCCAGAACGCCGCCCGGCGCACGGTTGACAATCAGGCCCATCTGACCGGGATTCAGGCCCATTTCATCGATCATTTCCGCAATTCTTGCCACAGCCTGGATTCCCCGGCGGGAGCAGTCGGAAATCAGCAGCATAGTATCTACATGGGGCAGGGTGCCTCTGGCAACGTGCTCCAGTCCGGCCTCGTTGTCCATGACCATGTAGGCATAGTTCTTTGCGTACTTGTCCACCTGGGTTTTCAGCACGCCGTTTACATAACAGTAGCAGCCCTTGCCCTGGGTGCGGCCCATGACCAGCATATCAAAGTCATCTTCCTCGATGAGGGCATTGTTAAACTGCATTTCGGCATAGTCGGCCTTGGTCATTCCCGCAGGAATGGAGCCGGTCTGCTCGGCGTGGGCCATCTCTTCCCGGATCTGCCCCAGGGTGATATCTGCCTCTACGCCCAGAACCTCGTTCAGGTTGCTGTTGGCATCCGCGTCCACAACCAGGACGGGGCCTTTCTTCTGCTGGCACAGATACTCAATGATCATGCCGCAGGTTGTCGTCTTGCCGACGCCGCCTTTACCGGCAACGGCGATGGTATGGGGATTTGCCATAAAGATAAACTCCTGTCTGTTGAGTTTCCATATCTCAACGGGCGTAATACGCCCATATCGATACAAACATATCATATCACGGGTGACGCAAGAATTCAACCATGATTTTTCCAAAAACCACATTTTTTCACCGGGTCTTTCGGAAAATCCGGAGGTACCTCCGGGGAAGGGCCGTGGTTTTCTCTTGCGTTCTGGCTGGATTATGGTATAATCATAATAAGTGGAGCTTTACCCAAAATGCGACCGGGCACTGTCTCCCATTAAACCAATGCGAGGGAATGGCTTGAAACGGAAATTGCTGCTTCACTCTGAAACCGGGCATCTTTTGCTGATGCTGGTGCTGTCCGTGGCGACCCAGTGCATCGCACTGCTGAAATCCACGGTAACGGCCTCTGCCTTCGGCGCTTCCATGGAAATGGACGCCTACAATTTTTCCAACAACATCATTCTGTTTCTCTTCTCCTTTCTTTCCTCCGGCGTAACGGCGGTAATTATCCCTGCCTACGTTCAGAAAAAGCCCCGGAAGGAGACAGACAGCTTTCTTACCTTTTTGTATCTGCTGGTATTCGGGGGCACGGGATTTATCTACCTGCTCCGGGAGCCGCTGATTGCTCTGCTATCCAATCGGGATGCAGCGTTCCGGGCCTTTGCCGGGGATGTGATGCTCTATACCATCATCATCCAGGGGGTAAGCGGCATTCTTGCCGTAACCACTGCCTACTACCAGTGCACAAACCGCTACAATATCCCCAAGGTGATCCTGCTGCTGTGCAACTGTCTGGCGGTTATCCTGATTCTGCTGGACAAGGGTCTGACCATCCGGCGCTACCTCTGGTTTCTGTCCCTGGCAGCGCTTATAAACCTGGTTTTCGATATGGCAATTGCCGTGAAGTGCGGTTTTCGCTATAAACCGAGCTTCCGCTTCCGCTCCCAGGGCTTCCGGCAGATGCTTGCCATCTTCCTGCCCTGCGTGTTTTCCACCGGTGTATACCGGATTCACTCTCTGGTAGATTCCCTGATCGCCGCCTCCCTGGGGGAAGGGCAGCTGACCATCCTCAGCTATGCCAACATGGTGGTGAGCCTGGTAAATACCATTGTCATTGGCAATCTCACCGTCTATGCCTTCCCGAAAATCGTTGCCAAAATGGAGGGGCAGGAGGAGTGCGACGGGCAAAAGGCCCTGTGGGACTACAGCATTCTTTTCCAGCTGGTGGTGGCAGCGCTGATTGCCGGCTTCTTCGCCGTGGGGCAGGAGGGCATTGACCTATTGTTCCTCCACGGAAAATTCGATGCATCCGCCTCCCGGATGGTTTACATTGGTAGCTGTATTTATCTATTGGGCCAGGAAAACAACATCATCCGGGATCTTGTCTACCGCTATTTCTTTGGGAAGGGCAACACGAAAGCCACCTTCCGCAATTCCGTTGTGGTCAGCCTTGCGAATCTGGTACTGAGCCTGGTGCTGGTGCAGTTTCTGGGGATCTACGGCATTATTCTGGGAACCATTCTGGCAGGAGCCCTGTCTCTTTGCATGATTCTCCTGAAAATGAAAAAAAGCTACGGTCTGTACCCAGAGTTCCGGGGGTTCCTTCTGGAATATCTGCGCAACAACTGCATCATGGTGCTGACCATTCTGGCGGTTCTGGGGATAAAGGCACTTTTGCCGGTGCTTCCCAACCTTGCCGCCATTGTGCTCTACGGCATTTTGTCCGTGGCTGTCTTCTGCCTGCTCTCCTTCCTTCTGCGGGCAAAGGCGCTGCGCATCCGTCTGTAATTCTCCCGGTCATGGGGAAATGAGGTAATTGCTATGAACCATACAAATCATCCGGAATCTCAAAAAAAGCCCCTCTCCGCCACCACAGTGGTGCTGGTGGAGGTGCTGTTTGCCCTTGTTTTGATTGGCGCACTGGCGCTGTTCTACCGGGGCTTCCTCTTTTCCCGGGTTCAGGGCCGGAGCATGGAACCCACCTACAAAAACAGTGATTTTCTGCTGTGCACCCGTTCCTTCTCCCCGGAACGGTTTGATATCATTTCTTTCCGGGCTCAGGACGATATGCTGGGAGAGCGGGAAACCAGAACCTCTCTGCGGCGGGTGATCGGTCTGCCGGGAGAAACGGTCACCATTTTGGAAGACGGCACGGTAACCGTAAACGGAGTGTCTCTGGAAGAGGCATACCTGCCTTCCCGGGAAAATACCTTCCGTCCGGAAGGACAGAATACCCTTACTCTGGCAGAGGGCGAATACTACGTTTTGGGGGACAACCGTCTGGAAGCCGTAGATTCCAGAGACTACGGCCCCCTGCCCGCCGCGGCAATTCTGGGCCGGGCCCTGAGCCAGCCCAATATGCTTGTATACACACTGACCATTGTCGCCCCTTTGTGTGCCGCCCTGATTTTGTTCTGGCTGGTTGATCGGGCGCTGCACCTGCGGGATCGAAAAAACCGCCACAGCGTTTAAAAGGAGGAAGCAATATGGAAGACTATGAAGTACGTCATCTTGCCCAAGTGCGGCGCAGCAGCGCCGAATGCACCCTGTTTTTGAAGCGCAGCGGAAAGCTGCCCCTTCCCGGCCCCGGCGATATCGCCCTCTATGGCAGCGGCGCCCGGCACACCGTCAAGGGCGGCACCGGCTCCGGCGAAGTAAACTCCCGGTTCTTTACCACCGTGGAGAAAGGGCTGGAAGAAGCAGGTTTTCGCATCACCACCAAGGATTGGCTGGACAGGTATGATGCGCTGCGGGAAAACGCCTATCAGGAATTTCTAAAAGGCATTCGCCGCGCCGCCCGGAAGGCCCACACCAATGTGATCGTTCAGGGCATGGGCGCTGCCATGCCGGAACCCGAATATCAGATCCCCCTGGAAAAGAATTGCAACACCGCCGTGTATGTCCTCTCCCGGATTTCCGGCGAGGGCAACGACCGCAAGGTTGCCCCCGGGGATGTCCTGCTGAGCGAAAGCGAAAAGCGGGACATTCTGACTCTGCAGGAACTGTATCCCGTGTTTATTCTGGTGCTGAATGTGGGCGGCCCCGTGGACCTGAGTCCCATTGCGGATAAGGTGGAGGACATCCTTCTGCTCTCCCAGCTGGGTGCCGAAACCGGCGCAGTGCTGTCGGACATTTTGCTGGGCACCGCCTACCCCTCCGGAAAGCTCACTACCACCTGGGCCTCCCCCGATACCTTCTGCCCTGCCGCAGAGTTTGGTCAAAAAGAGGATACCCGCTACCGGGAGGGCATCTATGTGGGCTACCGGTACTATGACAGCGCAGGAGTCACCCCCACCTTCCCCTTCGGCTTCGGCCTGGGATATACGGATTTTACCGTGGAGGCCAAGGCCGTCTCCGTTGCCGGAGATCTGGTCAGCGTCAGCACCGAGGTGCGCAATACCGGCGCATTTCCCGGCAAGCAGGTGGTGCAGCTGTATGTCACCAGCCCCTGGGGGACGCTGGATCAGCCCTTCCAGCAGCTGGCTGCCTTTGCCAAAACCGGGGAATTGGCCCCCGGGGGCAGCTGCCGGATGGAGGTGCGCTTCCACCTGGCAGACCTGGCGGGCTTTGACGAAAGCCGCAGTGCCTATATTCTGGAAAAGGGCGACTATGTCCTCCGGTGCGGCGACAGCTCCCGCTCCGCCCAGCCCATTGCACTGCTGCGGCTGACCCGGGAGATCGTTACCCGCCAGGTAAAACCCAAGCTGGGTACTCCGGACTTTACGGACTGGAAGCCGGTTAAGAACTGGAGCTTCCCGGAGGGACTGCCGGTTTACAATATTTCCGCCGACGCCGTGCCCACAAACGTTGTCAGCTATGAGCTTAAGCAGCTGCCGGACAGCCGGGTGACCGCCCTCAGTGATGAAGAACTGGTATACCTGAACATCGGCGGCTTCCGTCTGAAGGAGCGCTCCTCCGTTGTGGGGGATTCCGGCTCTGCAGTGGCAGGCTCTGCCGGAGAAACCACCCGGGTGCTGCGGAATATTCCCAGTCTTGTCATGGCAGACGGCCCTGCGGGTCTGCGTCTTGCCAAGGACTACTACGAGGATGCCTCCGGTGTCCACTCTCTTGGCTCTGCCATGCTGCCCACCATGCTGGATCTGCTGCCCAAGCCTGTGCGCTGGGCCTTGGACCGCCCCAAAAAGCTGCCCAAGGGTGCTGAAATAAAGCACCAGTATACCACCGCCATTCCCATCGGCACTGCCATTGCCCAGAGCTTTAACGTGAGCTTCGCCGAAAGCTGCGGCGACATCGTGGGTGCGGAAATGGAGCGCTTTGGGGTACACCTGTGGCTTGCCCCCGCCCTGAACATCCACAGAAACATTCTGTGCGGGCGAAATTTTGAATACTTTTCCGAGGATCCCCTGATCAGCGGCATGATGGCGGCTGCCATCACCCGGGGCGTGCAGAAGCACCCGGGCCGGGGTGTAACCATCAAGCATTTTGCCGCCAACAACCAGGAATACAATCGCTACAACAGCAACAGCTGCGTCTCCCAGCGAGCTCTGCGGGAAATTTACCTGAAGGGCTTCGGCCTGTGCATCCGGGAGAGTCAGCCCTGTGCCGTTATGACCTCCTACAACCTCATCAACGGCGTACATACCTCCGAAAGCCGGGAGCTGACCCAGGATATCCTGCGATGTGAATTTGGATTCCGGGGCATCGTCATGACCGACTGGGTGGTGGGCGGCCCCATTATGTACAACAGCAAGCGATTCCCCATGCCCAATGCCGGCAAGGTTGCCGCCGCCAGCGGCGACCTGTTCATGCCCGGCTGTCAGGGAGACTACAACCGGTGTCTGGCAGCCCTGCGCTCCGGAGAGCTGACGCGGGTTCAGCTGGAGCGCAATGCCACCCGGGTGCTGCACACCGCCAAACGGTTAACCGGTAAGGAATAAGGAGAAAACGCCCATGGAGCCATCACTGACCTGGCTGGTCGCCCCGGAAGTATACCGGGTAAACCGGCTGGATGCCCACTCCGATCACATCACCTACGCCACAGGCCAGGAGGCGGAAGCCGGAAAATCCAGCCTGCGGCAAAGCCTGGACGGCGTGTGGAAATTCCGTTGGAGCAGGAATCCTGCCTCCCGCCCGGGAAATTTCTGGATGGAGGACTACGATGACAGCGGCTTTGATTCCATCACCGTTCCCGGACATATCGAAACCCAGGGCTACGATCAGATTCAGTACATCAATAAGCTCTACGACTGGGACGGTCACGCCGACCTCCGCCCGCCGGAAATCGATTGGCAGAACGCCCCTGTTGGAAGTTATGTAACCCATTTTGACCTGGAAGCGGGGCTGCTGGGGAAACCTGTGTGCATCAGCTTCCAGGGAGTGGAAACCGCCCTGTACCTATGGCTCAACGGACACTTTGTGGGCTACAGTGTGGATAGCTTTACCCCCTCGGAATTCGACCTGACCCCTTATATCAAGCCCAAAGGAAACCGGCTGTGCGCGGAAGTTCACAAGCGCAGCACCGGCTCCTGGCTGGAAGATCAGGACTTTTTCAGCTTCAGCGGTATTTTCCGCAGTGTCTACCTCTATGCACGTCCCGCCTGCGACGTGGAGGATGTGTGGTTTCAGCCCAAGCTGGAACAGGACAATGTAACGGGCCGCCTCTGCCTCCGGCTTCGGTTCAGCGGAAACGCTCCGGAGAAAGTCCGCCTGACGCTGACCCACCCCATAGACGGAACCCTCTATGCAGGCGTCCTGCCCCTTACCCGGAAAGACGAATTTTATGTCACCCAAGAGCTTACCTTTCCCCGGGTGCGGCGATGGGAGCACGGGCAGCCGGAGCTCTACAGAGCGCTGCTGGAAATCCCCGGCGGCGGATTCATTCCCTACAAAATCGGCTTCCGCCGGATGGAGCGCAATGGCTGCCGTCTTCTGCTCAACGGGGAAAAGCTGATGCTCTGCGGCGTCAACCGCCACGAATGGAATCCCCACTCCGGCAGATGCATCACAAAGGCGGATATGGACGCTGCCATATCCGTTTTCAAAGAAAATAACATCAATGCTGTGCGCACCTGCCACTACCCCGACCAAAGCCTATGGTATACGCTGTGCGATGAAAACGGCATATACATGATGGACGAAACCAACCTGGAAACCCACGGCTCCTGGCAGAAGGACGGCATCGGTGTGGACGCCAGCTGGAATATCCCAGGGAGTCTGCCCCAATGGCGGGATGCCGTTGTAGACCGGGCAAACTCCATGTTCCAGCGGGATAAAAACCATGTGTCCATTCTCCTCTGGTCCTGCGGCAACGAATCCTACGCCGGGCAGGACATTCTGGACATGGCAAACTTTTTCCGCGCCCAGGATCCCAGCCGGGTGGTGCACTACGAGGGTGTGTTCTGGTGCCGGGAATTTAACGACTGCTCCGATGTGGAAAGCCGGATGTATGCCCCGCCCCGGCAGATACGGGCCTATCTGGAAAACAATCCTCAGAAGCCCTTCCTGAGCTGCGAGTATATGCACAACATGGGCAATTCCCTGGGGGGCATGGAAAGCTATGTGACCCTGGGGGAGGAATTTGAAGGCTACCACGGCGGCTTTATCTGGGACTATATGGATCAGGCCCTCTGGCAGAAGACCCCCTGGGGGGAGGCTGCCCTGGGCTACGGCGGCGACTTTGGAGAGCGCCAGACGGACTACGCCTTCTCGGGCAACGGTCTTGTCACTGCCGACGGCATTCCCAAGCCCTGTATGCAGGAAGTACGCTACTGGTACAGTTCCCCGGATGCACGGAAGCGCTGGGACGAGGCCAATCAGCGTGCCCGGATGGAAGCAAAGCTTCCGGATCCCCCCCAAAAGCAAACACCCTTGGTATTTACCAACGGGGACGGTGCTTACGGCATTCGGGGCGAAAGCTTTGAAATTCTCTTCTCCAAGCTCCAGGGTGGGCCTGTCTCCCTGGTCTGCCAGGGAAAAGAGTGGCTGTGGCGCGCCCCCCGGCCTGCCTTCTGGCGCGCGCCCACGGAAAATGACCTGGGCTGCGGTTTCCCCCAGAGGAGCGCAGTGTGGGAAGCCATTGACCAGTGGCAGCAGGTGACCGGTATCCAGGTGACGGAAAACACCCCCGATGCCTTTGCCCTTTGCTATACCTTCGGATGCCATCTGATGCCGGAACTGACGGTGCAGCTTTCCTACCGGGTAACCCGGCAGGGCCTGCTCTCCATGGATGCCCGCTACCGGGGGGTGCCCGGAGCGCCGGAGCTGCCGCTTTTTGGCATTCGCTTTGAAACGCCCCAGCCAATTGCCAAGACCCAATGGCTGGGCCTGTCCGGAGAAACCTACCCGGACCGGTACAAAGGCGCCCGATTCGGCATTCACGAGGAAGTGCCCCACATTGCAAACTATCTGGTACCCCAAGAGTGCGGCGGGCATACGGATACCCATTGGGCTCGCTTCCAAATGGGAGACGGCAGCCTGACCGCTGCAATGGTGGATGCCCCCTTCCACTTCTCCGCCATTCCCTACACGCCCCAGCAGCTGCAGCAGGCCCAGCACGTCTATGAGCTGCCCAGGCCCTGCCGCACCACCGTCACCTTTGCGTCCAATATGCGAGGTGTTGGCGGCATCGACAGCTGGGAAACGGATGTGGAAGAAGCCTACCGCATCAGCGGGCAGCAGGATCACCGGCTGCAGCTGGTGCTGCACCTGTAAAAACGGCAAAACTGCACCGCCCGCTTCAAGCGGGCGGTGCAGTTTTGTTGGTGAAATATTCCCTTGACAAACTGGGGCTGTTAGAAAAACGTCGCCCGATGTCACCGGTGTGACAGCCCTCCGGTTAGCAGCCTGGTTTTATTCCCAAGGTGTATGAACGTCCGGGGGATTGCCACACCAGGAAAGCGGACTGGTTCGCAATGACAGATTGTTTTCTAACAGCCCCATTTCCTTTAGAAATACTTCTTGCTTGCCAGGTCGATCTGACGGGTGGTTTCCTCGTACACGCCGGGGAAGGTGGACATTGCCAGGCCCTGGGATGCACCGGGGATGAAGTACAGCTTGCCGCACTCACGGCAGGCGCGGTCAACTTCTCTAGCCACATCCTCAACCTTCCAGCCGGGGTAGTCGATGGCAGCGCTGTCCACACCACCCATGAAGGAAATCTTGCCGCCGTACTGCTTGATAAGCTCCGGGATATTGTTGGTGGTCATAACGCCCTGCCAGATATCAATGCCCATATCGATCATATCCGGCACCAGGGTAGCTGCATAAGAATCGGAATGGTGCACAATCAGCTCCACGCCGTGCTCCTTGTAGTAGCCGTACACCTTCATATAGCAGGGCTTAATGAACTCCCGGAACATCTCGGGGGACAGGAAGGTGGACTGCTGGCTGCCCCAGTCATCGTGGTGGAACAGGGCATCGGGCTTGATGTAGGTGCAGATTTCCTTGGCAAGATCCAGCTCAAACTCCGTAATCCGGTCCAGAATCTCGTGCATCTCATCGGGATACTCGTAGAAGGCCATCAGGCAGTTCTGAATTTCCATCAGGTAGTGGCTCTGCTCAAAAATGCCAGGGGCCACAAAGGAGGTAACAAACTGCTCGTTGCGGTCTACCTTCTCCGCTTCCTCGATGAAGGGCTCCCACTCCTGGGCGCTGTAGACCACCTGAGGAACCTTCAGATACTTCTGCCATTCCTCTACATCCTTGATGACAATCTTGTCGCTGGTGTGCACAGGGAAAGCGCCGGGTGTACCGGCAGGCCAGGAACGGGTAACACCCCAGGCATTGACAACATTCAATTCGCCGGGGGCAGGGCCGGGATTGTGGCTGGCAAAGGCATTGCCCACCTGCATGGCAAAGGCCTCATACTGGTTTACGAAACGATCGGGATGACCGCCATGGATGGTTTCCAAAAGGTTCTGACGTTTGGTCAACATGATGTATTCCTCCTGAGCAATTTTATACGGCGTCGGGTAAGCGCCCATTGTCTCCCATTACGGGATGGAAAGACCAAGTTTGGTTTCCTGAGAATTTTGCGCAATCCTTAGGAATTCTAATGCACCGCTTTCGGCAGAAGACGCCCTTTGCTTTGTGCACTTTTTATAATTCCATCCTATCTTACACCATGCGCATTTGTCAAATAGAATCTTTCGTTCCGCAAAAATTCCTTACTTTGTAAGAAGAGTCCCGTTATGTTTCCTCATTTTTTAGGAGAGCTTTGCCCCATGCAATCACAAAGCCGCCGTTCCGAAACCGGAGCGGCGGCTTTGCTCAATTGCCTATTTTCTTCAAAACGTCACGGTGATTTTGGTACCCTTGCCCAGGGTGGATTCCAGCTTCAGCTGGGCATTGTGGATCTGGGCAATGTGCTTGACGATGGCAAGGCCCAGGCCCGTGCCGCCGGTTTCTCTGGAGCGGCTTTTATCCACCCGATAGAAGCGCTCGAAGACCCGCTCCTGGGACTCTTTGGGGATGCCGATGCCGTTGTCCTCCACCATAAAGACAGGGCTTCCCTGCTGCTTTACCGTCACCTGGACATAGCCCCCCTCCCGATTGTAGCGGATGGCATTCTGCACCAGGTTCTCTATCATTTCCTTCAATAGCTCCCGGTCGCCGGTAACCTCCGTCTCCCTGCCGAAGCACTGCAAACGAATATGCCGGGCATCCGCCTGCACCTGCAGGCTGCTGCATACCTCCCGTGCCAGGGAGAAGAGCTCCACCTTCTGGGGCTGAACGGGGGTTTCCATATAGTCTAACTCCGAAAGCTGAATAATGTCGTTGATCAGGCTGAGCAGTCTTCCTGCATTCTTGCGGATTTCCCCGGCGAAGCGAATGGACTGCTCCTCGTCCACCATTTTGTTTTCCATGAGCTCGGCATAGCCGGAAATGGCGGTGAGGGGGGTTTTCAGCTCGTGGGATACGTTGGCGGTAAAATCCTGACGGCTTCTGGCGGCGGAGAGTATTTTTTCATGCTGGGCCCGAATCTCCCGGGCAAAGGGCTCCAGCTCCCGGTAGGCCACCAGCCGTCCCGGCTCGTCCAGGTGCTGGGCCATATCCTCAATGGGCGCAATGAGCTGCGCCGTCAGCAGGTGGCTCAGCAGAATGCATCCGGCGAAAATCAGCAGAATGATAACCACCAGCACCGGAGCCGCCGCCAGAAAGACGCTATTGATGCTTCTGGCCTCTGCCGCCAGCCGGAGCACCGTGCCGCCTGGCAGCAGCTTTGCATAATAGAAGGTGTTCATATTCAGGGTGTCAGAATTCCGAACCGTCTCCCCTGCGCCTTCCGAAAAAGCCATCTGGATTTCCGGGCGGTCGGCATGGTTAGGCAGGGTTTCGGGGTCTGCCTCGTTATCATAGAGAACGCTGCCGTCGGCATCTACCCAGGTAACCCGCAAATCCCCCACAGGCAGTTGGGGCAGATCCGCCGGGTCTTCAAAAATCTTTGCAGCGCTGAGCATCTCCGCCGTAACCCGCAGATCCTGGCGCACCTGCTGCTGGAACAGATTGTAGTAGATTCCCGTCACGCCGATGGTGGCAAGCACCATTGCCACCATTGCCACCAGCGCCAGACGGATGTTGATCTTCTGCTTCATGCCCCGGCCTCCGGGGTGCTCTGGAGCACATATCCCACATTGCGCACCGTGCCGATCTGCCGCCCGCAGGCCCCCAGTTTTTGCCGCAGGGTCTTAATGTGCATATCCACGGTACGGGTTTCTCCCTCGAACTCCGTGCCCCACACAAAGCGCATAATGGACTCTCTGGACAGCACCATCTCCGCATTGATCATCAGGTAGCGCAGAAGCTCATACTCCTTGTAGGTCAGCTCCACGGCCTTTCCATCGGACAGCACCACATGGCGGTCATGATCCAGCTGAATGTCCCCTACCCGGAGCTGCTTGCCCCCCTCTTCCCGGGTGCGGCGCAGCAGGGCCTTAACCCGGCTGAGGAGCTCCATCACGGAGAAGGGCTTTTTGATATAGTCATCCGCTCCGTCATCCAGGCCCTTGACCATATCCATTTCCGAGGTTTTGGCTGTAACCATAATCACGGGGAGCCGCTTGGTTGCGGTATTCGACCGTAAACGGCGGACGATCTCGCAGCCGTTTTCATCCGGCAGCATCACATCCAGCAGCACCAAGTCCGGCAAAAGCACATCCAGGCTCTTGTAAAATTCCGAGGCTCTGCCAAAGGCCTTGACCATATAGTTGCTGTTTTTCAGGGCGATTGTTTCAATCTCCCGGATGTTCTCGTCGTCCTCTACAATGTAAATCAATGCCATAAGGGCTGCTCCTTTCCAAATGGTAACGCGCTATTCTTCTGTGCACCTGGGGAAACTCCTCAGGGCAGCATATATTCCTTTTTCAGCCGGGCGTACTCCTCCCGGAACCAGGGATCCTCTCCCTTGACTTTCAGGTCCAGATACTCGTGGGTATCGAATTCGCCCCCGTGGACTTCAATCAGGCACACCGCTACATTGGAGCAGTGGTCACTCACCCGCTCGTAGCCGGTGAGGATATCCTCCAGCACAAGCCCGGCCTCCAGAGAGCAGGCTCCCTTCCGCAGGCGGTCGATGTGGCGCTGGCGCATCTCGATGCTCAGGTTATCGATCACCTCTTCCAGAGGCTCTACCTCTCTTGCCCGCTGGGTGTCATCCGCCGCAAAAACGCTCACCGTCAGATCCAGGATGTCCCCCACCGCTTTGCCGTAGAGGGCCAGCTCCTTTCGGCTCTCGGAAGAAAGGGTCAGGCCTTTCTCGTGGAGCTCTCTGGCAGACTCCGCCACATTGATGGCGTGGTCGGAAATCCGCTCGAAATCATTGATACAGTGCAAAAGGATGCTCAGCGTCCGGCTGTCCGCCTGGTTCAGATCCCGGGCAGAAAGCTTAACAAGGTAAGTTCCCAGCACATCCTCGTAGCTGTCTGCCTCCTGCTCCTGGGCGACAACTTCCTGCAAGCCCTTTTCGGAGTAATTGTCCAATACCTCCATGGCCTGCTGGAAAGAATTCCGGGCCAGATCTGCCATGTGGTCTACGGCTTCCTTGCAAAGGTTCATGGCAAAGGAGGGGCGGTCCAGGAAGCGCTCGTCCAGGGCCTGCAGGGCAGCGGGCAGCTTGGGAGATGCTTTTTCCGGGCGACCCTCCGGGATGCTGATCTTTGCCAGCTTTACCAAAAGATCGGAGAAGGGGAACAGGACAACGGTGCAGCCGATGTTAAACAGGCTGTGGATAATGGCGATGTCCGCCGCACTGGCAGTTTCCTGCAGGAAGGAAAAGTGCAGGAAGCTATTACAGCTATAGAATACCACAGTAAAGAGCAAAGTGCCAACTAAATTAAAATAAAGATGAATGAGGGAGGCTCTTTTTGCGTTTTTGCTGGCCCCGATGGAGGATAGCAGCGCCGTTACGCAGGTGCCGATGTTCTGGCCCATGATGATGGGGATGGCAGTGCCGAAGCGAATCACGCCGGTGACGCACAAGGCCTGCAAAATACCCACGGATGCGGAGGACGACTGAATGACTGCCGTCAGGGCAGTACCTGCCAGCATACCCAGGATAGGGTTGGAGAAGGCGGTGAGGATGCTTGTAAAAGCCTCGTTCTTGGCAAGGGGCGCTACGGCGGAGCTCATGGTATCCATGCCGAACATCAAAATGGCAAAGCCCGTGAGAATGCCGCCCACGTTTTTCCGCTTGTCGTTATCTCCGGCGGTCATGGTAAGTACCACGCCCACTGCCGCCAGCACAGGGCTGAAGGAGCTGGGCTTTAAGAGCTTGAGGAACAGGCTGCTGCCCTCAATGCCCACCAGGGACAATAGCCAGGAGGTAACGGTCGTACCGATGTTGGCGCCCATGATGATGCCCACGGCCTGCCCCAGGTTCATAATCCCGGAATTGACAAAGCCCACCACCATAACGGTGGTTGCGGAGGAGGACTGAATCACCGCCGTGACCAGCAGGCCCAGCAGCACCGCCATAATTTTCTTTTTCGTCAGCTTTTCCAGGATCTGCTCCAGCCGACCGCCGGAGAGCATCACCAGGCCGTCGCCCATGGCAGACATTCCGTAGAGGAACAGTGCCAGGCCGCCTACAAGATTCAACAGGCCAAAAATATCCATAGAGGTTTTCCTTCTCTTTCCGGGATAGGCAGCCCAAGCCGCTTTTCTGCGTTTGCGCCGCCCATTCCCTGTTTTCTACGGATACTTTACCCGTTCTAAGTAAAACCCAAATTATCGTTTGTGTAAAGTCCACGTAAAATTTACACGCTTTACTTTTCCTTTACCTTCTCTTGATTGCGACTTTTACACGTTTTCGGTAGTCTGAGAAAAAAGGGAGGAAAAAAGCCATGAAAAAACTTTGGAATTGGATTGATTGTAAAAACTTCGCATCCGGAAAGAAATATGCCCTGTGCCTGTGGCTGCTGTCTCTCGGCTGGGGTCTACTGGGCTTTGTGCTGGGGCTGGGCGTGCAGGCGGTCACCTCCGCCGGAAAGGAATGGCTGCTGATTTTCACCGGCTATCCCATTCTGATCTGCCCCGCTGCGGTGCTCCTCTACAGCGGCAGGCATCCGTTCCACTAAAAAAACCGCGTCCCTGGCAATTCGGGACGCGGCTATAGGAGGAACGAATGGGTCACTCAAAAAAGCTTATCGAAAAAGCTTCGACCCTTGGGAGAATTGTTTTTTTCCAGAGAGCCATCCAGCTTCCGCAGAAGCTCCTTCTGCTCTCTTGTGAGCTTGGTGGGGGTTTCCACCACAACGGTAAAGCGGAGATTGCCCCGGCGGCGGGAATTGTTTATCTCGGGGATACCCTTATCCCGGATGATAAACTCCTTGCCGGTCTGCGTTCCCTCGGGAATGGTGTAGGAAACGTTTCCTTCCAGGGTAGGCACCTGAATCTCTGCACCCAGGGCTGCCTGGGTAAAGCTGATGGGCACGGCGCAAAGGATATCGTAGCCGTCCCGCACGAAGGTCTCGTGGGCCCTGACCCGGATTTCCACCAGCAGGTCGCCATTGGGGCCGCCGTTTGCGCCTACGCAGCCCTCGCCTCTGACACGGACGGACTGCCCGTTATCCACACCGGCAGGGATTTTGACCTTGACCCGGTTGTTTCTTCTGACCTTGCCCTTGCCCTTGCAGGTATTGCAGGGGGTCTTGATGATCTTGCCCCGACCGCCGCACTGAGAGCAGGTGGTGGTGGACTGCATCTGCATACCCATAAAGCTCTGGACAACGCGCTCCTGACCGGTACCGTGGCAGCGGGAACAGGTTTCCACCTGACCGTCTGCAGAACCTGTGCCGCGGCAGGCGGCGCAATTTTCAATTCTGGGGGCGGATACTTCCTTTTCGCAGCCAAAGGCGGCCTCTTCAAAGGTCAGCTCCAGCCGGGCCATGACGTTTTCGCCCCGGCGGGGTGCATTCTGGCTGGCCCCCCGGCTGCTTCCGCCGCCGAAGAAATCGCCGAATATATCCGCAAAGCCGCCAAAATCTCCGAACCCGCCAAAGCCTGCACCGCCATTGGGGTTAAAATTGGGATCCACTCCGGCAAAGCCATACTGATCGTATTTTGCCCGCTTATCGGCATCGGACAAAACCTCGTAGGCCTCGCCTACCTCTTTGAATTTTTCCTCGGCTTCCTTATCGCCGGGGTTCCGGTCGGGATGGTATTTCATAGCCATCTTCCGGTATGCTTTTTTTATTTCATCGGCGCTGGCGCTTTTTTCAACACCCAGCACCTCGTAGTAATCTCGTTTGTTATTCTCAGCCACGTTGTTTCACCTCGAAAAATTCGTATCTGCCACTCATAACCGGTACGCACACCGGTAGGGCAATCCGGAAGATTGCCACACCAGTCTGCGGACTGGTTCGCAATGACAGCAGAATAGCACAGGAAGGGGCGGCGTTTGGGGCCGCCCCTTGGTTTTTAACCCTTAGTCAACGGTTTCGTAGTCAGCATCAACCACGCCGTCATCATTGGGCTTGCTGCCCTGAGCACCGGCCTGGCCCTGTGCGCCGCCTGCCTGCTGATACAGCTTCTCGGATACGGCGTAGAATGCCTTCTGGACTTCCTCGGTAGCGGCCTTAATTGCCTCTACATCGGTGCCCTTGTTGACTTCCTTCAGGTGGTCGACAGCGGACTGGATCTTGGCCTTTTCGTCGGCGGAAATCTTGTCGCCCAGCTCGCCCAGAGTCTTCTCGGTCTGGTAAGCAACCTGATCGGCTGCATTGTGGGCATCCACCTCGTCCTTACGGGCCTTATCCTCGGCAGCGTACTGCTCAGCCTCGTGAACAGCCTTGTCGATGTCTTCCTTGCTCAGGTTGGTGGAAGCGGTGATGGAAATCTGCTGCTCCTTGCCGGTACCCAGATCCTTAGCGGAAACCTTTACAATGCCGTTGGCATCGATATCAAAGGTAACCTCAATCTGAGGCACGCCCCGGGGTGCGGGTGCAATGCCGGTGAGCTGGAAGCGGCCCAGGGTCTTATTGTAAGCAGCCATTTCCCGCTCGCCCTGGAGGACATGGACTTCAACAGAGGTCTGACCGTCCGCAGCGGTGGAGAACACCTGGCTCTTGTGGGTAGGAATGGTGGTGTTCCGGTCGATCAGTCTGGTGAACACGCCGCCCATGGTCTCAATGCCCAGGGACAGAGGGGTAACATCCAGCAGCAGGATATCCTGCACATCGCCGGTGAGCACGCCGCCCTGAATGGCAGCGCCTACAGCTACGCACTCATCGGGGTTGATGCCCTTGAAGCCATCGGAGCCGGTGATCTTCTTCACGGCCTCCTGAACGGCAGGGATACGGGTAGAACCGCCAACCAGCAGCACCTTGTGCAGATCGGAAGCGGTGAGGCCGGCATCGGACATAGCCTGGCGGACGGGCTTCATGGTGCGCTCTACCAGATCGGCAGTCAGCTCATTGAACTTTGCACGGCTCAGAGTCACATCCAGGTGCTTGGGGCCGGTGGCGTCTGCGGTGATATAGGGCAGGTTGATGTTGGTGGAAACCACGCCGGACAGCTCAATCTTTGCCTTCTCGGCAGCTTCCTTCAGACGCTGCATGGCAACCTTGTCGCCGGACAGGTCGATGCCCTCAGCCTTCTTGAACTCGCTGACCAGGTAATCCATGATTCTCTGGTCGAAGTCATCGCCGCCCAGGTGGGTATCACCGGCGGTAGCCAGAACCTCAATAACACCGTCGCCGATGTCCAGGATGGACACATCGAAGGTGCCGCCGCCCAGGTCGTAAACCATGATCTTCTGCTCGGATTC
>CAKTNN010000022.1 GCA_934589065.1 uncultured Oscillospiraceae bacterium
GCCCGGTGGTGCAGTCGGTTAGCACGCCAGCCTGTCACGCTGGAGGTCGACGGTTCGAGTCCGTTCCGGGTCGCCAGAAACTCAGATGCTTTTGCATCTGAGTTTTTTTCATATTTGATAAAGACTATCCTCCCTGGGGCATTTCCACAGGGAGGATAGCCTTATTCCTGGCTGGATTCGTCGGAAGAAGGTTCTTCCTCTTCCTTTCTGCGCAGGTCAATTTTTCCTTTGTATTCTTCACTATAGCCATTGTAAACGGCATAAAGGCTCAGCAGCGCCACGGGAAGGCCAAAGAGAATCAGCATAACGGCGCAAATACTCAAAGCAGGAGAGAAGGTGCCCTCGTCGGCCTGATTTTTCATGATCTTTGCCCCCAGGTAAACGATATAACCGCCAACCAAAAGACGCATCAGGTGACTGTTGTAGCGCCGGGAGTTCATCCAGGCAATAAGCTTTTCCTTCATAGATTAGTCCTCCCCCTTCGGAAGCTTAAACCCAAGGATGGTGTTATTAAAACCTTTGTACAGATCTTCGTAGGTTCCGACCCGGAAGGGGAAATCCGGATGCCGCTGCTTCCAAAGTCGGCTTAAGGCCATGGCAAAGTCTTCCTGCCCCAGTTTTACTGCGGCAGGGGCGGTGTATTGGAGCATCAGCATTTGGCGATCTGCCAGGTGCCGCTTCCGGAAGAAGCGACCGGGGTGGGCATCAATCCAGTCGATCAACCCAAGAGCGCATTCTTCCGGATCTTGAAGCGCAATCTGGCGAAACACCTCTTCGGTCTGCTGGCAATAGCGCTGGAAGCAGGTGGGGTAATCGGCTTTCCGAAAGCCATCCAAATAATAATTTATGCATTCGGGGATAAGAAGAGCGTAGTCCATGGGAAATCCTCAATTCCGTTTTATTTCTTATTATACAGCTTCTTTTCGTTTCTTTCAAGAAAAAGTGAAGAAAAATCCCCGGGCAAAGGCCCGGGGATCAAAGACGCGAAGCGATTAAGCTTTGCCGGTCTTGTGATTGGAAACCACATCAAAGATAACGGCAACCAGAAGCACGAGGCCCTTGACGATGTACTGCCAGTTGTTATCCAGACCGATGATGGACATACCCTGGTTGATAACGCCCAGGAAAATAGCGCCGATGCAGATACCGGCAACCGTACCGGAGCCGCCGTATGCGGAAGCGCCGCCAATGAAGCAGGAGCCGATGGCATCCATTTCAAAGGAGGTACCGGTATCGCCGTTGACGGAGCCGATACGGGCTGCCATCAGCAGACCGGACAGGCCAGCCAGGAAGGACATGGAAGCATAGGCCATGAAGTAAACCTTCTTGGTATCGATGCCGGAGAGCTTAGTGGCCTTTTCGTTGCCGCCCACAGCGTAGAAGTAGCGACCGAATGCAGTCTTGCTGGTGATGAATGCGTAAATAAACACAACCGCCAGAATCCACAGCAGCATTACGGGAATGCCCTTGTAGTTTGCCAGTTTCCAGCTGTAGAACACAACCAGAGCGGCGATGATAACCTGCTTGGTCAGCGCGGGAGCCAGAGCGTCTACGCTGTAGCCCTTCTTGGCCTTGTTGGCCCGGCTGACAAAGAAGCTGATGATCAGTGCGGCAGCAACGATCAGGCCCACAATAAAGGCGGACCACTTTACGTCACCGTCCAGGCCGGGAACCTGAATGTAGGAAGCGAAGATGTTCAGGAAGGTCTGGTTCTTTACGGCAACGGTCTTGGAGGACAGGATAACACGACCGATGCCGCGGAACAGGAACATACCGGACAGGGTGCAGATGAAGGGGGGAATGTGGACGTTGCCGATCCAGAAGCCTTGCCAAACACCGATCAGCGCGCCTACAGCCAGGCAGATCAGGATGGTGGGGACAGCGGGGACGGAGGTTTTGTCCAGCAGCTGGGCACACAGAGCGCCTACCAGGCACACGGTGGAACCAACGGAAAGGTCAACGTTACCACCGGTCAGGATACACAGCAGCATACCACAGGCCAGAACCAGAACGTAGGAGTTCTGCAGCAGCAGGTTGGACATATTCTGGGCCTTCAGCAGACGGCCCTGGGTCAAAATGGAGAAAAGGATGAATACCAGTACCAGGGCGATAACCATGGTATACTTTTTCAAGGTTGTTTTGAGTTTCATTCGGTAACTCCCTCGCTTTCTTCTTTCTTCTCGGATTTTAGAATAGCAGCCATAATCTTTTCCTGAGAAGCCTCCTGAGCGGTCATTTCAGCAACCATTTTTCCTTCGTTCATCACGTAGATTCGGTCGCACATACCCAGAATTTCCGGCAGCTCAGAGGAAATCATAATCACGGATTTTCCCATAGCCACCAGGCTATTGATAATGCCGTAGATTTCGTACTTTGCGCCCACGTCGATACCACGGGTAGGCTCGTCCAGAATCAGCACCTCGGGGTCAGCAAACATCCATTTGCTCAGCAGAACCTTTTGCTGATTGCCGCCGGACAGGTTGCCAACATCCTGATGGACAGAGGGAGTTTTGGTGCGCATTTTCTGACGGTACTCTTCGGCAATCTGTGCTTCCTTCTGGAAGTCCAGAATGCCGCCCTTGGAATAAATCTTGGCCATTTTTGCCATGGTATTGTTCACGGCAATGGACATGGGGAGAATCAAACCGTTGCCCTTCCGATCTTCGGTAACATAGGCAAGACCGGCCTCGATGGCCTGCTTCTCGTTGTGCAGATGCACTTCCTTGCCGCCGATGAACACCTGACCGGTGATACCCGTGCCGTAGGAATGACCGAAAATGCTCATGGCAAGCTCTGTGCGGCCCGCACCCTGCAGACCGGAGAAGCCAACCACTTCGCCCTTGCGGACATAGAAGGAAACGTTGTCATCCACGATTTTTTCCTGGTAAACAGGGTGATGGACGGTCCAATTTTTCACTTCCATGCCGATCTCATCGGAAATGTTGTGCTCCCGGACGGGATAACGATCGGAAAGCTCACGACCAACCATGCCCCGGATAATCCGGTCTTCATCCACACTACGGGTGGAGTTGTCGATGGTCTCAATGGTACTGCCGTCGCGAAGAACGGTGATTTTGTCTGCAACGTAAGCAATTTCGTTCAGCTTGTGGGAAATGATAATGGATGTCATGCCCTGCTTTTTGAAGCTGAGCAGAAGATCCAGAAGCATTTTGGAGTCCGCCTCGTTCAGAGAGGAGGTGGGCTCATCCAGAATCAGCAGCTGAACCTTCTTCGCCAGAGCTTTGGCAATTTCAACCAGCTGCTGCTTGCCGGTACCAATGTCCTTAATCAGAGTATGGGCGTCATCCTTAAGACCAACCTGGTCCATGTGGATGCGGGCCTCGTGATAGGTTTTATCCCAGTTGATCCCGAAGCGACCCTTTCGCTCGTTGCCAAGGAACATATTCTCACCAATGGAAAGCTCCGGGATCAGAGCCAGTTCCTGGTGAATAATGACAATTCCTTTTTCTTCGCTGTCGCGAAGCGTATGGAATTGGCAAACTTCTCCGTTATAGACGATATCGCCTGTATAGCTGCCATAGGGATATGTGCCGGAAAGCACGTTCATCAAAGTGGATTTGCCGGCGCCGTTTTCGCCGACCAGTGCGTGGATTTCGCCCCGTTCAACCTGTAGATTGACGTTGTCCAGGGCCTTAACACCGGGGAATTCTTTGGTGATGCTGCGCATCTCCAGAATATAATCTGCCAATGTGGGATGCCCTCCTTTTCATGTATTGGGTAGCAACCGGAAAAACTTCCCGGAAGGGAAGTGGTCTATCTCCGATGCCTGAGGGAATAGAAAAGGGGGCGAGGCAGGACCTCGCCCCCGGATTTCGTTCATAGCAATGGGGCCTGACTGTTTAAATCAGGAAGCAGTGGACTCCAGGTACTTGTTGTTGGCATCCCACTTGTAGTTGCCGGTATCGACCAGCTTCTGCAGGTTGGAAGCATCCACAGACCAAGGCACCAGCAGGAAGGAGGTAACAGCACGAGTGCCGTTCTCATAGCTCTCGGTATCGAAGGCTGCGGTGACGGAGAACTTGTCGCACAGGGAAGCATCGATGGTGTCGCCATTCAGCAGAGCCTGTGCCAGAACCAGGGTAACACCTGCTTCGTCGGCAACGTTCTTGTAAACGGTCATGGTCTGCTTGCCATCAACGATGTTCTGCAGGTTGGTGATATCGCCATCCTGACCGGTGACCATAACGGTGTTGGAGCCGGCGTAGTCGGACTCGATAGCCTGAGCAACACCAGCGGCGGTGGAGTCGTTGGAGCACAGAGCGATGTCGAGGACGGTGCCGTCAGAGTAGTAGGAAGCCAGGGTATTCTGGAAGTTTTCCAGAGCGGTGTCGGTGGACCATGCGGGGGTAGCGACCTGCTCGAAGGTGTTCTTACCGGAGGGGATCACCAGAGTGCCCTTGTCCAGGTAAGGCTTCAGGGTGTCCATGGCGCCGTTGAAGAAGTAACCGGCGTTGTTATCAGCGGGGTCACCGGCGGTGAACTCGATGTTGTAAACCTTGTCGCCAGCGTTGTCCAGATCCATGTGATCAATGACGTACTGAGCCTGCAGGGTACCAACGGTGTAGTTATCGAAGGATACGTAGTAGTCAACGGCGTCAGCCTTGATCATACGGTCGTAAGCGATAACGGGCACGCCCTGATCCTTGGCCTCAGCCAGAGTCTGGGACAGAGCCTCGCCATCGATGGCGGCGACGATCAGCAGGTCAACCTTGTCAGCCAGCATGTTGGCGATATCATTGTTCTGCTTGGTGTTGTCGTTGTCGGAGTAGGTCAGCTCAACGGCGTAACCGGCAGCCTCAAACTGGGCCTTCAGGTATTCGCCATCGCGGTTCCAGCGCTCCAGGGACTTGGTGGGCATTGCGATGCCGACGGTCTTACCGGAAGCGGTTTCAGCAGCAGGAGCCTCCGTAGCGGGGGCGTTTGCAGCAGGAGCTTCCGTAGCAGCGGGTGCAGAATTGCCGCCGCAGGCTGCCATAGAGATGATCATCAGAATGGCAAGGACAGATGCGAGAATCTTTTTCATGATTGCAGTCTCCTTTTCATTTTCATCCTGGAAATGTACCTGGATGTTGACCACAGTGTACAACTTTTTTGCGGATTTGTCCATAGGATACGCTGTAAAAAAAGATTATTTGTGCGTTTTTTACAAGTTGTGGATGCCATATCTGTGCAAAATGCAATATTGACACACTTTTTTGCACAGCAACAGAAATAGGCTGTTTGTTTCTTATCTTCCCTATCTTGACAGCAGATACCGAAAAACTTATAATAAAATTATCACAAAAACGGGAGGAACCCCCTATGGAGGAACTGGAAATTATCCAGCAGTGGAATGTGCCGGGGATCCGTTTGTTCCTGAATACGGTGGAATACCGGACGGCTCACTTTCATCCGGACTGGGAAATGCTTTGGATGCTGGAGAACCCCATGCAGATTCTTTCTTTGCAGGAATCTTACCGGGCGGAAGTGGGGCAGGTTGTATTGCTTTCACCCAATATGCCCCATGAATTCCGCAAGGTGGAATATGGGTGCACCTTCCTGTGTGTTCAGGTATCCCGTGACCTCTTCCCGGGAATTGATAACCTTGTAATGGAGGGGCACATTGTCGATCTGTTTATGGACACAGCCGGTCTGAAAGAATCCCTGGGCAGGTGCGCTATGGCCTATTTCCGGCGAGAGCGGTTTTATGAAATGGAAGTTATGGGTCAGGTGAGCCAAATCTTTTTTGATACCTTCCGGGCAATGCCTTCCCATAGCGTTTCTCTGGAGGAGGCCAGAAGCCGGGATAAGCGGAATGCCCGGCTCCTCCGGCTGCAGGAATACGTGGACAGCAACTATATGCACAAAATCCGCCTGGCAGATTTTGCCAGGGAAGAGGGCTGCACCGTCAGCTTCCTGTCCCATTTTGTCCGGGACTGTTTGAATCAGACCTTTCAGGACTATGTAACCTCCGTGCGGTTTAACAGTGCCTGCCAGCAGATTGCTGCGGGAAACACAAAAATGCTGGATGTATGCATGGAGTCCGGCTTTTCAGACTACCGGTATTTCACCCGTGCATTTCGCCAGTTCTGCGGCATGACACCGGAACAGTTCTGCCGAAGTCAAAATGCACAATTGCGTGAGGATGCCTTGACCCGGCGGAGCATCCATTCGTTGGAACGTTTTTACACGGATGAGCAGAGCCTTGCTTACCTCCAAGCATTTTTAAACCGCAAAAACTGAACAATATCACAACAAACGACCCTGAAAACCAGGGGCGTTTCGTAAAATTAGAACAAATTGACGGCGGCTTGGCTATCTTACACAATTCAGAGAAGCAGAAACTGACGATTTCTCCAAAAATGATGCTTACAGCAAAATAGTCTAATAAAAAGCCAAAATTAGCCAAGAAAAACCCGGTGGAATCGAGTATGCTTACAGCGAAAGAATCTAAAATAATCATCTGGAGGGTTGTTTAATGGCTTTGTATATCGGCGTTGATCTGGGCACATCGGCAGTAAAGCTCTTGCTGATGGATGGCGCAGGCAAGATCCTGAACACGGTTTCCAAGGAATATCCCCTGGAATTCCCCCATCCCGGCTGGAGTCAGCAGGCTCCAGAGGACTGGAAAAAGGCTGTGTTTCAGGGAATCCCGGAGCTGTTGACCGGATTTGACAGCAGCCTTGTCCGGGGCATCGGCTGCGGCGGTCAGATGCACGGCCTGGTTATCCTGGACAGCCAGGACAATGTGATTCGTCCTGCTATTTTGTGGAACGATGGCAGAACCGCCAAGCAGGTGGATTTCCTGAATAACGAAGTGGGCAAGCAGGTGCTCTCCGCCCGCACGGCAAATATTGCCTTCGCCGGGTTTACCGCGCCCAAGGTTCTGTGGGTGCGGGAGAACGAGCCGGAGAACTTTGCCCGGATTGCCAAACTGATGCTGCCGAAGGATTACATCAACTACGTGCTTACCGGCGTTCACAGCTGCGACTATTCCGATGCTTCCGGTATGCTGCTGCTGGATGTGGAGCACAAGCGCTGGTCGAAGGAGATGCTGGAGCTGTGCGGCCTGACCGAAGCGCAGATGCCCACGCTCTTTGAAAGCTTTGAAAAAATCGGCGTTGTCAAGCCGGAGGTCGCTGCACTTTTGGGCCTGCCGGAGGGCGTTGTGGTGGCTGCCGGTGCAGGCGACAATGCTGCCGCTGCCGTTGGCACCGGCGTAGTGGGAGACGGCGGCTGTAATATCAGCCTGGGCACTTCCGGAACGGTGTTTATTTCCTCTGCCAAGTTTGGCGTGGACAGCACCAATGGTCTGCACGCCTTTGCCCATGCCGATGGCGGCTACCATCTGATGGGCTGCATGCTTTCCGCTGCCAGCTGCAATAAGTGGCTGATGGACGAAATCTACAAGACCTCCGATTACGCGGGGGAACAGCTTCCCATCACCGAAGATAAGCTTGGCAAAAACCATGTGTATTTCCTGCCTTACCTGATGGGCGAGCGCAGCCCCATCAATGATACCAATGCCCGGGCCACCTTTATCGGCATGACTATGGATACCACCCGGGCAGACCTGACCCAGGCTGTGCTGGAGGGCGTGGCCTTTGCCATCCGCGACAGCGTAGAGGTTGCCAAGAGCTTGGGCATTTCCGTGACCTCCTCCATGATCTGCGGCGGCGGCGCCAAGAGCCCCCTGTGGAAGAGAATTATGGCGAATGTTTTGAACATTCCCTTAAATAGCCCGGCTTCCGAGCAGGGCCCGGGCATGGGCGGTGCAATGCTTGCCATGGTTGCTTGCGGGGAGTATGCAACCGTCCAGGATGCCTGCAATGCGATGGTATCCGTCGCCTCTACGGTAGAGCCGGAGCCTGAACTGGCTGCCCTTTACGAGAAGCGCTATCAGCAGTTCCGTCAAATCTATCCTGCCTGCAAGAACCTTTTTGCAGAGCTTGTCAAGGAGTGATATTATGAAGATCTATTCCGTATTTGATCCTGAGTTCCATGCCTACGGTCAGATCGTAGATGGCATGGAGGATACCGTTGCCCCCCTGCTGGAGGCACTGGCAAAGACCCCTCTGCCGGAAGGAACCGACTATGTGCCGGAGGAGCCCCTGCTGCAGAGCCTGCCGGAGGCCCAGGTGATTTCCGACCATTGCTATGGCGGTATGCCGGTTCAGCTCGGCTGGTGCAATGGACACAACACCAAGCTCAACTGCCTGGAGTACCACCGGGATTCCGAGTTTAATCTGGGTACGGAAAACTTCATCCTGTTGCTTGCCAAACAGTCCGACATTGTGGATGGCGTTCTGGATACTGCCAAGGTCAAGGCCTTCTGGGCTCCTGCGGGAGCGCTGGTGGAGGTATATGCCACGACGCTGCACTATGCGCCCTGCCACATGGATGCTGCCAAGGGCTTCCGGGTGATGGTCGCTCTTCCGAAGCTGACAAATACCGACAAGCCCAATGTTCCTGCAAAGACCAGCGAGGATAAGCTTTTGTGGGCAAGAAACAAGTGGCTGCTGGCCCATGCCGATTCCAGCGAAGCAAAGCAGGGCGCTGCCGTCCGTCTGGAGGGCGCGAACCTGGATATTGCCGATTCTATTTAAAAACCGGATCCTGTCAGGTACGGGGGGCGTTTCCTTGTTCCGGAATGCCCATCCGATACAATAATACCCTATACTATATTATAAAGGAGAAATGCATCATGAATATTCCTGAGGTTAAGCTTGGCATCATTGCCGTATCCCGTGACTGCTTCCCCATTGCTCTGTCCACCCAGCGCCGGCAGAACATCGTAAAGGCTTACGGCGAGGGCCTGTATGAGTGCCCCATTACCGTTGAGAACGAGGCTGACGTGACCAAGGCTCTGGCAGATGTCCGGGAGCACGGCGTCAACGCGCTGGTCGTTTTCCTGGGCAACTTTGGCCCGGAAACTCCCGAAACGCTGCTGGTTAAGAAGTTCCATGGCCCTGCAATGTGCGTTGCCGCTGCAGAAGGCGACGGCGACATGATCAATGGTCGCGGTGACGCTTACTGCGGTATGCTGAACTGCTCCTACAATCTGGGCATGCGCCACCTGAAGGCTTACATTCCCGAGTATCCTGTGGGTACTGCTGAGGACTGCGCCAAGATGATCCGCGAATTTGTTCCCATTGCCCGGGCAATCATCGGTGTTAAGAATCTGAAGATCATCACCTTTGGCCCCCGTCCCCAGGACTTCTTTGCCTGCAATGCACCCATCAAGGGACTGTATGAGCTGGGCGTAGAAATCGAGGAGAACTCCGAGCTGGATCTGCTGGTTTCCTACAAGGCGCACGCCGGTGACAAGCGGATTGCAGAGGTTGTCGCCGATATGCAGAAGGAAATGAACGGCTCTATCTATCCCGATATGCTGGAGCGGATGGCTCAGTTTGAGCTGACTCTGCTGGATTGGGCAGAGGCACACAAGGGCGACCGCAAGTATGTTGCCTTTGCAGACAAGTGCTGGCCTGCTTTCCCGGAGCAGTTTGGCTTTGAGCCCTGCTATGTCAATTCCCGCCTGGCTTCCCGGGGCATTCCCGTTGCCTGCGAGGTGGATATCTATGGCGCACTCAGCGAGTACATCGGTGCTTGCATCACCGGTGATGCTGTGACCCTGCTGGATATCAACAACTCCGTGCCGAAGTACATCTATGATGAGGATATCGCCGGCAAGTTCGATTACAAGCTCACCGATACCTTCATGGGCTTCCACTGCGGCAACACTCCCAGCTGCAAGATGTGTGACGGCTGCGGCGTCAAGTATCAGCTGATCCAGCACCGTCTGCTGGAGCCCGCCGGCAGCGAGCCCGACTTCACCCGCGGCACCCTGGAAGGCGATATCGCCGCTTCCGATGTAACCTTCTACCGTCTGCAGTGCGACAGCGACGGAAATCTCCGCTCCTACATTGCTCAGGGCGAGGTTCTGCCGGTGGCTACCCGCTCCTTCGGCGGCATCGGCATTTTCGCCATTCCCGAAATGGGCCGCTTCTATCGCCATGTCCTGATTCAGAAGCGTTATCCCCATCACGGTGCTGTGGCATTTGCACATTGCGGCAAGGCCCTGTTTGAAGTGCTGAAGTACTTCGGCGTTTCCGACATTGCCTACAACCAGCCCAAGAGCCTGCCCTACGCAACCGAGAATCCCTGGGGCTAATGTAATATAGTGACTTCCCATTTGCCGCCTGCCGGAAAGCAGGCGGCAAATTTTTGTGGAAAACAGAGACGATATACTATATAATAAGGTATATTGGTGGATGGCATCTTGCGATGCCGTTCCGTTTCCAAAGGAAATGGGATACCGGATAAAAAGGAGAGAAGCTTATGTGTAAGCCCCTATTTGAAGTATGCGTGGATTCCTACCGCTCCTGCCTGGCGGCAAAGGAAGGCGGCGGCGATCGGCTGGAGCTTTGTGCCAACCTGGTGATTGGGGGCACAACACCGTCGGAATTCCTCTTTTCCCAGGTGCAGGAATTGGGGATTCCCACGAATGTTTTGATTCGTCCCCGATTTGGAGATTTTCTGTATTCTCAGCAGGAATTTCTGCAAATGGCGGAAGAGATTGCCCGTTTTCGGGATTTGGGAGCAAACGGCGTGGTGATCGGCGCGCTGACACCGGAGGGAAGCCTGGATATTCCCCATTTAAAACCCTTGATTCAGGCATCTGGCGGCATGGAACTTACCCTTCACCGGGCATTTGATATGGCGAAGGATTTGGATACGGTGCTGGAGCAAGCGGTTGATCTTGGCTTTACCACTATCCTGACTTCCGGCGGTAAGGGCAGTGCGCTGATGGGGAAAGAAAAGCTGGCGGAACTCCAGGCAAAGGCTGCCGGTCGCATCCGACTGATGGCAGGGGCGGGGGTAAACGCCGGGAACATCCCCCTTCTCTATGAGACTACGGGCATTACGGCCTACCATGGCTCCTGCCGTACAGGTTCTATCCCCAGCGCGATGCGCTACCGGAATCCGGAGGTCAATATGGGCCTGCCGGGATTTTCCGAGTATGAGCTCCTGAGCACCGATGCCCGGGAGGTAGCACGGTGTGCCCAGGTAGTTCACGCTCTGGGATAAAGAACCATAAGTAAAGTTCGGCGCAGCTGCTCCCATTGGAGGAGGCTGCGCCGAATTTTTAATAAATCCAAAAAGGCCCTTGACAAAATACCCCATTGGGGTATATAATGAAAATACCCCAATGGGGTATTAGAAAGGAAGTGTACCAGTATGGAAGGGTGCTGTTGTGGAACAGAAAAGACAACCCATCGGGATCCGGAGGAAAAGAGAAAGCTGCTGAACCGGCTGAAACGGATCGAAGGCCAGGTTCGGGGCTTGCAGGCGATGATCGAGCGGGATGCTTACTGCTACGATATTCTTACCCAGTCCGCCGCCGTTAATGCGGCAATGAATGCTTTTAATAAGGAAATCCTTGCCCATCACATTGAGGGCTGTGTAGCCAGAGATATTCGGGAGGGCAAGGATGAGGTGATTGAAGAACTGGTGAATATCCTGCAGAAATTGATGAAATAAATCGCTTCTTCTGGGAAAAATACAGTTCGGGAGGAACCAAATGAAACAGTATAATGTAACCGGCATGAGCTGCGCCGCCTGCTCTGCACGGGTAGAGAAGGCGGTCTTCCAGGTGCCGGGAGTGACGAGCTGCTCCGTAAGCCTGCTGACAAACTCTATGGGAGTTGAGGGCAGCGCAGACAGCAGCGCCATTATCCAGGCCGTGGAAAAGGCCGGCTACGGGGCAAGCCTCAAGGGGCAGGCATCTCCCAGTCAAAGTGAGCAGGAGGATGCGCTGAAGGATCGGGAAACGCCCAAGCTGCGCAAGCGTTTGATTGCGTCATTGGGTTTTCTGATCATTCTGATGTATTTTTCCATGGGGCACATGATGTTCGGCTGGCCTCTGCCCGGATTCTTTGAGGGCAACCATGTGGCAATGGGTTTGGTGCAGCTGCTGCTGGCGGGGATTATAATGGTCATCAACCAAAAGTTCTTTATCAGCGGATTTGGTGCACTGCGCAATCGTGCCCCCAATATGGATACTCTGGTGGCGCTGGGTTCTATGGCCTCCTTTATTTGGAGCGTGTACGCCCTGTTTGCCATGACCGATGCGCAGCTCCGGGGAGATATGGCTGGGGTCATGACCTATATGGACGAATTCTATTTTGAATCCGCTGCCATGATTCTAACCCTTATTACGGTGGGCAAGATGCTGGAGGCCCGGTCCAAGGGCAAAACTACCGATGCACTGAAAGGCCTAATGAAGCTTGCCCCCAAAACGGCAACCCTGGTGCGGGACGGCAAGGAAATAACCGTTGGAATTGAGGAAGTGCGTCAGGGGGACGAATTCGTGGTTCGCCCCGGCGAGAATATCCCCGTGGACGGCGTGGTGCTGGAAGGAACCGGTGCCGTCAACGAGTCGGCCTTGACCGGGGAGAGCATTCCCGTGGATAAAGCACCCGGGCAGACCGTGTCCGCTGCCACCGTAAACCAGTCCGGTTTCCTCCGCTGCCGCGCCACCCGGGTGGGGGAGGACACCACACTGGCCCAAATCATTCAGATGGTCAGTGATGCCGCTGCCACCAAGGCGCCCATTGCCAAAATTGCGGACAGAGTTTCCGGGGTTTTTGTGCCGGTGGTGATCTCCATTTCTATTGTAACCATCCTGGTATGGCTGCTGCTGGGCAGAGAATTCAGTTTCGCACTGGCAAGAGGCATTTCCGTGCTGGTAATCAGCTGCCCCTGTGCCCTGGGCCTTGCAACCCCGGTCGCCATTATGGTTGGCAACGGTGTAGGCGCTAAAAACGGCATTCTCTTTAAAACTGCCGTCAGCCTGGAGCAGACCGGTAAGACGGACATTGTGGTTTTGGACAAAACCGGCACCATTACAGAGGGCAAACCCCGTGTGACGGATGTCATCCCCCAGGGGGGCGTGACAGAAGAGAAGCTTCTGATGCTTGCCCTTGCGCTGGAAGCAAAGAGCGAGCATCCCCTGGCCCGGGCAATCCTGGCAGAAGGAGAGAAGCGGGGCTATGCACCCCAAAATGTGGATGATTTTGCGGCGCTTCCCGGAAACGGCCTGAAAGCAATGCTGGACGGAAAACCCCTTCTGGGCGGAAGCCTTGCCTTTGCCCAGAACCAGACGCCGGTTTCCCGGGAAATGGAGCAGAAAGCCCAAACGCTTTCGGAAGAGGGGAAAACGCCTCTGCTCTTTGTATACGATGGAGCGCTATTGGGCATGATTGCCGTGGCGGATACCATCAAGGCAGACAGTCCCAGAGCAGTAAAGGAATTGCAGAACATGGGCATCCGGGTGGTAATGCTTACAGGGGACAATCCCCGCACTGCCAAGGCAATCGGCGCCCAGGCCGGTGTGGATGAGGTAATTGCCGGAGTCCTGCCGGATGGCAAGGAAGCGCAGATTCGGAAATTGAAAACCCAGGGCACGGTTGCCATGGTGGGAGATGGCATCAATGATGCCCCTGCACTGACCAGAGCGGATACCGGCATTGCCATCGGGGCCGGTGCGGATGTTGCCATCGATGCGGCGGATGTGGTGCTGATGAAGAGCAGCCTTCTGGATGTCCCTGCTGCCATCCGGCTGAGCCGGGCAACGCTGCGGAATATTCATGAGAATCTTTTCTGGGCGTTTTTCTATAATACCATCGGTATTCCTCTGGCTGCCGGCTGCTTTGTAGGTCTGGGTCTGACCCTGAATCCCATGTTTGGGGCAGCAGCCATGAGCCTTTCCAGCTTCTGCGTGGTTACCAATGCTTTGCGGCTGAACCTTTGCAAGCTGTATGATGCCAGCCACGATCACAAACGTCGGGGAAAGGCAAAAAAACAAGCTCCCAGCATGGAGCGAAAAATTGTGATCGAAGGCATGATGTGCGCGCATTGTGAGAATGCAGTGAAAACGGCTCTTGAAAAGCTGGATGGAGTAGTTTCTGCCACGGCAGACCATCAGCAGGGGGCGGCGATTGTCACGCTGGATCGGGAAATTGCCGATGAAACGCTGAAAGCGGCGGTGGAAGCGGAAGATTACCGGGTCGTATCCATTGAAAAAATGTAAAGGAGAGAGGATTTATGAATAAGACGATTCTAATTGAGGGGATGGGCTGCTCCGGCTGTGAGAACCGGGTAAAGAAGGCGCTGGAGGCTCTGCCTCAGGTAGAGAGCGCCCAGGTCAGCAAGGATTCCGGCACTGCCGTGGTCACTGTGAAGGAGGCCGTTGCGGAGGATATTCTGATGCAGACTGCCTCCTGCGGCGGCAGATACACGGTAACGGGAATCCGCTGAGAAGGTAAAATTTAAGGGCTGTTTGGCCTGACCGCTGTGCAGAAAGACACAGCGGTCAGGCTTCCAAACAGCCCTGATTGTTTATTTCCCGGTTCTGATCTGCAAAAGCTTGTTTTTCAGATCGTCTTCCATTTTGGCAATTTCTGCCTCGGCAGCCAGACGCTGGGCCCGCCCGTCGGACTGAATCTTCATTACATCGTCCAGGGTCTGAATCAGGTCGGCATTGGTCTTTTTCAGAGTTTCAATATCTACAATGCCCCGCTCGGCCTCCTTGGCGGTTTCTACGGAAGCAATATGCAGCTTCTCTGCGTTCTTTTTCAGCAGCGCATTGGTCACATCGTTTACCTGACGCTGGGCCTGGGCGGCTTCCGTGGAGTGGGCAATGCCCAGGGCCAGAACCATCTGATTTTTCCACAGGGGAATGGTGTTCACCAGAGTGGTCTGGATTTTTTCCACCATAACGGTATCGTTGTTTTGGATCATGCGAATCTGGGGAGCGGTCTGAATGGAAATGGTTCGGGTCAATTCCAAATCATAAATCTTCTTTTCAAACCGATTGCATTTCTCTGCCAGATCCCGGGCGGCCTGGGCATCCTCCGGCAGACCGCTTTCCTGGGCCCGCTGCTCCAGCTCCCGGAGCTTTCCGTCTCTGGTTTCCTGGAGCTTTTGCTTCCCGGCGAGGATATACATGGAGAGCTCTTTGAAATAGGCCAGGTTCTGCTCATACATTTTATCCAGCACGGCAGAGTCCTTCAGTAGACGCACCTGGTGTTGCTGCAGGGCATCGCTGATTTTCTCTACATTCACTTCTGCCTTGGCGTAGCGGGTCTTCATCAGTTCCAACTTGCTGCTCTGCTTTTTGAGGAAGCCCAGAAAACCTTTTTCTTCTTCGGCATCCATGCCCTTCAGTTCGCCTACAACGCTGACGATCAGATCGCCCACCTCGCCCAGATCCTGGGTGCGGACGTTTTCCAGGGCGGCATCGGAGAAATCCGCCATCTTCTTCTGCGTACCGGCACCGTACTGAAGAATCTGGGTGGTATTTTCCAGATCAATTTTTGCCGCAAAATCGCTGACCATTTTCTGCTCTGCAGGGGTCAGCACCGGCTGGGGAACCGGGGCGGGTTCCTGCACGGTCAGCTTTTCTTCTGCCTGAGGGGCGGTTTCAAGCTCCGGCTCCAGAGTCAGGCTGGGGGTTTCCACATTTTCAAAATCCATTTCGATTCTCCTCTCAGTGTTTGTTCTGTTCAAAATCGCTGCCGGTGAGGCCCTCCTGGGCCAGCAGCGTATGCAGTACGGAAATGTCGCTGGATACATCCATGGCAGTGTCTTCAAAAACGGAGTCCAGCAGCTTTTCAAAGGCCTGGTTCAGGGTATCCAGAGTGGAGTCAATTTCTTCCTTGGATTTGCGGATGTTTTCTCCCTGAACAGGCTGCTGGTCCATTTCTGCGTAGGCATTCAGCAGCTTTACCGTCATGGGCAGATAGTAATCCATCAGCTTTTTGAGATCCGGAATGATTTCCGGGTGGGCTTTTGCCCGCTGGAAAATCCGCTGAACAATGGCTTCCATCCGGTAGATTTTTTCGGAAATCTCTTCCCCGGGAATTTCATCGTTGCACCGGCGGATCTCCTTTACGTATGCGTTGCCCCGATCCAGAACCTCCTGAACCTTGGGATCCACCGCCTGGGGAGCAGGCTTTTGTGCCGCTTCTTTGGCCTTTTGCTGCTGCAGGGCTTCCTGCTGCTGAAGAACCTGCTGGTAGTGACGATAAGTTTCTTCACTGGTAATCAGGTTCTTTTCCTCGTTGTCCATGTGGCCCTCCAGGAATAGCCCCTGGTGAATCATCCCATTGATTTCCTTCCGAACGAACTTTACGGGCTTGCCCACACTGCGAGCCAGCTTTTCCAGGGAAATATTGGTTTTCTGATCCAGGGTTTTCAGGTAAACCTTAAACCGGCTCACCTTGCCCAGAGAGCGAATGCCGCTGCTCAGAAGCAAAACGCCACCTGCCAGGGCAGCCCCGCCAATATACAGGGGGATGGATAGGTAGGCAATGGCAGACCCAACCAGCTGGAGAATACCGCTGACCAAAGCGACGGTAAAGCCGGATACCCCCAGCAGGCTGCCAAATATGGTTTTCAGAATTCCCTTTGCCGTTTCCCCATTGGGACTGCCATAGAGTGCAGGCAGATTCTTTTTGGGGGCGGAATATTTTGGCACGGTGTAAACCGTCTGGGTTTTCTTTACGGAAGCGGTGGTTACGGCCTTGCGCAGGGCATCACTGCCGGTGTTGATGGCCTTGTCGATGGTTCGCCCGATATTGCGGCTCAGTTCCTGATAGTCCTGAGCGTTGATTGCCTTATCAATGATTTCCTGGATACTCCGGCCCAGGTTATCCCATTCCTGATAAGGGTTTGTATTTGCCATAGTATCCCTCCCAACATAATATATGTATTATAGCTTTTCTTCGGAGAAAATACAAGCATCATTGGAAAAATGAACGCGTTTTTCCGAAAAAAGCCCTCCACCGTTTCCGGTGGAGGGGCGTGGTATCAATTTTTGGAAGTGGTGGCGCGGTTAATAAGCATGGTAAAAGCCACAATTGCGCCGATTACCAAAAAGATGCTGCCCATTCCTTCCAGTAGAATGGGTACAGTGATTTGAAGAGATTCCAACATCGTTTCCTCCTTATTTTCCCAGCAGGGCCAGAATCAGGCCGCCTGCAATCACGGATGCGATTTGACCGGATACATTGACGCTGATGGAATACATCAGCAAAAAGTTTTGGTTGTCTTCTTTTAGCCCCATTTGGTTTACCACCCGCCCGCTCATGGGGAAGGCGGAGATACCTGCGGCGCCGATCATGGGATTGACCTTTTTCCCTTCCGGCAAAAACAGGTTAATTAACTTGGCAAAAAGCACGCCTCCCAGGGTGTCTCCAATAAAGGCCAGAAGACCCAACGCCAGGATGAGCAGGGTATCTGCCTTTACAAATTGTTCTGCGGTCATTTGGCAGGCTACGGTCAGGCCCAACAGGATGGTGATGAGGTTTACCAGTACCGTTTGTGCCGTCTGGCTCAGGGAGTCCAGAACGCCGCATTCCCGCAGCAGGTTGCCAAACATCAGAAAACCCACCAGTGCGGCGCTGGCTGGGGCAACAATTCCTGCCGCCAGAGTGACCAGAATGGGGAAAAGAATTCTTGTGAGTTTGGAAACCGATCCCTTGCGGTAGGGCATCCGAATCAGCCGCTCTTTCTTTGTGGTTGCCAGACGAATCACCGGGGGCTGGACGATGGGAACCAGGGCCATATAGCTGTAGGCTGCCACCATGATAGCGCCTAAGTATTTTGAGCCCAAGGTGTTTGCAACAAAAATGGCGGTGGGGCCGTCCGCTGCGCCAATGATAGCAATGGAGGCGGCATCCCGGATATCAAAGAAGAAACCCGCCAGGACGAAGGTCAGGAAAATGCCCAGCTGCGCGGCAGCGCCAAAGAACATCAGCCAGGGTTTTTCCAGCAGCGGGCCGAAATCGATCATTGCCCCAATGCCGATAAACAGCAGCAGTGGGAACAGTTCGTTTGCCATGCCCGCCTGAAAGAGAATTTCCAGAGGTGCAGCCGCACCGGACAGGGGCAAATTGACGAGAATAGTACCGAAGCCCATGGGAAGCAGCAGGCTGGGTTCCATTTTTTTTCCGATGGCAAGGTAGATGAGCAGACCTCCAATCATCCACATGAGAACCATTTGCCAGGTCAGAGAAGAGAGATTTGCTGCCAGATTCATATACGTTCCTCCACTTTCTTGCTGTGAAGGGTAAAAAAACAGACCCTTACCACAGCGAAATACTGTGATAAAAGTCTCAAGAATGGTGTGGTCCAGTGTATGGCCCCGGGCAAAAGCCGTGATGACGTCGCCATACGGTATACAGAAGTATACCCTTTACTCCCTCTTATCCTTTATCAGTATATGCACGGCAAAAGAAAAAGTCAAGGGAAAAATTTTCCGCCACAGTGCCTTATGGGCTGCCATGGCGGAAGAATGCCGAAAATGTCAGATTGCCTGTACCTTGTCATTCCGTTTCCAGAGCTTTGGTACCAGCCAGAGGGTGAAAAGAGAGTAGACCGTCAAAATCAGAACCAGAAGAAGCCCTTTGAGCAGATCCGATACGGCGTAGCCCATCCGTTCCAAGGCCGGAATGATTCTGGCGCACAGAATCCGGATGACCAGGCTGTGATTTAAATAGATGGCATAGGAAAGCTTTCCGGCACCCCGGAAAATCGGATGATTGAAGGCAGAGCCGAGCCAGCTGTCCGGCTCCATACAGTTGAGAATCAGGACAGGGGTGGTCATCAGGAAGATGTTGCGGTAGTCTGCATAAGCAAAGAGCGTTGCAAGACTGAGGATCCCCAGCAGGGAGAATGCGGTTTTGCGGCGCTTAAGCGCGCCATATAGGGCCGTCTGGGAGAAGTAATAGGTCAGCACGCCGATGCACATGGGGGAAAAGGCCCGCAGCAGCGGAACATATAGAGGCCCCCAATTGGCCCACAAGTCCACTCCGGACCACAATAGGGACTGGATCATGAGAATTGCACCGGGAAACAGCAGCTCTCTGGATAGCTTTTCGTTATGGCAGAGCATTCCGTAGATAAAGTATCCGGCAATCAGCAGAGCCGACAGCTGCCAAAGGGGATAATTGATGCTGTCATGGAAGAAGTGGCTGCTTTGCAGCAGGAGAATATCGGGGATCTGGTTGTAAAAGCTGCGAACAATGCTCCCTGTCAGCGCCAAAGAGGGAGACTGGATCAAACTATAGAGGTCTCTTGCCAGCACATACAGAAAGAAAACGGCGCAGGAGAAGAAATAGTGGGGGTAAATCCCCTTTACATGGTCTAGAGTATAGTCCCATGCACGGTAGGCCGCATCATGCTTGGTATAGAACTTTTTCCCCAGAAAGAAACCGGAGATCATGAAAAAAACCTGAACCGTCACAGTCGGGCCGGGGGAAAGGGTGAGATCGCAGTGAAAAAATGCGATTACGTACGCCAGCACCAGTTTTAATAAATCCAGGCTGTAGCTTCTTTGTTTCTCCATGGTTCAAAACTCCTGAAGAATTTGAATAATCTGGGCTTCGTAGTCTCCTTCGTAGTCCTCGCTTCTTCCGGCAGAGCGCACATTGCTTTCGGCGCCCCGTTCCGGGGCGGGATATTCCCAGATGTGGTAGCTCAGCCCACGGTGGGAAAATGTAATGCTGCCGCAATCGTTTTCTTCAACATACGAAAAAGGCATATTCTTTTGCTTCAGGCACTCCTGAATGGCAGTCAAGCGCATATTCTCTCCTCCATACTCTGTTGCTTTCTCCATTATACCGGGGAAAGTCCAAAAAGGCAACGGCTATTTTGCCCCAATAAGACGCCCGGCCCACCTGAGGTCTTCCATGCGAATGACGCCGCTTAGGGCCAGGGAGCTGCCAAATAGGAGAAGAAAGCTGCAGCAGGCCAGCAGGGCGGAGGAAATGGATCGGCAGGCCCACAGGCTGCCGATCCCACAGGCAGCCACGGTCAAAGGAATGTAGGGAGCAATGCACTGCCCGGTAATGCGCAGCAGGTGGCGGATGCTTAGAAAAAAGTTGAGGGCATGGGTCAAAAGAAAGCTGAAGAAATATCCCTGCATTCCAAAGCGGGGCAGTAGAAAAAACAGCAGGATCACATCCAGGCAGTTGGTGATAATGTTGTAGCGCACAGCCATTTTCTGCTGCCCCAGCCCTTTGGTAATGGCATCGGTGATGGCATCACAGTAGAGCATGGGAACAAGGGGGGCATATTGCCGCAGAAGCAGTCCCGCCTCCGGGCTGCCGTATAGCTTGCAGCACAGT
Source organism: uncultured Oscillospiraceae bacterium (assembly GCA_934589065.1). Classification (GTDB taxonomy): domain Bacteria; phylum Bacillota; class Clostridia; order Oscillospirales; family Oscillospiraceae; genus Faecousia. The sequence continues at coordinate 20,196 of CAKTNN010000022.1, forward strand.
TTTTCGGCGGAAAGAAAAAGGATCCCGCCAAAGGCTGTGCCATATAGCAGGGAAACCCGCAGACTTTTGTGGAGCAGGTAGTGAATCCGTTTTTCTCCACCAGAGCAGCTGCACCGGGCCAATTCGGGAATCAGCAGTTCGGATAGGCCGAAAAGAATGCAGGCAGGAAACATCAGAATCGGGAATACCATGCCGGAAATTCGCCCGAAGGCTGCCAGGGGGTCCCGGAGGGCCAGCGCAAGCCGCTTGGGAACCATTAGATTTTCCAAAGTCCCAATGCCGGATTTCAGAGTATCCGCCAGGGCAAGGGGAACTGCCGCTGAAAGAATTCTGCTGCGAACCGGTATTTTGGGGCCCTGGGGATTCTTTTCAGCACGGTAAAGCAGACGCAGCAGAAGAAGCGTCAGGCAGCTGCCCAAGCTGCTGCCCAGAATCACGCAGCGGCAAGCTCTGCCGGAATCGCTGCCAGCGTAAAAGTGCAGGCAGGCAAGGGTGATTGCCATGGTAAATACCTGCTCCATAACCTCCACGGCAGCCAGAGTCCCAATCCGGTTTTCTCCGGTAAAGAATCCAGTCATCACGCTGCACAGGCAGCTAATGGGAAGGAAGCAGGAAAATAGCCGCAGTGTGCCGGTAATGGAGGGCGTGCCAATCCAGTTTTCCGCAATCGTAGGGGACAGCAAATAGAGTGCCAAGGCAACGCACAGGCTGCAAACCATACTGTAGGCAAAGCAGCCGGACAGCACCCGGCAAAGGCCGGGGCGGTTTTTCTTCCCCAACTCTTCTGCGGTTAAATACATGGTGGCGGTGCGAATGCCCCCAATACTGCTGACCATTGCCAGACTTCCTACAGAAAGGGTCAGCTGCAGAAGCCCAATTCCTTCTGCACCGATTTTGCGGGAGAGGTAGACCTGAAATCCGGTTCCCGCCATCCGAAGCACCAGATTTACGGCAGTCAGAAGCAGTGCGCGGTAGAAGAGCGGAACCGTAGCTTTCAAAAGAAATCACCCCTTGTCCACAGCTTATGCGGACAAGGGGTGCGGTAGAATGTGTCTGGCTATACAATGCCGGTTGCTTCCTGGCAGAAGGGGCTCAGGGGGCATTGCACGCATTTGGGATTGCGGGCAGTGCAGATTTCCCGACCGAACAGAACGATTCTGTGGCAGAAATCGCTGCTCTTTTCGGGTGGGAGAATTTTTCGCAGCTGCTGCTCCACCTTTTCCGGTTCCTTGCCGTGACTGAGCCCCAGCCTGCCGCAGATCCGGATGCAATGGGTATCGCACACCACGCTGCCGGGAACGTGGTAAATGTCCCCCAGCAGAAGGTTCGCGGTTTTTCGCCCCACACCCGGCAGACGCAAAAGCGCTTCCATGGTGCCGGGAACCTTTCCGCCGTAGTCGCTCAGCAGCATTTGGCAGGCCTGTACGATATCCCTGGCTTTATGCTTGTAGAATCCGCAGGAGCGGACATAGTTTTCCACATCGGCAATGGGCGCGCTTGCCATGGCTTCCAGAGTCGGGTAGGCGGCAAAGAGTGCCGGCGTAACCAGATTGACCCGGGCGTCGGTGCACTGGGCGGATAGCCGCACGGCGATCATCAGTTCATAATCCTTTTCATAGTGCAGGGCACACATAGAATCCGGGTAGCGTGCCTCCAGAATTTCAAGGATGGATTGTACCTTTTCTTCCATGGAACTCCCTCCTTTTTCTTTTCAGAGTACCACAAATCAGCAATCTTTGCAATTAAAAATTATCCCCTTCTTCGGCGGATACGGCAGATACCTCGTAGGCCGTAAGTTCAATGGCCCCTTCCTGGGTGAGTTTTGTGTAAACCCTGCTTTGCAATCTGCCATCGATCCACAGGGGGCTTCCGGTATGGAGCAGGGAAGCCTTTCGGGCTGTGGAGCCCCAGAGAATGCAGGGAATATAGTCTGCCCGATGGTAGGAGCGGGGCACTGCCAGCATTACATCGCAGATTTCCCGCCCCAGGGGGGTGCGCCTGTAAACCGGCTCCCGGCACAGATTGCCCCGGATATTTACTTCGTTTACTGCCGGCCCGTCCTGGGCGGCAATGCATTCGGCATACAGGAAGACCAGCAGCCGTCTGCGACCGTCTTGGCGCAGATTGTGGGAACGAACCTGACCGGTTATGCCAAGCATCTCACCGCCGGACAGATCCAAAGTATCCAGAACGGTTTGAGAAACCACCACCGGCAGGGTGTCCACCGCACCGGATAGCCTGGAAACCTCCAGAAAAAACCGAAAAAAACGTTTGCCCCCGGTTTCGTGGGAGAATTCCGGGAGGGCAGCCAGGCTGCCCCGGATAAATGCATGGTTTGTTTGCGGAAGCATTGTACCACCTCATACTTTCAGATGTATGGAACATCCTATGCATTCTGGCGGCAAACAGAACGCTTAGCCTCTGGGAAGCTTACGGTAGGCAGCCGGAGTGACCCCCATTGCCTGACGGAAGGACTTGATAAAAAAGCTTACATCCTCAAATCCACAGCTTGCTGCCACCGAAGCTACGGTCTCCGTGGTGTTTTGCAGCAGCTCACAGGCTTTCTGAATGCGATATTGACGCAAATACTGGCTTGGTGTCACGTGGATGATGCTGTGAAAGCACCGCAGACATTCGCTCTCGCTAATGGAAGCGGAAACGGCAATGTCCCGCACGGTTATTTTTTCCTGATAATGGTCATGAATATATTGCAGCAGAAATTTGGCCCGTTGATCCTTTTGCGCCCAGCGCAGATCGGAACCCGTTGCGCGGATGGGCACTTTCTGGCATAGCAGCAAAATCATCCCTGACAGGTGCTGCCGGACGGTGAATTCAAAGCCGAAGCTTCCGTCCCGCACTGCCGTCCAGGCAATTTCAATGTCTTGCAATAGGGTGTTTTGCCAGTCGATATCGGGGGAAAGAGGCTGACAGGGGCCGATCCTGTGACGAAGCAGCGGTTCCAGATAATTGTGGTAGAATACACTGTCCGGACTTCCGCCCACCAGCTTGGGGTGAAAAACGATGGAGTGAAGACGGCATGGCGTGTCCCCCTTTTGCCGACAGCCGTGGAGAACGCCGGAATTAATGAGCATCCCTTCGCCGGTATTCAGCGTATGGCTGGTTTCTGCGCAGCCAACCGTTACGCTGCCCTCATCGATAATCAGTGCTTCCAGCTCCTCATGCCAGTGCCAGGGAACAGGGGCGATGGAAAGGTCGTCGTGGTAGCAGGCGGCGGGGAAAGCACTGGAACCGTGCTTTGTCAGCTCCTGCCCACTGGGGGAAACATCCATATAGCAGGGAGAAATCGACATACAAATCCTCCTTTGAAGGTTTCGTCATATAATATGGCGGAATAATCCGATGAATTACGTCACTTATGATGATATAATCCTATCACAAATAAGGGAGGAATGCAATATGGTTCATTTGCTTCTTGCGGTAATTTATCTGGCCTTTATCAGCCTTGGGCTGCCGGATGCTCTTTTGGGTGCGGCCTGGCCCTCAATATATCCGGCGTTTGGAGTGCCGGTTTCTTACATGGGGATGGTATCCATGATCATTGCCCTGGGAACTTGTATTTCCAGTCTGCTCAGTGATCACATGACACGCTTACTTGGTACGGGAAAGGTTACCGCTTTGAGTGTTGCTACGACCGCCCTGGCACTGCTGGGCTTTTCCTGGTCACATTCTTTCTGGGCTCTGTGCCTTTGGGCGATTCCCTACGGATTGGGAGCGGGCAGCGTAGATGCAAGCCTCAATAACTATGTAGCGCTGCACTATGAAAGCCGCCACATGAGCTGGCTGCACTGCTTCTGGGGAATTGGCGCGGCTCTGGGGCCCTACTTTATGGGGGCAATCCTGACAGGCGGCCGTGTATGGAATGCAGGCTATCGGGTGATTGGCATTCTGCAGATTTTCCTGACGGCAATCCTGATTTTCAGCTTGCCCCTGTGGAAGGGCAGAGCCGAGGAAAGCGGAGAAAAGGAAAGAACGAAAGCACTGTCCCTCAGGCAGATCGTTGCCATTCCCGGGGCGAAAGAGGTGCTGTTTTGCTTCTTTTGCTACTGTGCCGTGGAGTCAACGGCAGGAATCTGGGCCAGCAGCTATTTAACGCTTCAAAAAGGTGTGCCCGCTGAGACGGCTGCCGGGTTTGCCAGTATGTTTTACATTGGAATTACCGTAGGACGGGCAATTTCGGGATTTCTGACCATAAAACTTCGGGATCCTCAGATGATCCGCCTGGGCCAGGGAATTCTTGCTCTAGGTATCGCAGCCATGCTCCTGCCGCTGGGGGCAAACGTATCTTTGATGGGATTTCTGCTTATCGGTCTGGGCTGTGCACCCATTTACCCCTGCGTGATTCATTCGACCCCAGCCTATTTCGGTGCGGAGAATTCCCAGGCAATCATTGGCGTGCAGATGGCGAGTGCATACCTGGGAACCTGCCTGGCTCCCCCTGTATTTGGACTGATTGCCCAGAATGTGTCCATTCGGTTATTCCCGTTTTTCCTTCTGGCAGCGCTGATTATGATGTTCCTTTCCCATGAAGCGTTGCTGAGAAAAACACGGAAAGTCGTAAAGTGATCAAAAAATTAAAAAAGGGCTGTTGCAAAAAGAACCTATAGGGTTCAAAACGTCCAAAAGAAAAATGTCATTGCGAACCACGCGCGGAGTAGTGCGCACTGCCTCGGAATGACATTTCTTTTTATGCGCCTTTTCTTTTTTGCAATAGCCCTTTTGCTTTATGTTAGTTTTCCTTTGCCCAGCCCCGGGTACAGCTGACGGCTTTTTTCCAGCCTTCCAAACGGGACTGGCGGAGCGCTTCTGCCAGCTGGGGGGTGAAAATCCGGTCGGTTTCCCGAATGGCCCGGATTTCTGCCTGATCTTTCCAGAAGCCTGCCGCTAACCCTGCCAAGTAAGCTGCGCCTGCGGCGGTGGTTTCCACACATCTGGGACGGTCAACGGGGGCAGCACTGATATCTGCCTGGGTCTGCATCAGGTAGTTGTTGGAAGAAGCGCCGCCGTCAACCTTCAAAGCAGACAGGGTAATGCCGGAATCGGCTTCCATTGCCGATAACACATCCCCAATTTCGTATGTAATGGAGTCCAGGGTGGCCCGGATGATGTGGTATTTGTTTACTCCCCGGGTCAGCCCCAGCACAGCGCCCCGGGCGTAGGCATCCCAGTAGGGAGCACCAAGTCCGGTGAAAGCCGGAACCACATAGCAGCCACCGGTATCCTTGACCTTTTGGGCCATATATTCGGAGTCGGCAGCGGATTCAATCACCCGCAGCTCATCCCGCAGCCACTGAATGGCTGCTCCGGCAACGAAAATTGAGCCCTCCAGAGCGTAATTTACCTTTCCGTCCAGTCCCCAGGCAATGGTGGTTACCAGTCCGTTTTTGGAGAATATGGGAGTTTCCCCGGTGTTCATCAGCAAGAAAGCACCGGTTCCGTATGTGCATTTGGAATTTCCGGGGGCAAAGCAGGCCTGACCGAATAGGGCTGCCTGCTGGTCGCCGGCGGCACCGGCAATGGCAATTGGAGCCCCGAAAAACTGTGCTTCCGTATGTCCGTAGCACTGGGAGGAGGGCACGGGGGTGGGGAGCATACACTCCGGGATGCCGAATTGCTGAAGGATATCCTTGTCCCATTGCAGAGTGTTGATGTTAAAGAGCATGGTTCGGGAGGCGTTGGAATAGTCCGTTACATGGACTTTCCCGCCGGTCAGCTTCCAAATCAGCCAGGTTTCCACTGTGCCAAAAAGAATGTCTCCCGCCTCTGCCCGTTGGCGGACGCCGGGAACATTTTCCAGGATCCAGCGGATTTTCGTACCGGAGAAATAGGGGTCAATGACCAGGCCGGTTTTGCTGCGGATGGCATCCACCAGCCCCTCTGCCACCAGACTGTCGCAGTAGTCCGCCGTTCGGCGGCACTGCCAGACGATGGCATTGTACACAGGCTCTCCGGTATGTCTGTCCCAGCAGATCGTGGTTTCCCGCTGATTGGTTATGCCGATTGCCCCAATGTCTGCGGCGGTTGCACCGATGGCAGCCATTGCCTGACGGGCAACCTCCAGCTGGGTGGTAAAGATTTCATCGGCGTCATGCTCTACCCAGCCGGGATGGGGGAAAATCTGCCGGAATTCTTTTTGTGCGACAGAACAGATCTGACCGCTTTTGTCAAAAAGAATTGCACGGTTAGAGGTTGTGCCGGAATCCAGAGCCATAATGTATTCTGCCATTGTCCTCTTCCTTTCTGATCAGACGCTTTATTGAATATGGCTGTGATTATTGATATGGTCGCTGCAGTAGCAGTAGTACCCATTGCACTTGGAGCAGTAGCGGAACTCCAGCTCAGGGTTAGAAACATCGGTTCGTCCGCACACCGTGCACCGGTGGGTATAAGCAGGGGCCTCCTGCTTGGGGGCCTGGGTCACATGAAAATGAATGACCTTCGGCTGCTGCTTGGGCGCGCGGTGGAAAACCTTGCGGAGCTTGTTCTGCCAGGAAAGGGGAACGACATTCAAAACGTCCTTTCCGAAGAAAAGGAAATAGTTTCCCAGGGCAATCAGGGGGAAAAGGTTGGCTGCGGAGTAGGGAGGCTGAAATACGCCAATCAGGATGACGATCAGATCAAACAGGGCAAACACCCATGCTTTGATTGGAATGATGAAAAACAGCAGAAATCCCGCCTGAGGGTACAGGGTTGCATAGCCCAGGAACAGGCTCATATTGAGGTAATACACGCTGGCCTGACAGTTGAAAACCATCCCGTAAATATCCATCAGCACCATGCCGGTGAGGTAGAAAATGTTGAATTTCAGTGTGCCCCATTGGCGCTCCATGGCAGTGCCCAGAGAGTAGTAGCAGAACAGGGTAATTACCATAAAGAGAATATTGCTGTCCCACAGTGTCAGGGGATAGGTAAACAGCCGCCAGATTTCGCCCCGAAGGATTCGGGCTCTGTTGAAGCTCAAAAGGTTATACAGGGTAAAATTCCCTGCAAAAACGCTGATGAGGTAAACAACGGCATTGCCAAGAATGATATAAAGCATCAGGTTGGGAATGCCCTTATTGCGGTTTTTGTAGCAGAACCGCTCGAAATTTCTGCGTAGATCTTTCAATGGATTCAACTCCTAGTCGTGTTTGTCATCTATTTTACCAGCAAAGCCGCCGCTTGTCTATAACGGAAATGTTAATTTTGCTGGAAAGGGGCTCTGCCTATTGACAATTGCTGACGTGATGTGTAGAATAAGCAAAAATTGCATACAAAGCCTTATCAAGAGTGGTGGAGGGAACGGCCCGATGAAACCCGGCAACCTGTTTATCAAGGTGCCAAATCCGGCGGCAGACGAAAGATGAGGATCTGATTTAACGTATTACGCACATCGGATCTTCGGTGTGCGGTTTTTTTATGGCCTGATTTCCCGGCCTGTACGTTATCAAAAATCTGTATGCAATTGAAAGGAAACAAAAAATGGAAAAAAGACTCTTCACCTCCGAATGCGTTACCAATGGTCACCCCGATAAGGTTGCCGACTCCATCTCCGATGCAATTCTGGATGCCTGCCTTGCTCAGGATCCCCTGTCCCGGGTAGCCTGCGAGACAATGGTCACAACTAACTTCTGCCTGATTTGCGGAGAAATTACCACCAAGGCAAAGGTGGATTACGCGGCGGTTGCACGGGAAGCCATCCGCGCCATTGGTTATACCCGCCCGGAGGATGGCTTTGCTGCCGATACCGTGGAAATTCAGTGCCGCATTCACACCCAGTCTGCGGATATTGCTCTGGGAACCAATGAAGAAGTAGGCGGAGCCGGTGACCAGGGAATGATGTTTGGCGGCGCGTGCACCCAAACTCCCGAGCTGATGCCGCTGCCCTCTGCTCTCAGCCGCGCCCTTTGCAATCGCCTGACTGCGTGCGTTAAGGAAAATGATCTGCTTCGTCCCGATGGCAAGACCCAGGTCAGCGTGGAATTCGATGAGCAGGGGAATGTGGTTGGCATTGATACGGTGGTTGTGTCCGTTATGCACAGCGCCGATTTCCCCATGGACGCACTTCGGGCATACATCCGGGAGCAGGTGATTGCCCCGGTGCTGAAGCAGTATGGCTTTGATGTGGATTCGGTTGCCAACGTGTTTATCAATCCTACCGGTAATTTCGTCATCGGAGGCCCCAACGGAGATACCGGCCTTACGGGCAGAAAGATCATTGTAGATACTTATGGCGGCTATTTCTCCCATGGCGGCGGGGCATTCTCCGGGAAAGATCCCACTAAGGTTGACCGGAGTGCTGCCTATATGGCCCGCTATATGGCAAAGAATCTGGTGGCTGCCGGCCTTGCCAGCCAGGTGCAGGTGCAGCTGGCTTACGCCATCGGCGTTGCCCAGCCTGTTTCCGTCCGGGTGGACAGCTACGGAACGGGTAAGATTTCCGACGAGAAGATGGTGGAGCTTCTGCGCAAGACCTGCGATATGACCCCCGGCGGCATTATTCGCAAGCTGGATCTGCGCAAGCCTGTCTACGCTTCTACTGCCTCCTGCGGTCACTTCGGTGTGGAGGGAAAGACCTGGGAGCAGACCGATCTTGCTCCGGTGCTGAAGGAGCTTGCCGGAATTTAAGCGTAAACAGCAGGGACGACGTTTGATGCGTTGTCCCTGTTGTTTTTTTGCGGAGAGTGTGGTAGGATAACCTAGTATATTGCCAGATACGTTGGGAAAAATACACGAAAGAGAAATGGGAGGATTATCATGCTGGATTTTATTCGCATTGCCTGTGCTGTGCCACCGGTGCGGGTGGGGGATACCCGAAAAAATGCATCGGATATCTGCAAATTACTTGCCGGTGCAGACAGACAAGGGGCTGATTTGCTGGTTTTTCCGGAATTGGCGCTGACCGGCTATACCTGCCAGGATTTGTTTTTCCAGGATGTCCTCTATCAAGGCGTGCTGCAGGGGCTGGGAGAAATTCTGAAAGCATCTGCACAGCATCCTGCCGTCACGGCTGTGGTCGGACTTCCCATTCGTTCCGGCGCAGAGCTGTTTAATTGCGGAGCGGTTATTCAAAATGGAGTTATCCATGGTTTGGTACCCAAGACCTATATTCCCAACTACAATGAGTTTTACGAGAAACGCTGGTTTTCCTCCGGTGCCGTGCTGAAAGAAGACGAGGTTACACTGCGTATTCCCGGTGTGGGGTCTATGGAGATTCCCGTCTTGCGGCAGGGGCTTTTCCGGCTGGGAGACGGAGCTCTGGTCGGAATTGAAATTTGCGAGGATTTGTGGACGCCGGTTCCGCCCTCTTCTCTTCTGGCTCTTTCCGGAGCGGAGGTGATTGTCAACCTCTCTGCTTCCAACGAAACCATCGGCAAGCGGGCCTACCGCCGGGAGCTGGTCAAGCACCAGTCCGCCTCTGCTACCTGCATTTATGCGTATGTCTCTGCCGGTTCCGGAGAGAGCACCCAGGATTTGGTTTTCTCCGGGCAGTGCCTGATTTCCCAGAACGGAATTCTTTTGGGTGAGACAAAAGACCCCATTGTTTCGGAAGCCCTTCTGGTTCAGGACTGCGATTTGGGGCAGATTCGCGCCGACCGCCGGAAAAATAAGAGCTTTGGGGATAGCACAGTGCTCCTTTCCGATGTTTGTAATGCAAAAACGGTGGAGGTATCTACCGCGCCGCTGCGGGGAGACGGAAGCCTACAGAATATTGCAAAGCTACCCTTTGTGCCCGCGTCCCAGGCGGACCGGTTTGACCGCTGCATGGAAATTTTCCGTATGCAGGTGGCGGGCCTGGCCCACCGGCTGGATACGATTGGCACCAAGGCAGTTGTGGGCATTTCCGGCGGCTTGGATTCCACTCTGGCCCTGCTTGTGGCAGTGGAAGCAATGCGTACACTGGGTCGCCCGGCTTCCGATGTTTACGGTGTGACCATGCCCTGCTATGGAACCTCAGACCGTACCTATCGCAATTCTCTGGAATTAATGGAAAAACTGGGAGTTACCGGGAAGGAAGTAAACATCCGTCAGGCGGTGGATATTCACTTCCGAGATATTGGGCATGATAAGAGCGTCCTTAACGGAACTTATGAGAATGCCCAGGCAAGAGAGCGCACCCAGATCCTCATGGATTATGCCAGTGTAGTGGGGGGAATTGTCGTTGGAACCGGTGACCTCAGCGAGCTGGCCCTGGGCTGGTGCACCTACAATGGTGACCACATGAGTATGTATGGCGTCAATGCCTCCATCCCCAAAACACTGATTCGTTGGATGATTGCCGCGATTGCAGATGCTCCGGCCTTTGCGGATGCAAAGCCGGTTCTGGAGGATATCCTGGATACCCCCATCAGCCCGGAACTGCTGCCTCCGGATTCCTTCGGAAAAATCAGCCAGTACACGGAAGATCTGGTGGGCCCCTACGCTCTCCACGACTTCTTCCTCTACTATATGCTTCGTTTCGGCTTCACCCCTACGAAAATCTATGCCCTGGCCTGCCGGGCCTTTCAGGGGGACTTCGATGGGGAGACCATCAAAAAATGGATGAAGGCCTTCTATCGTCGCTTCTTCACCCAGCAGTTCAAGCGCAGCTGTCTGCCGGACGGAGTAAAGGTTGGCTCCGTATGCCTGAGCCCCCGGGGCGACTGGCGTATGCCCAGCGATGCCAGCGGAAGAATCTGGCTGGAAGAGGTGGAAAAATTATAGCAGCTGAAAAGGGCGGATTCCCAAGATCCGTCCTTTTCGTGTGTTACGGGTTTCCCGGAAGAAGAATGGGTTGGAGCTGAATCCCTTTTTGTGCGGCTTCTATGGCTTGGGGAATCTGCATAAAGTCCGCAACTAGGGATGTGGGCTTTTTCTCCCAGCTGTCCTGCCGGAAGGGGACAAAGTAATAGTTTTTCCGCCCCAGGAGCTTTCCAATATTCTCCGCAGCGCCTGCCAGGGCGTCGTTGGTGGAGACTGCCAGAAGCACCGGACGGGCGTTGCGCAGATGGCTTTTTGCCGCCATGGTCACGGGGCCGTCGGCAATGGAGTGGGCAAGCTTTGCCAGGGTGTTCCCGGTGCATGGGGCGATTACCAGCAGGTCGAGCAGCTTCTTGGGGCCGATGGGCTCTACTTCTTCCAGGGTTGTCAGCGCTTTTCTGCCGCAGATGCGTTCTGCCCTGGTCAGGAAATCCTTCGCCTGCCCAAATCGGCTGTCGGTTTCTGCCGATGCCGTGGAAAAAATAGGAATGACACTGTGGCTGGCAGATAGGCATTCCAGGATAGGGAAAACCAGCTGATAGGTACAAAAAGATCCACAGAAAGCGAAACCAATGTTCATTGTTCCAGCTCCTTCCACAGCCGAATAACGGTATTTGCAATCAGCGCTCCGGAGCTTTCCGGGGCGATTTTACCGGGCAGACCTCTAGCCCACAGAACCCGGTCGCTGATAATGCCGGGGGAGGAGGCCAGATCGATGAGCAAGCCGGGACACCGTTTGGCAGTTTCCTCGTCTAGTATAATCGCCGGGACTGTGTTCACGATCAGCTCTAATTGGGGGAGAAGAGAAAGCGTTTGCGTTTCGTCAATGGCGCAGTATCCAAGTGCAGACAATAGAGCACGGTCTTCCGGCTTTCGGGCGAAAACAAAACAGTCGGCATCCAGAGCGCGAAGGTACTTTGCCAGCAGTTTGCCAATTCTGCCCCAACCGATCACCAGTACGGGCAGATGAAGCAGCGTTCGGTTTAGCTCCTTACAGATCAGTCGCAGTGCACAGCGGGCAGTGATGTCTGCATTTGCTGCCGTGTATTGGGGGTCCTGAAGTAAATCCACAGGCGTTATTTGCATAGGCAGCCCACGCAGGCGTCCTCCGAAAACCGGTGTTCCGGGTGGGAGCTGCGCCATTTGTGCCGTAACATTTGCGGGGCCGGGAACGTCCAATAGGACGCCTTGCGTTTTGAAAGAGAATTCTGTTTCGGTTTCTATTCCGGCTTTGCGCAATGCTTCGCAGGCGTAAGCATGGGAAGGGGCAGAGCCCAAACACCAGATTGATGGCATTGACATTCCTCCTTTGACTCAAAATATGCGATCTAAGAAGAACTGGTGCAGGATGGTCTTGATTTTTTAGCGGGATTTCGTATAATGGTACAAGAGGTGAAGTTTATGCAAAGATTGGGCTTTATTCATGATATGCTGGATGTGAAGGTATTGGTGCTGTTTGTCATGGCAAGGGTGAGCTATCCGGTGAATATCCAGCAGATTTATGAACTGTGCTACCAGGATGATTGCCTCAGCTATTTTGATGTATGTACTGCGGTTCCGGAAATGGTCACCAGCGGTCACCTGAAGGAATTGGAGAACCAGACTTACGAAATCACGGAAAAGGGCAGGGCGGATGGATCTCTTACAGAGGATTCTATCGCCTATACGGTGAAATGCAAAGCGGATAACGCGGTTGCTCGCTTTAACCGTCAGATTCGCCGCTCCAGCTTTGTAAAAACCCAGGTTATTCCCAGAGAGAGCGGAGATTTTTCCGTTGTTATGGCGCTGGATGATGAGGTCGGGAATCTGATGACGCTGGAGCTCGTGGCGCCGAACCAAAGACAGGCGGTGCGCTTGAGCAAGCTCTTTGAAAAGAAGGCAGAAAACATTTATAATCTGACAATGACGGAGCTTCTGGATGACGAGGAAAAGGCAGACGAAGAGGAGTAAGAAGCGGTTCTTTTGGTAATATTGTCGGTATCCCCTTGCCGAAACCGGAAAATCATGGTATAGTTTTACTACACCGGAGAACCGGTTATACGAAAGGAGTTGCCGTATATGAAGTTCCAGTATAGTGAGAAAAAGGTTAAGCTGCCTGAGAACGTCCATGCTTATGCCGAGAAAAAGGTTATGAAGCTGGCCCGGTATTTTGAGGACGATGCGGAGGCACTCATCGTATTTTCTGTAGAAAAAAACCAGAATAAGGCAGAGCTCACGGTACATGGTGCCGGAACCTGGTTCCGTGCCAGCGAGAGTACATCGGATATGTTTGCCTCCATCGATGCAGCCATCGGAACCATCGAAGGCCAGATCCGTAAGAATAAAACAAGACTTGCCCGGCGACTGCGCCAGGATGCCTTTACCCGCACCATAGAGGAAACCTCGTTTATCCCCCAAGAGGAAGAGGAGGATATCTCTATTACAAAGATGAAGCATTTCTATATGCGCCCTATGACCAGGGAGGAGGCAGTGCTGCAGATGGAGCTGCTAAACCATTCCTTCTTTGCATTCCGGGATACCGACAATGGCGGAACCTTTGCAGTGGTGTATAAGCGGAATGATGGCGGGTATGGTCTGATTGACGATACAGAGTAAGCGATTCTTTCCGGGGCCTTCGGGCCCCGGATTTTTTGCTTTTAAGGAGAGAAAAAGACTTGACAAATCTGTTTGCCCATGATAACATATCAAGGCTATTTGTGAGCTGCGATTTTGATTATGTCGAAAACATAAAGAATTTGTAAAAAAGTTCTTGACAAATGAACGGTTTTATGATAGCTTTAAGGGGCTTTCTGAGGAAAGCAAGATTCTGTACCTTGTAAATTGAATAACGTTAAGACAAACTAAACACCTTGGACAATTAATGGAATTGTTTAAGCGTAAGCGAAAACAGCCAACGAAAATTCTTGAGTAATTAATGCTAGAAGCAGATTATTCAAAAACTTGATTTGAAGCCTTCGGGCTTTAGATACAATTTTTTGAGAGTTTGATCC
>CAKTNN010000023.1 GCA_934589065.1 uncultured Oscillospiraceae bacterium
GGGGAGTCTCTGCGTGTCCAAATTACACAACGGTTTCGTTGAATGATGCGGCCTGACTTTCTATGATTTTCCGTTCAGCCGGACAGAGTTGTTTGCGGAAACGCGAAGACAACTCATCTGTCACACGCTTCGCGTGCGCCACCTTCCCTATTAGGGAAGGCAAGGCGGCAGCGCCGCGCCCCGTGCCATGGTGAACCAGCGCCGCATACCCCTTCTTTGTCATTGCGAACCAGTCCTCAGACTGGTATGGCAATCTTAGCCCTCCCGGCTCGCAATGACGAAGGGCGCGCAGCGCCTTGGCCTCCCTACAGGGGGAGCCAAAGCAAAGCGAGACTGGGGAGTCTCTGCGTGTCCAAATTACACAACGTTTCCGCTGAATGATGCGGCCTGACTTTCTATGGTTTTTCTGTTCAACGGGACAGAGTTGTTTGCGGAAACGTGAAGACAACTCATCCGTCACACGCTTCGCGTGTGCCACCTTCCCTACTAGGGAAGGCAAGGCGGCTGCGCCGCGCCGCCACTGCCCATCAGGAGAGGAACTTGCAATCCCTCAGTCAGCCTGGCATTTGACAGCTCCTTTTACACAAGGGAGCCGCTACAGTGCCGTTCAATCAAGGCTGTACCACGTTTTTCGTCATTGCGCGACGATATCCACATTCGTGCAAAAAATCCCACGCCGTTTGGGGCGTGGGACTGTTTTACTTTGCTTTGGCGGCGCCGGGGATATCCCCAACTCCGTTCAGGATCATCGTGGGCTGATAGGCAAAGGCCTTGGGGGTGTTCCGGTCGGATACGCCGGAGAGCACCAGCACCGTATCAATGCCGCTTTCCGTACCGGCAATGATGTCCGTATCCATCCGGTCGCCGATGACCACCGCCTCTTCGGAGTGGCAGCCCAGCAGCCGCAGGCCGGTGCGCATCATCAGGGGGTTGGGCTTGCCGCAGAAATAGGCCTGCTTGCCGGTAGCCATCTCCACCGGGGAGATGAGCGCCCGGCAGGCGGGGGCAATGCCGCACTCAATATTGCCGGATACATCGGAATTTGCGCCGATGAGCTTCGCCCCGCCCAGTACCAGATTTACGGCCCGGGTCAGGGTATCCAGGGAATAGGTGCGGCCCTCGCCGATGACCACATACTCCGGGTTCACATCGTTCATGGTGATGCCCGCATCATACAGGGCATTCAGCAGGCCCGCCTCGCCGATGACGAAGGCGGAGCAGCCGGGGGCCTGGGCCTTTAAAAATTCTGCCGTTGCCAGAGCGCTGGTATAAAAGTGCTCCTCCGGTACGCTCAGGCCCATGCGTTCCAGCTTCTGGCCCAGCTCTCTGGGGGTCATGCCGCTGTTATTGGTCAGGAACAGGTATTCCTTATTTTCTCTTTGCAGCCACTGGACAAACTCCACCGCCCCAGGCAGCACCCGATTGCCATGGTAGAGCACACCGTCCATGTCGCAGATAAATCCTTTTTTAGCTGTAAAATCAATCTTCATTTCACATTCCTCCTTGATACTCCATATTACAGCTATACCATACCACCTTTATGTAAAAGAGAAAAGGGAAGCTGAGTAAAGGAAATGTAAAATCTTGACACAGGATTTACAAAGCCACGCATGACGGGGAAGGCCAGGCGCTTCGCCGCGCCGTGTTATTGCACACCAGTCTTCCATGAACGCCAGGAAGACGCCTGCGGGCAAATATGCGTTCTTTCCCTGCTGTTCATTGACAGAAAGAAGGACGTTATGGTATAATAAGCCGATACGAAATGCACACACCCCTGAAAAGAGAGGGATTTATGAATAAACAACTTCCAAAGGTTCTCTTCCTGGCAAATATTCCCTCCCCTTACCGGGTGGAATTTTTCAATGCCCTGAGCCGGGATTGCGATCTGACTGTTTTGTATCAGCTGCATAGCTCTGCCGAGCGGGACAAGCAGTGGACTGCCCAGGCGTCCTCCACCTATCGCCAGGTTTTTCTCCGGGGGCAGGCCACCGCCGTGGATAAGGCCTTCTGCCCCGGGGTTACCGCGTGGCTGAAAAAGGGATGGGATGCCATCTTCATTTCCGGCAATACTTCCCCTACGGAGCTCTGGGCCATTGCCTGGTGCAAGCTGCACCGCGTGCACTACTGCCTGGAAGCCGACGGCGGCTTTGCCGGTTCCGGCTCCGGCCCCAAGGAATGGATCAAGCACCGGGCCGTGCGAAACGCCAGGGTATACCTGTCCACCTGCCGGGGGCTGGATCAATATTTTCTGCACTACGGCGCCGACCCGGAGCGCATCCGCCGCTACCGGTTCTCCTCCCTGACGGAGAAGGACATTCTCCCCCGGTGCTTGACCCGGGAGGAAAAGCAGACCATTCGCCAGGCGCTTGGCATCCGGGAGGAACGGATGATTCTCACCGTAGGGCAATTTATCCCCCGAAAGGGCATTGATCTGCTGCTAAAGGCTGCCAACGGGATGGATAAAAACATCGGCATTTATATCATCGGCGGCGCACCTACGGAGGAATACCTGAATTACGCCAGAGAGAACGACCTGACGGAAGTCCATTTTGTGGATTTCCAGCCGAAGGAGCAGCTCCGGCAGTATTATCTGGCTGCCGACCTCTTTGTGCTGCCCACCCGGGAGGATATCTGGGGCCTGGTTGTAAACGAGGCCATGGCCTGCGGCCTGGGGGTGGTCACCACCAACCGGTGCAATGCCGGCCTGGAGCTCATCCGCAATGGGGAAAACGGCTACCTTGTAGAGGTAGAGGATGTCCATGCTCTGCGGGAGGCGATGACCCAAGCTCTGGATAACCCGGAGAAGCTGGGGGCTTCCGCCCTGGAAACCATCCGCCCCTACACCATACAGGCTATGGCGGATGACCACATTACACATATTCTGGAATTATCCCAGAAATAGAAAGGAAACACAACTATGTCTGAATTTTCCGGCGCGACCCTTATGATCACCGGCGGAACCGGCTCTTTCGGCAACACCGTGCTGAAGCACTTTTTGGATACCGACATCGGTCAGATTCGCATTTTTTCCAGAGATGAGAAGAAGCAGGACGATATGCGCCACCTGCTCCAGGCCACCCATCCGGATTCCGCCCACAAGGTCAAGTTTTACGTGGGGGATGTGCGGGATCCCCAGTCCATCCGGGACGCGATGCCCGGGGTAGACTATATTTTCCACGCCGCCGCTCTGAAGCAGGTGCCTTCCTGCGAATTTTTCCCCATGCAGGCGGTGAAGACCAACGTAGAGGGCACAGACAATATGCTCCATGCCGCCATTGATGCCGGGGTCAAGCGGGTGGTCTGCCTGTCCACCGACAAGGCGGCCTACCCCATTAACGCCATGGGCATTTCCAAGGCCATGATGGAGCACGTGATCTATGCCAATGCCCGGGTCGCCGCAGAACGGGGCGGCACCACCATTTGCTGCACCCGCTACGGAAACGTGATGTGTTCCCGGGGCAGCGTCATCCCGCTGTTTATTGACCAGATCCATGCCGGAAGCCCCATCACCATCACCGACCCCAACATGACCCGGTTCCTCATGAACCTGGACGAGGCGGTTGACCTGGTCAAGTTTGCCTTTACCAATGCCAACCCCGGCGACCTGTTCATCCAGAAGGCCGATGCCTCCACCATTGGCGACCTTGCCAAGGCGGTGCAGCAGCTGTTTGGGGACACCGGCACCAATATCATCGGCACGCGCCACGGGGAAAAGCTCTACGAAACCCTGATGACCCGGGAAGAGCGGCTCCGGGCGGAGGATATGGGGAACTATTTCCGGGTAGCCGCCGACAGCCGTGACCTGAACTACGATAAGTTTGTGGTGCAGGGCCAGGTGCACACCGAGGCCGATGAAGCCTACACCAGCCACAATACCGTCCGGCTGGACGTGGAGGGCACGGTGAAGAAACTGCTGACCACGGATTATGTAAACGAGGAGCTTGCCGGTATCCGGCACAGCTGATGGGCAGACGCCTGCCCAAGGCACGCACGCAAAGGCAATACCCGCAGCGCCGGAATTTGCTCCGGCAGCTGCGGGTATTTTTTGCTTACTTTTTGTACTTTGCCAGGGTGCGGTACAGGGCCACGGGGTCAACGGGCTTTGTAAGGTGCTCGTTCATTCCCACTTCAAATACCTTTTCCCGG
Source organism: uncultured Oscillospiraceae bacterium (assembly GCA_934589065.1). Taxonomy (GTDB): domain Bacteria; phylum Bacillota; class Clostridia; order Oscillospirales; family Oscillospiraceae; genus Faecousia. Next base: position 4,147 of record CAKTNN010000023.1, read on the forward strand.
TCTTGGGCAAAGGCGTTTGCGGTCATGGCAATAATGGGGATGGTTTTTGCATCCTCTCTGGGGAGGTTCCGGATGGCTTTTGTCGCTTCTATTCCGTCCATCACCGGCATCATGATGTCCATCAGAATGGCATCGAATGTGCCGGGGGCAGAGGCGGCAACAAGCTCCACGGCAAGCTGCCCATTGGTTACGGAGGAAACCTGAACCCCTTCGTATTCCAGCATACTCTGGGCAATTTCCAGATTCAGGGCGTTGTCCTCCACAATGAGCACCCGCATTCCCCGGATGCTCTTCTGGGGCGCTTCCTCCGGCACCTGGGCCGAAACGGGGTTCGGATCCAGCGCAAAGGTCAGGTGAACGGTAAAGCTTGTGCCTACGCCCAGGGTGCTTTCCACATCGATGGTACCGTCCATCATTTTTACCAGGTTGTAGACGATGGACATTCCCAGGCCCGTGCCCTGGTAGACGGTGCGCACATTGTCACCCTCCTGGACAAAGGGCTGATATAGCTGCTCCCGCACGAACTCCGGACGCATCCCAATGCCGGTATCGCTGACGCGGAACAGAAATTCTCCCTGGGAGTCGGTGGAAGATACCTCCTGCACCACAAGATCGATGTGACCGCCCTCTTTGTTGTATTTCAGGGCGTTGCTCACGAGATTCAGGAGAATCCGGCGCAGCTGCATCGGGCTGCCCACAAGGTTTGGATGGGTAACGGATGCGGTAAGGGAAAAGACCGTGTGCTTTTCGTTGGGCAAATCCTCCACGATATGGCGGATGGCGGAAAGCTCTGCATTCAGGTCAAAGGGCTTGTGTTCCAGTTTCACATCCCCGTATTCCAGCTCGCTCATATCCAGCACATCGTTTAATAGGGACAATAGGTGGGCGGAGGCCAGATCGATTTTGTTCAGGCATTCATCGATCATAGCCGGGTCTTGCTCGTTTTTCCGGATTTTCCCCACCATGCCCATAATGCCGTTGAGGGGCGTGCGGATGTCGTGGCTCATGTTGGACAGAAAGCGGCTCTTAGCCTGGTTGGCCTGCTGTGCCTGCTCGTTGGATTTTTTCAGCTGCTGCTGATAGGACAGCAGGGACTGAATGTAGCTGTTTTGCTGGCGGGCATTGATGCCTGCGGCAATGCACAGGGAATAGGCGATGGCAAGGCTGAGGAAAAAGGTGACATAAACCAGCTGGTTGTTTTGCAGTACGTAGGAAAGAGAGCGGTCCCTCGTGAAGTTTGTCACCCATTTGGTTTTCAGGCGTCCGATGGTACCGTCTACGGACATCTCCTGCAAAACGGTGTTCAGCTTTTCGCTGAGCTCCGGCTGGGAATCGTCCACCGCTATGGCAGGGAAGCTGTAGGCAATGGCAACGCCCCGTTTCAGGTCAAAATTGTCCCGCTCGATGATCTTCGAGGCAACGGCGGCGTGGCAGATGCCGTAATCCGCTTCCCCCTGGGCCACTGCCTGGAGAATATCCGTATTGGTGTAGTATTCCAGATATTCGCAGTGCAGATCGTAGGTGGTTTCAATTACGGAGCGGGCCATCAGCGCCACCCGCTTGCCGGCAAGACCGGCAGCACTGCTGAGGGTTTCCTTCCCGTAGACGCAGAGCTCATCGGAGCATATAGGGATGGTGCGGAGCGTGCCCTGCATATTGGAGAAAATTTCCAGCCCCAGCAGCACATCGGTGGATCTGTTTTCCAGCATGGCGCGGCACTCCAGCCATTCGCCGGTTTTGAATTCCAGGCGTATACCCAGCCGGTTGGCAGCCTCTGTCATGATTTCAATATACAGCCCCGAGAGCTCTCCTTTTTGATTGATATAGGAGTTCGGGCAGAAGTCGTAATCCGCAGCCACCCGAAAGACGGGGGCTGACGGGTCGGTGGTCATGGCCTCGGTTTCCAGAACGGGCTCTTTGGAAAAGACGCCCATTTGTACAGCCGTAAAGATAACCGGGACGAAAATTCCCAGCAGCGTCAGAAAAATCAAAATTCCGGAATAGAGCCGATGGGCGGGTGTCCTCCGATTTTCTGAATGTTTCATAGTATCATCCTTTCCGGAATGAGGCAAGAAACGTGGCAGATCAGTCTGCACGGGCCCAAAATCAGGGCCATGCCGCGTCCTTAGGCGCACCCCTTTACACCTTAAGGATACCAAATATTCGGAAAATTCGCAATACTTTTTTATTCCTCTCCCGTCAGCAGCTGCTTTACGGCCTGGGCAAGAATGGGAATGGCGGCCTGGGCCTCCGCCTGGGTGTTCCCTGCGCCGCCGATCTCTACGATCAGGCAGCCGGGGGACAAATCCTGGTTAAACCGCTGAGGGCGCAGGCAGGTGGGACGGGTAATGCCGGGGGACAGGCGCTCCAGCAGGGCTTGCAGTTTCAGGGCCACGGACAGGTTCTCTTCCCAATTTGGGTGCACCAGCCCCCGGGCATCTGTGCCCACCACCAGCATCAGCTGGGCAGTGTTTGCCGCCTGGGAAAGGGTGCGCAGCTGCCCGGAGGGGGTATCCGCCGCATCCCGGTGCAAATCCAGGGCAAGGACGATGGCGGGGTATTCCTTGATATATCCGTTCAGGGATTTTCGGGCGCTGCTGTAGGCCCCGTTGTAGGAAGGATAGTCGTGCACGCCCTCATCCCGCAGAACGGAAATGCTCAGGTTTTCCAGCTCCTGCTGCAATTGCCTGCCCAGGGAAAGCATATTGTGCGCTGCATCCAGTGTGCGGTAGGCGGCGGTTTCCTGGTATGCTTCCGTCCCCTTGGTGTAGCTCTCCGTGGAATGGGTGCTGTAGATCAGCACCTGGGGCTCCGGACTTTCCGGAAAGGGCAGCGCCCGCAATAGAAGCTTTTCCGGATCCATGTTCAGCCCGGAGGTATTGTAGATCCTTAGGGCCGCCGCTTCTTCCTTGGTAAAGGGGGCGATTTTGCGCTTCTCCGGCTGGGTGGGTTCCGGAGGGACTGTGGTTTCCAGAGGAAGGGTGGTTTCCGGGATTTCCGGCGGGGGAGACTCCGGAGCATAGAGGATCTGCTCCTCAAAAGAAAAAGACCGGACTGCCCGTCCGGTCTCTAAATATAGGAGGAAGTCCCGTATTTTTGGGGTATTCAGCACCGCCGCCGTTTTTGGGATTAGTCCCTCGGAAAACAGGCGCAGGATCAGGGCGCAGAGCAAAATGCTCAGCCCCAGCCGCAGGCTTTTTTCATACTGCCGCACAGGATTTCCCCCTTCAAAAAATTACTGCTGCCGTCTCCGCCACTTGGGGCGGGTGCGCAGGCTCACCCGCAAATCCCGGAAAAATTCCCGCAGGAGCCGGGAGGATTCCTCCTCCATCAGTCCCCCTTCCATTTTGGGGTGGTGGTTAAACTCCATGGAGAACAAATCGCACACCGAGCCGCAGGCGCCGAACTTGCTGTCTCTTGCCCCGAATACCACCCGGGGAATCCGGGCCTGGAGGATTGCTCCGGCGCACATGGGGCAGGGCTCCAGCGTGACATACAGGGTGCACTGCCACAGCCGCCAGCCCCCAAGGGCCTGGCAGGCCTGGTTGATGGCCTCGATCTCCGCGTGGTACAGGGCGTTTTTTCCCTGCTCCCGGCGGTTGCAGCCCCGGCCCACAATTTTTCCGTCGCAGACGACCACGCAGCCCACGGGAACTTCCCCCGCCTGGGCAGCCATCCGGGCCAAATCCAGGGCCTCCTGCATAAAATCCTTGTCTTCCACTTGCCGTATCCTTCCTGCTTTTTCTTCCCATCATAGCCCAGCCGCGGTCATCCGTCAAGGAAAAGCATACCACCCTTCCCGGGAAAAATCTGCCGGAAGCCGTCCTCTTTACACCGGGACAAAAATCTGGTATGCTATACGGGAACTCAGGAAAGGAGGGCGCAAGCCTTGAAAACGCGAAAAATGGTACTTCTGGCCCTCCTTACCGCCATCGCGCTGACCATTTTTATGGTGGAGGCACAGATCCCCTTGCCCATCCCCATCCCGGGCATTAAGCTGGGGCTGAGCAATATTGTAACGGTGTTTACTGTGTTCCTCTTAGGCCCGGGCTCCGGCGCTGCCGTATTGGCGGCCCGCATTTTTCTGGGGGCGGTGTTTGCCGGGAATTTCAGCACCATTCTCTATTCCGCTGCCGGTGGCGGGCTGGCAATTCTTACCACCATCCTTCTGCGCCGGGTTTTAAAACAGAACCAGCTGTGGGTCGCCGGGTGCATGGGAGCCGTTGCCCACTCTATTGGGCAGATGGTCGCTGCAATATGGGTATCCGGCACCCCGGGGCTTATTGTCTATCTGCCCTTTATGATTGCCACCAGCCTTGTCACCGGTCTGTTCACCGGGCTTTGCGCCCAGTTTTTGTTGAATCGAGGGAACCGTTTTTGGAAAACTATTTTCAGATGAATCTGCCCAAAGGGAAGATCGATGCCATCTCCAATCTGGGCCTGGCCCACATCGGCGACGGCGTTTTTGAGCTGCTGTGCCGCAGCTATCTCTGCGCCCAGGGCCACACCAATGTGCTGGAGCTGCACAAGCGCACCGTTGCCATGGTAAAAGCCCCGGCCCAGGCAAGCTTTGTGGACGGGCTGCTGCCCCACCTGACCCCGGAGGAGCTGGACTACTACCGCCGGGGGAAAAATGCCCATGTCCACGCCGTGCCCAAGGGGGCAACGCCAGTCCAGTACGCCAAGGCTACCGGCCTGGAAGCGCTGTTCGGGCGGCTGTACCTGGAAGGGAAGCTGGACCGGATCAACGAGCTATTCTGTTTGGGGCTGCCCCAGGAGGAAGACCATGGCCTTTGATGCATTCTATTTATCTGCCGTATTGGGAGAAATCCGGGAAACGTGCACCGGCGCAAGGGTGGAAAAAATCTTTCAGCCCAGCCGGGACAGCCTGATCTTTCTCCTGCGGTGCGCCTCCGGGCGGGAAAAGCTGCTGATTGCCGCCAACCCCACCGCCCCCCGGCTGCACCTGACCGGGGCTTCTCCGGAGAATCCCACAGAGCCCCCGATGTTTTGTATGTTCCTGCGCAAGCACCTTATGGGTGCGCGGCTGAATTCCATCACCCAAACGCCCATGGAGCGGGCGGCGGAATTCACCTTTGACTGCACCGATGAAATGGGCTACCCCGTCCAGAAAAAGCTGGTGGTGGAGCTGATGGGCAGAACCTGCAATGTATACCTTCTGGGCCCGGAGGGGCGGATCCTGGACTGCCTGCGCCGGGTGGGGCTGGACGAAACCAGCCGTCCCGCCCTGCCGGGACTGAACTATCAGCCGCCCCAGCCCATTGAAAAGAAAAACCCCATGGAATGCACCCGGGAGGACTACCTGGCCCTTTTGCAGGGCCCCGGGGCGGATATCCTGGCTGACCGGCTGATGGACAGCCTTGGAGGACTATCCCCCCTGGTGTGCCGGGAGGCCGCTCTGTATGCTGCCGGGGAAACCGATGCGCGGGTAGAGAGGCTGGATTTAGACGCTGCCGCCAAAAAAATGGCGGACTTTTTCGGGGAGAATCTTCCCGCGCCTGCCCCCTGGTACTGGTGCGCTGCCGACGGGACGCCCAGGCAGTTTGCCTTTTGCCCCATTCGCGAGTATGGGGAGAGCCAAAAGGCCGAAAGCTTCAGCGCCCTTTTAGATGGCTTTTACACCCTGCGGGATCGCAGGGACGCCATGCGGCAAAAAGGGCAGGCCCTGCGCAAAACCGTGACCAACAGCTGCCAGCGGCTGAAGCGAAAGCTGGCGCTGCAGGAAAAGGAGCTCTCCGCCACTCTGGACCGGGAGCGGCTGCGCCAGCTGGGAGATATCCTCACTGCCAATATCCACCGCATCCAGAAGGGGCAGACCAAGGTTTTGTGCGAGGACTTTTATGATGAAAACATGGCCCAGATCGAAATCCCCCTGAGCCCCATTCTCTCCCCCCAGCAGAATGCCGCCAAATTCTACAAGGATTACACCCGGATGAAGAATGCCCAGAAGGAGCTGACCCATCAGATCGCCCTGGGCACGGAAGAGCTGAGCTATCTGGAAAGCGTGCTGGATGAACTGAACCGGGCCCAGACGGAAACGGAGCTGGAGGAAATCCGCCAGGAGCTCCATGCTGGGGGCTATGTCCGCCTGGATTCCGGAAAAAAGCGAATGAAGGCTGCAAAACTGTCTCCCATGCGGTTTGAAAGCACCGACGGTTTCCCCATTTACGTAGGTAGAAACAATCGGCAGAATGATGAACTGACCTTCCGCCTGGCCCGGAAGGATGATGTGTGGTGTCACGCCTCCAAGGTTCACGGCAGCCATGTGATTATCTCCTGCGGCGGAAAGACGCCCCCGGACAATACCGTTACCCAGGCGGCCCAGCTGGCGGCCTACTATGCCGAATCCACCGGCGGGCAAAACATCCCCGTAGACGTGACCACCGTCAAGCAGGTGAAAAAAGTTCCCAGCGGCAAGCCCGGTATGGTCATCTACCATACCTACCGCACCGCCATTGTAAACCCCTACCCGGATGTGCGGATAGACCCCCTGAACGCCGAACCGAAGCCGGAACCGGAAAAGAAATAAAAGCCAAGCGGCCCTGTTTCTGCCATTTCACGGAAACAGGGCCGCTTTTTGCAGTTGCCGGGTAAGCCGGGAAGCGGCTATCCAACCCGCAAATCGACGGGGCGGGCGGCCTGCAAACCCTCCTGTTTGCAGGCTGGTGGTTTTCCTCCTGCCTTTGTATACTATAGTCAGCAAATAAAAAACAGGAGGTAAAAACCATGGCATTCTCTCTCGATAGCAAAGTAAAGGACATTCTGAAAAATCCTGCGGCAGCAGCCGTTCTGGACAAGTTCTGCCCGGATGCCTCGAAGAATCCCCAGATGAAGCTGGTGGGGGGCCTGACTCTGCGCAAGCTGGCATCCTTCCCACAGTCGGCATACCTGCAGCCCCATCTGGATGAACTGGATAGGGAACTCCAGGCAATCGAATAACATCCGGAATATGAAAGCGGCTCCCCAATCGGGGAGCCGTTTTTTATCAGAAGCAAGTCCAGCCGCCGTCACACTTGATTTCTTCACCGTTGACATAACGGGATTGATCACTGGCAAGAAACAGAATGGCATCTGCCAGGTCTTCCGGCATTGCCAGTTCACCGGAAAACTCCAGGAGTTTGCTGGTGCGCCCAAAGCCGAATTCATCCGCAGGGGGCATAACCAGGGGAATATCCGTTACCACGCCGCCGGGGGACAGCGCATTGCAGCGAATGCCCGCTTCCATATACATAAAGGCGGTATTTTTGGTGGCTGCCAATACAGCGCCCTTGCTGGCGCAGTAGGCGGCTCCGGCGGTCTGGTGAGTTGCACCTACAGAGCAAACGTTGACAATTACGCCGCCATCTCCCTGAGCCAGATACTGCTTGCATTCTTCCCGCAGACCGTACATCAGGCCAAAGGTATTGATACGGAAGGTTTTCTCCAGCATCTCATCCGACATATCCGCAATGGCGGTGTTATCGTCCATTACACCGGCGCAGTTTACCGCCACATCCAGCCGCCCAAAGGCCTCTACGGCCTTTTTGACCATACCTACTGCTGCAGCAGGGTCACCAACGTCTCCGGCATACCAGTCCATTTCACCGGGCAGGCCTTTGCATTCCGCTGCAAGCTCCTTCAGCCGCTCTTCCCGCCGGGCAACCGCCACGACTTTGGCGCCCTCCCGGCAAAAAAGCTCTGCGGTGGCTCTGCCAATACCGGCAGAAGCGCCGGTTACAATACAAACTTTTCCGTCCAGTTTTCCCATATCAAAGCCTCCTTAGCAGAACACCTTGCTGACAACCACAGCAGGGGAATCGTTGCAGCCTACCGTCAGCTCCGCTCCGTCCGGCACATCGGCGCGAAGGGTAGCAAAGCCAATATTCTTTTCTACGGTATAGCCATAGATGGTCTGTGCGCAGCGCCCAACCTCTACTCCGTACCAGTACACCCGCTCCCAGATGGAAATATCCTCGGTGGATTCCCGGGAGAATTCCAGTCCTACCATCCGGTATCTGGGATGCGCCTTTCGCTCCAGTGCCGCTTCTTTTCCGATAAAATCCTTATCTGCTGCCACGGCCCAGCCCAGGCCGCACTCGAAGGGGCTCAGGTGCTTAAAGTCCTGCTTCAGGGCAAAGCCTTTTTCCATGGGAATGGAGCGGACATATACTTCCAGCGTTTGCAATTCTCGCCCGCCAACGCTTTCCACAGCCTTTCGGGCAGCGTCGTGAATTGCCTGGCTCTGATCAAAAGCAGAATAGATTTCGTAACCATTCTCCCCGGTAAAGCCGGAACGATGGATGAGAACGGGAATATTTCCCACTTTTCTCCGGCAGATACCAAAGCGCTTCAAGTCATCCACCGGCGTATCCAGAAGGGCATTCATAGCTTTTAGACTGTCCGGGCCCTGAACGGCGTACATATCCCAGTCATAGGTGATGATCTTTGCCTGAATATCCGCGCCGCCCTTGTGCTGTTCAATCCAGGGCAGCAGTCGGGGCCCATACAGATCCGAAACCCAGTACACGCCCTCGGCAATGTGCATGACAATCACATCGTCGATGATTTCGCCCTGCTCATCCAGAGAGGCGGTATATTTGGACTTTCCCACGGGCACCTTGCTAAGGTCGCTGATATAAATTTTCTGCAATACCTCCAGGGCGTCTTTTCCGGTGATTTCCACCAGGTCATGGGTCCAGCGGTAGAAGCCGACTCCCTTCCGGATCGCCTCGGCATCTTTTCTTGCTACAGCATCTTCCCTAAATAACATACAGGCGCACCTCCTTACAGCATCCTCAGGTCTTCTTTGCGAATGACCTTGATGTACATCTCTTCTTCGTCCCGTCCCTCGATGACGCAGGACCACTCGGGGCTGACCAGCGTTTTGGCTGCGCCGTTCCACTGGGCTTCGTATGCATCCACCAGTTCGTCCAAAGGCGCCATTTCATAGCGGGCTGTGAAGTCCTCGCTCTTTACCTTGATCCAGGTTTCGTCCTTTGTCCAGCGAACCATCTCGTAGGGAACCTGCTGCACATCCAGCATATATCGGATATAACCGCCGAGAATTCGTCCGTCATTCTCGTCCATACTGTGGGGGACACCCAGATAAGCACGCAGGCCTTCTTTGGCGAAGGGATCGATAAACTGGTTCTTTCCGGCTGTGGCAAACACGATACGGAATACCCGCAGAAATTCGTCTTCATCCGGGGCCATATCCTTAATTGCCATCATGGGGAACTGAATAGACCAGACCCAACCCATCTGGGCAACCCAGTGGTAGGCCTTTTCCAGGGAGGTTTCCTCACCAAAATTCTGGGTGTACTGTCCGTTGCGCAGGCACTGACCTTCCTTAACCATCCGCTCCCGGGGGGTATCATGGATGGGATCTACCGGCTGCTGCATGTGCTCCAGCCATTCCTGCTTGGGAAGACCGTAGACATCCCGGCGCTCTGCCACAACCCGGCAGTGCTTGTTGCCGCAGCCCCGGGCCTGGCACATATTCAGAGCAACCTCGTTTTCCGTTCCATTGGAGGAAGCCAGGTCAAAGTTCGCGGTAAACATGCTGGTGGTCATATTGCACAGCTCGCTGCCCACAATATCCCAAGGGCAGGTATCCAGTTCTTTTTCCACCCGGTTTCTGGTGAACTGCACCACACGGCCTGCCATGTTCTCCCACTCGTCGCCGGAATCGCCGGAAATACCGCCCAGCCAGCTGGACTTTTCGCACAGCTCCGGAATGTTAAAGGCCTCATAAAGAGAGGCGTTTACATAATCTTTTTGCTCCTCCGGGGTGCCGGCAACAGCCATATTCATCATGTTGGCAATATCGCAGATTGCCTCTGTGCGCTTTTCCCAGCTGGGCTCAAAAATCCGCATTACCTGAAAGAGGTTTGCCGTCATAGCGGCAATTTGCCGGTTCAGCTGGCGATAAGCTTCCTCTTCTGTAATGAGCTTGCCCCAGGCGGTGGCAAAGCATTTTCTGGAATCCAGTTTTTCCTTCAGCATGGTATTCCTCCTATCTAATTTTGCTGTACTACTATTATAGTCAGTCTGTTTCCCGGGAGGAATTCTGCAAAAGCGCCGGTTTTTCTGCACCTTTCCCGTACAGTTTGTATTCCTCCAAACCATACAAATTAGCGGGCCAATTTTTGTGGAAAATGGAGGATACTATGGGGGAGATCCATACATTTTGTATGGCTCATCCTTGACAGGCTCTTATGGGAAATTTATAATAAACGCAGTTAGGAGGGCAAAAAAATGAGACTGAGTACAGATATCCTCTACTGGCGTTTGAAAGAAAAACTGAATACCGTTACCCTTCAGGGAAGGAGCAGCGGGGAACTGACGCTGAACAGACCGGAATTTTATCTGGACAGAACCCAATCCTTTGAAAAGGATCGGGTATATGTGTGTTCTGCCGACCATCTTCCCCAGCGGCCCAGCTTAAACGAAAATGTCTGCCTGGTGTGCCTGGGGCAGCACTGGAATCTCACGGCCTATTATGACCGGTGCAGCGTCATCCTGGTGGAGGGCAATTGGGATATTTTCCGGGTGTTCAATTTGGTGCAGGGGATTTTTGACCGGTATGACGGTTGGGAGGAGCAGCTATGGACAATCCTGCGCCATGATGCCAGCCTGACAAAAATGCTGGATGCCAGCAGGCAGATCTTTGAAAATCCGCTGCTTTTGATCGGTTCTGACTTTCGCTATCTGGGGGTCACAGAGGAACAATACCTGAAAATGGAGTTGGGTCTGCAGCTGGATACCCAAACCTTTGACGCGGAGAAGATGGCAACCTTTCTGTCTTTGCATGATATGTCTACCCATGTCCGGGAGCCCCTGCTGCTGGAATTGCAGGGAAGACGTACCCTGTCGGTGAATATCTTTGACCAGGAGGAATACCTGGGCTGCCTGACCATTCACGAGGGGCTGCGCCCCCTGCGGATTTCCGATAAGGCTCTGGCGGTTTTCTTTTGTAAGCTTCTGCGAAAGGGAATCCAGCTCAACCCGGTGCTTGCCAGCACCCGCACCGCTGTGCGCCGCGCTCTGCGCAGCGTGGTTGCGGGGCAGAGTGTGGACTTTGAATATCGCCGGGCCCTGAGTGCGGAAAATGGGAAAAACGACTGGGTGTGCGTCAAGCTCCTTCCGAAACCCGGTCATGCGTCATTGCCCGGAGCCTATCTTTCCGCCACTTTAGAGGAACAGTATCCCGGCTCCATTGCCTTTGAATTTGATGCATCCGTTGCTGCCTTTCTCCCCTCCGGGCAGGTGGAGGAAAAGCGGACGGATACGCTGCTGCCCACTCTGGAAAAGCTTGGGATTGTATGCGGCATTTCTTCCGTCTTTACCAGCCTGTACGATGCAAATCATGCCTGGTTTCAGGCATCCTCTGCGCTCCAAAACGGACTTGCCCAGGACGGCGCAAAGCTTCTGTTCCATTTTCAGGACTATCTGCTTCCTCAGCTTCTCAGTGGAGCCCTTACCGGGCGACCCAGCTGGGTCTTTTATACCGAGGGGTTAAAGCGGCTGAGGCAGCACGATGATGCTTCTCAGGTATCCTACCTGGATACCCTGCGGGTATATCTGGACAACAATCTTTCTGTCACCCGCACGGCTGCTGCCCTGTATCTGCACCGTTCCACCCTTCTTGACCGGCTGGCCCACATCACGGCGATGCTGGGAAAGGACTTAAAAGACCCGGATTATTGCCTGACTTTGGGAATTATCCTCCGGGCAGAGCTGGAGCAGAGGCGGCAGGAAGGCGCTGCAGCTCCGCCTTCTGTGTAGTTTTTCCCCTTTACAAACTCTTCAAATCTTTTACACAAGAATTACTTGCCCCTGCTTTCCCATTTTACGAAGCTGCCGTATGATACCCCCGTAAGCAAAAACAAAATACCTTACGGAGGAATTACAAAATGAAACTCAAAAAATTGATTGCTATGACGCTTTCCGTGGCAGCTCTGCTGACCATGACCGCCTGCGGCGCAAGTACCAGCCCTGCTGAAACCACTGCCGCCGCCGCTACTGAGGCAGCTGCCGAAACCACTGCCGCTGCCGAGAAGGTAAGCGGAACCGTTTCTATGGCTGGTTCCACCTCCATGCAGAAGCTGTGCGAGGCTATGATGGAAAGCTTCCAGGAAGCTTATCCCGACATCACCGTTACCGCTGAGTACACCGGCTCCGGCGCAGGCCTGGAAGCTCTGGCTGGCGGCAAGACCGACATCGGCAATGCCTCCCGTGCTCTGAAGGACGGCGAAAAGTCCTCCGGCGCTGTGGAAAACATCGTTGCCATCGACGGCATCGCAGTCATCACCGACAAAGCAAACACCGTTCTGGATCTGACCACCGAGCAGCTGGCTGACGTTTACACCGGCAAGATCACCAACTGGAAGGACTTGGGCGGCGAGGATGCAGCCATCGTAGTCATCGGCAGAGAGGCCGGCTCCGGCACCCGTGCAGCCTTTGAAGAGCTGCTGAAGGTAGACGATCAGTGCGCTTACGCTCAGGAGCTGGATTCCACCGGCGGCGTGCTGGCTAAGGTTGCGGCAACTCCCGGCTCCATCGGCTATGTCTCCCTGGATGTTGTAGACGGCACCGTTTCCCCCATCTCCCTGAATGGCGTTGCTCCCACCGAAGAGAACATCGTTGCCGGCTCCTATATGCTGTCCCGTCCCTTCGTGATGGCAACCATGGGCACCATCAACGAGCAGAACGAGGCCGTGAAGACCTGGTTTAACTATGTACAGTCTGATGAAGGCAAGACCGTCATCACCGGTCTGGGCCTGATTCTTCCCCAGTAAATGAAAATCAAAACAGAGGGCACCAAGGGCCACAGGCTGAATACCGCTGAGGCGGTGGCCCAGGCCCTCCTTTTGATTTGCGCGGTGGCCGCAATTTTCGCGGTATGTGCCATCACTTTTTATATGTTTGCCAAGGGTCTGCCCGCTTTGGGTAAGGTTGGCGTTCCCCGGCTGATTTTCGGTACGGTCTGGAAGCCCACCGCCGGCGAGCCCCAGTTTGGCATTGCCTACATCATTCTTTCCTCCCTGGTGGGCACTGCCCTGAGCGTGCTCCTGGGCGTGCCCCTGGGCCTGCTCACCGCCGTATTTCTGACGGAAGTGTCCGGCAAAAAAATGGCGGCTCTGGTGGAGCCTGCCGTGGAGCTCCTGGCAGCCATCCCCTCGGTTATTTACGGCCTTGTGGGCATGATGGTTCTGAACCCTGCCATGTACCGCCTGGAAAAGCTCATCTTTGCCGGTTCTTCCACCCATCAGTTCACGGGCGGCGCGAATCTGCTGTCTGCCGTTGTGGTGCTGGCAGTGATGATCCTGCCCACGGTAATCAGCGTCAGCGCCTCCTCTCTCCGGGCCGTTCCCGATTCTCTGCGGGCTGCCTCCCTTGCTTTGGGCGCCAGCAAGATTCAGACCATCTTCCGCGTCACCATCCCCGCCGCCCGCTCCGGCATCCTCACCGGCGTGGTGCTGGGCATCGGTCGGGCCATGGGCGAGGCCATGGCGATCAATATGGTTGCCGGCGGCTCTGTAAACCTGCCCCTGCCCTTTCATTCTGTGCGTTTCCTGACTACCCAGCTGGTCAGCGAAATGGGCTATGCCGAGGGTACCCACCGCCAGGTGCTGTTTACCGTAGGCCTGGTGCTGTATATCTTCATCCTGTGCGTCAATCTGGTGCTTCTGAAACTGCGCCGGAAGGGAGGGCAAGACAATGAATAACGGTCTGACCGTCCACAAAAAGCGCCCTGCGGATACGGTGATGTATGGCCTCATCTATCTGTGTGCCGGGCTCTCCGTGGCCCTGCTGATTGTGCTTCTGGCCTATGTCCTGGTTAAGGGCATCGGGGCTGTGAACTGGCAGTTCCTGACCACCGTCACTTCCGTCCTCAAGGGCACGGTGGGCATTGCAGGCAACCTTTTGAATACCCTGATTATCGTCCTGCTCACCATGCTCATTGCTACCCCTCTGGGTGTGGGCGCTGCGGTGTATCTTAACGAGTATGCCAGGCCCGGCAAGCTGGTTTCCATCATCGAGTTTGCAACGGAAACGCTTTCCGGCATTCCCTCTATTATCTTTGGCCTGTTTGGCAGTATGTTCTTTGGCGAGACTCTGGGCCTGGGCTACTCCCTTTTGACCGGTGCTCTGACCCTGATTCTCATGGTGCTGCCCCTCATCACCCGGAATACCCAGGAGGCACTGAAAACAGTCCCGGATAGCTACCGCAGCGGTGCTCTGGGCCTGGGGGCGGGGAAGTGGTATATGATCCGCACCGTGCTGCTGCCCAGCGCTGCCCCCGGCATCCTCACCGGTGCCATTCTCGCCATCGGGCGAATTGTGGGGGAGTCCGCCGCCCTGCTGTTTACGGCGGGCGCTTCCAAGGCTTTGCCCAAGACCCTGGGTAAGTTCTTCGCCAAGATCTTCCAGTCCGGCGGAACGCTGACCATTCAGCTTTACCTCAGTGCCACCAGCGAGGGTGACTTTACCACCGCCTTTGGCATTGCCGTGGTGCTGCTGGTGCTGGTGCTGATCATCAATCTGTCCACCAAAAAAATTGCCTCCCGGCTGGATCCAAGGAGAAAATAGTTATGCAGTATGAAACAAAAATCTGTGTCCGTGATCTGAACCTGTATTATGGCACCAATCACGCACTGAAAAATATCAATATGGATATCCCCGCCGGAGCCGTCACCGCCTTTATCGGCCCCTCCGGCTGCGGCAAATCCACCTTCCTGAAAACCCTGAACCGCATGAACGATCTGGTTGACGGCGTGCGGATTGAGGGCGAGGTGCTCCTGGATGGAGAGCAGGTGTATGGCCCCAATGTGGATACCACCGCCCTGCGCCGCCGGGTGGGCATGGTATTCCAGCAGCCTAACCCCTTCCCCATGAGCATCTATGATAATGTGGCCTACGGCCCCCGGGTTCATGGAATCCGGAATAAGCATCAGCTGGATGAAATCGTGGAAGAGAGCCTTCGGGGCGCTGCGATTTGGGACGAAGTGAAGGACCGGCTGAAAAAGAGCGCCCTGGGTCTGTCCGGCGGTCAGCAGCAGCGGCTGTGCATCGCCCGGGCTCTGGCTGTGCAGCCGGAGGTACTGCTGATGGACGAGCCCACCTCCGCCCTGGACCCTATCTCCACTGCAAAAATTGAAGACCTGATGGAGTCTCTGAAAAAGCGCTACACCGTGGTTGTCGTTACCCACAATATGCAGCAGGCCACCCGTGTATCGGATTACACGGCGTTCTTCCTGCTGGGCGATTTGATTGAATTCGGTCAGACACAGCAGGTCTTCTCCTATCCCAAGGAGAAGAAGACCGAGGACTACATTACGGGGAGGTTCGGTTAATGCGGACGAAATTTGATGAGCAGCTGCGCCAGCTGGGGGTTGAAATGACCCACATGGGCAGCATGATCGAAAAGAACATTCAGGATGCCGTCCAGGCCCTCCTGAGCAAGGATATGGAAACCGCCCGGCGGATCATGAAGGAGGACGAGCTGGTGGACCAGGAGCAGAAGCAGATTGAGAATATCTGCTTCCAGCTGCTGATTCAGCAGCAGCCCGTGGCCCGGGATTTGCGCACCATCACCGCCGCCATGAAGATGGTAACGGATATGGAGCGTATCGGCGACCATGCGGCGGATATCTCCGAGCTGACCATTGCCATGGCCTCCGCCCCCTGCCAGCTTGGCGGGGAGAACATCCGCAAGATGGCGGCGGAAACCATTGTCATGCTGCTGGATGCCGTCAATTCCTACGTGGACAAGGATATGCAAAAGGCCCACGCCGTCATCCTCCACGATGACATTGTGGATAACTACTTTGTCAAGGTCAAGGCAGACCTCATTGAGGTCATTCGGGAAAATCCGGAATTTGCCGAGTACGCCGCCGATCTGCTGCTGGTAAACAAATATCTGGAGCGCATCGGCGACCACGCCACGAACATTGCAGAGTGGGTCATCTTTGCTCTGGATAACAAAGGCGAATAACATCCCCCCCACGGCCTTCCCGCCGTGGGTTTTTGCCCCCGCCCGGGTCATTGCGAACCAGCACGCACGCTGGTGTGGCAATCTTGCGCCCGCAGGGCACTTTAGCCTCCCTACAGGGGGAGCCAAAGCGAAGCGAGACTGGGGAGCCTCTGTGCGTTCCGATTACACAACGTTTCCGCTGAAGGATGCGGCCTAACTTCCTACGGTTTTTCCGTTCAACCGGACAGAGTTGTTGCTGAAACGTGAAGACAACTCATCCGTCACACGCTTCGCGTGCGCCACCTTCCCTACTAGGGAAGGCAAGGCGGCTGCGCCGCGTCGTGCCATTGCGAACCAGTCTGCGCATACCCCTTCTTTGTCATTGCGAGCCAGTGCCGCAGCACTGGTGTGGCAATCCCCCGGATATTTAGACAGCCTAAAGGCACCACCGCGCTGTCTCCTCACCCCGTCACGGCTGCGCCGTGCCACCCCTCTCCATCAGGAGAGGGACTTACAATCAGTCGCTTAGCGCAAAATTCCCCGCTGAAAGGCAGCGGGGAAATATTCGGCGAAGCCAAAGGCGGCGTTCAGCAATTGCAAGGGCCTTTGCCTATTTTCGGGGGGCTTCCGGCTCACGGGTAAACTCTTTCAGGGTTTGCGCCCGATAGGCACGCATCTCCTCTTGCATTTCAAAGCCCTCGGTGGATTCCTTGCTGAAAAGAATCCGACCGGTCATGAAAATCAGCTTGATATCCAGCAGCAGAGAATAATCTTCAATATAGATAAGATCCAGCCGCAGCTTATCCTCAGGCGCGGTATTGTATTTTCCAAAAATCTGGGCATAGCCGGTAAGACCCGCCTTTACCCGCTCCCGGTAGTGCCACTCCGGGAAATCCTTGCTGTAGGCCTCCACATTTTCTACCCGTTCCGGTCTTGGGCCCACAATGGACATATCGCCCCTGAGAATGTTGAGGATCTGGGGCAGCTCATCGATGCGGCAGCCCCGGATGACATTGCCCACCCGGGTGATGCGGGGGTCTTTGCCGTTGGCCCGCATACTCAAATCGTAGCCGTTTTTCTCTGCGTCTACAATCATACTGCGGAATTTCAGAATGTTAAATACCTTGCCGTTTCGGGTCACCCGCTTCTGCCGGTAGAAAACCGGGCCGCCATCCTCCAGCTTGATGGCAAGGGCCGTCACCAGCATAATGGGGGCGGCGGGAATCATGGCAATCAGGCACAGCACAATGTCCAGCGTCCGCTTGCACACCCGCTGCACCACGGTGAGCCCCCGTCCCCGGATCAGCTTCAAGGGGGTATCCAGCAGGGTGACATCCTGGGCGGAGGAGAGAATGATGTCCGTCACCTGGGGCACCACATAAGCGCGGATGCTCCGGGCGTAGCAGTAGTTAATCAGGGCGTTGCGCTCCTCTCCGGCAACGTCGTTGATGACCACGGCATCGTGGCGATCGATGGCGGAGAAAATTTTAGGAAGCCCCACGTTTACGGAAATCACTTCGGTAATGGCGTATTTGTCCGGGCGCTCGTCCATTTTGAATTTCAAATCCAGGGCGCTTTCGTCCTCGTAGATCAGGAGCATATTCCTGGGAACATACAAAGAGTGGTAAATCCGGGTAAACAGGGCACAGCAGGCAAAGCTCAGCACAAAATCCAGAGCAAAGGCAATGAACATGGGCCAGATACGAACCCGGTCGGAAGCCACCAGGCACAGCACAAAGAACATGATCACGTCTACAATAAAGACGGAAAGCCACTGGGAGATCGCCAGGTCAATCAGCTTGGCGTGCCCGTAGCGGAAGCAGTCGCAGAGGAAAAACACGGCAACCATGCCCAGGGCATACACAGCCAGAAGCAGATACAGGGAACTGCCGCCAAAGCTTTCCGGGAAGGAAATTCCCCAGTAGCCGAGCTTCCATGCACCGTAGAACACCGCGGTCAGCAGCGCAATTTCAATAATTCCCTCGGCGGCCCGGATTAAAAATTTGAAATCATCCAGTATGTTTCGTTTCCTCACGGTGTAAACTCCTATTCCAAAATGGGCAGAACCCATATAAACCCAATGATACTTGCATTATACCCGCTTTTTAGGCAGAATGCAACAGATATGTTTGACAAACGCCGGTTAGGGGAAAGGTTTGCTTGCCTTTCCGGAAGGGATATGGTAGAATAAAAAGAAAATCGATTGGTATCGCCAAAAATAAGAGACGGAAATTCAGGTGACACTTTGCCATGAAAATCGCGATGATTGGCCCAAAGCGGATTCCCTCCCGTGAGGGCGGAATTGATGTGGTGGTGGGCAGGCTTTCTCAGGAGCTGGTGAAAAGGGGACAGGACGTAACCGTTTATGTCCGGCGGAAAAAGGGGGTAAAACCCCAGAAGAGCTATGAGGGCGTTCGGCTCAAAGAGGTTTTTACCATCAATAAAAAGGCAACGGATGCCCTGGTGTCCTCCTTTCTGGCAACCCTGAGGGGGCTGTGGGGCAGCTACGATGTGCTCCACTTCCATGCCCTGGGCAACACCTGCTTTTTGTTCCTGACGGCCTTCAGCAAAAAGAAAATTGTGGTGACGATTCACGGAATCGACTGGAAACGGAGCAAATTCCAGGGGATCGGGAACAAAATTCTCCATTTTTCGGAAAAAATGGTGGTGCGGTACGCAGATGAAATCATCACCCTCTGCCAAAACGACTACGATTATTTCCGGGAAACCTACGGCCTGGAAACAACATTGATTCCCAATGGCTTTGAGCATTTCCCAAACCGGGAGCCCCGGCTGATTACGGAACAATTTGGACTCCATAAGGAAGACTATCTTCTTTTCCTGGCGCGGATTGTCCCGGAAAAGGGGCTGCACTACCTGATTGAGGCCTATCAAAAGGCCAATATCCCCCAAAAGCTGGTGATTGCCGGAGGCAGCGGGCACAGCCAGGACTATTATGAACAGATGCGCGCGCTGGCGGGGGACAACCCCAATATTCTCTTCACCGGCTTTGTCCAGGGGGAGCTCCTGGCAGAGCTCTACAGCAATGCCTACCTCTATGTCCTCCCTTCGGATATCGAGGGGATGCCCATGAGCCTATTAGAAGCCCTGGGCTACGGAAGGGTCTGCCTGGTATCCGACATTCGGGAAAACCGGGTGGACGAGGAGAACAGCTATTTCTTCCGTCATGGGGATGTGACGGATTTGCAGGCCCGGCTGGTGGCAATCAGCGCAGATAGGAAAAATTATCAGCCCTCCGAAAGCCTTCTTGGCTGGGACGGGGTGACCCAAAAGACGCTGGAAGTCTACGGGAAAACAAAGAAAAATAAGAGGATTGTGCTATGGCGAAAAAACTGAACGGAACCGTAATTGTAACCTACCGGTGCAATGCCCGGTGCTCCATGTGCAACCGGTACAAAGCTCCCTCCAGACCGGAAGAGGAGCTGACGGTGGAAACCATCCGCAAGCTGCCCAAGATGAATTTTGTCAATGTCACCGGGGGCGAGCCCTTCATTCGCCAGGATTTGGAGGACATCATCCGGGAGCTCTACACCAAAACCGACCGGGTGGTGATTTCCACCAACGGCTTTTTTACCGACCGGATTCTGGACCTGTGCGAAAAATTCCCAAAGCTGGGCATCCGGATTTCCATTGAGGGCCTGGAAGAGACCAACAATGCCATCCGGGGCCTGCCGGACGGCTTTAACCGGGGCTACACCACCCTGAAAAAGCTGGTGGAAAAGCACCACCCGGATGTGGGCTTTGGCATGACGGTCCAGGACCGCAATGCCCAGGATCTGGTGGCGCTGTATAAAATCTCGGATGAAATGGGCATGGAGTTTGCCACGGCCTCCCTGCACAATAGCTTTTATTTTGTGGAGTCCAAGAACATCATCCATGACCGCCCCGAGGTTGCCAAGCACTTTGAAGAGCTGATTAACGAGCTCCTGCGCTCTTCCAGCCCCAAAAAGTGGTTCCGGGCCTATTTTAACCATGGCCTGATCAACTACATCTACGGACAGAAGCGGCTGCTGCCCTGCGATATGAGCGTGGATACCTTCTTTATCGACCCCTACGGGGATGTGATGCCCTGCAACGGCACCAAGGAAAAGGAGGTTATGGGCAACCTCAAGGATACGGATTGGGATACCCTGTGGAATAGCGCCCAGGCCGAGGCAGTCCGGCAGAAGGTAAAGCACTGCGACCGCCAGTGCTGGATGATCGGCTCTGCCTCCCCGGCTATGAAAAAATATATCTGGGTTCCTGCCTGGTGGGTGCTGGTGCACAAGGCAAAAGCGCTCTTTACCAAGCATCCCTACAGTATGTATGAAAACAAGATCGTAAGAGACTATCGGGACGGCAAGGTCACCAAGGAAGAGCTGGACGCCTGCTCCACCTGCGACCACAGCTGCCAGATTGACAACGGCCTGAGCAAGGCCAGCCGGGAGCAGCTGGAGGGCCGCTCCGGCGAGGAGATCGTGGCGGAGGACTTGGCTTCCCAGATGAAAGAGGAACAGGCATGAAGCAGTTGATTGAAAAGCTCCTGTCCAAAATGAAGGGCTTTGACTATAAGCTGGATCCCGGCATTACGGGGGCGCAGTTTATGGGCGTGCTGGCCCAGCGGGGCACCATGGCGCTGCGAGGGATGGGCCGCAGACTGCGGCTGAAAAAGTGCGGGAAAATCCTGTTCGTTGGCAGCCATGTGAAGATTCGCTGCCCCGGAAACATCACCATGGGCAGCGGCTGCACTCTGCACGACAATATCTTTGTCAATGCTATGTGCCGCAAGGGCGTGCGCTTTGGCAACAACGTCACCCTGGGCCGGAACAGCATCATCGAGTGCACCGGCGTTTACACGGAGCTGGGAGAAGGACTGACGGTGGGGGACAATGTGGGCATTTCCCCCAATGCGTTTCTTTCCGTCCGGGGCGATGTGAGCATCGGCAGCGATACCATCATCGGGCCCGGAACCAGCCTGATTTCGGAAAACCACAATTTTGACCGGCTGGACATGCCGGTGCGCCTCCAGGGAGCAAACCGGAAGGGCATCCACATCGGCAGCAATGTGTGGATTGGCGCCAACGTGACCGTCCTGGATGGGGTAACGGTGGGAGACAATGCCATCCTGGCGGCGGGGTGTGTGGTTACCAAGGATGTGCCCGCCAATGCCATCGTTGGCGGCGTGCCTGCAAAACTCATAAGGATGCGCAGCGAATGAAAATTCTGATTGCACACTATAAGTATTACCTTCAGGGCGGGCCGGAACGGTATATGTTTAAGTTTATGGAACTGGCCCGAAAAAACGGCGCGGAGGTTATCCCGTTTTCCGTCCATTATCCAACCAATGAGAAGACGGAGTATAGCAGCTTCTTTGTAGGGGACGAAAACGCCGGCGGAAACTACGATGCGAACAATAAGCACCTTTCCTATCTGGCAAAGGGCGCCTGGCATGAATTCCACAACCGGGAGGCCTACCGCAGCATAAAGGCGCTGATTCGGCAGACCAAGCCGGATGTGCTGTATGTCCTGATTCCGGGTCAGCTGACCCCGGATATTTTTCAGGCGGCGAAGGAAGAACGTGTGCCGGTTATCCTGAGAATTTCGGATTTTCGCCTGATTTGCGGCAAGAACCTTCTGATGCGGGACGGAAAAATCTGCCTGGACTGTATGCATGGGGATTATCGCCCCATGATCCAAAACCGCTGCGTCAAGGGCTCCAAGGCATTGTCTACCCTGCGGGCGGCCTCCTGCTGCTATCAGCGGAAGCGCTACGATGCCGTGGATGCAGTGATTACCCCGCCGGAGTCCACCAAAAAGCTATTGGTGGAAAGCGGCTTTTTCCCGGAGGAAAAGGTTTATGTAAACCCAACCTTCATTGATTGCTCCGGGATCGAACCGAGCTGCGATTCTCAGAATTATGTGCTCTGCCTGGGGCGCTTTTCCGAGGAAAAGGGATTTCAGTATGCGGTGGAGGCTATGGGCTTCCTTAAGGATATTCCGGTGACCCTTACCATTACCGGCACGAAGGAAAGCTGCCCGCCGGAGCTGCTGGCCCGGATGGAAAACCTGGGCATTGCGGATCAAATCCGGTTCGCCGGTTTTTTGAAGGGAAAAGAGCTGGAAGAGCTGACAAAAAATGCCCTGTGTGTTGCCTGCCCGGCGGTATGGTATGAAAACCTGCCCAATGTGGTGCTGGAAAGTTACGCCTATGGCAAGCCCGTGATTGCCTCCAATCTGGGCAGCCTTGCCGATGCGGTAGAGGACGGTCGCTCCGGCCTCCTGTTTGAGCCGGGAAATCCGGAACAGATCGCCCGGTGCATCCGCTTTCTGTACGAGAACCCGGAAAAACGGGTGGAGATGGGCCGCTATGCCAGAAAGCTGTGCGAGGAAAAGTATGCCCCCCAGGCCCACTGGCAGCGGTTTTTGGAAATTGCCCGGAAAGTCGGGGTAAAGGACTGATCCAACGGAAAGGGGAATGGCTATGCGGGTACTGTTTTACACCTATTCGCTCCAAATTGGCGGGGCGGAGACGGTTTCTACAGAGTATATGCTTTTGCTGAAAGAGCAGGGAATGGAAGTCTGCCTGGTTGAGGACAGCTACACCGATAGCTTCCTCAGCAAAAAGCTCACCGATGCCGGAATCCAAATGGTATCCCTGTGGGGCGGTTCCCTATCTTCACCCCTGGGGGCCCAGAGGAAAAAAGCTGCCCGGGCGGTGGGGCTGTATCATAAACTGAACCGGCTGCTGGAACGCTACCGGCCGGATGTTTTCCACCTGAACGGGCTGCCTGACCACCTGGACAAGGTGCATTTTCCCGCAAACCGGATGATTTTCACCTTCCATTCCAGGGTAGACCGGAATCTGCGATTGCTGGGGGAAGCCAACACCCAGCTTCTGAAAAGAATGTGTGCCCGGGGAATGACCCTGCTGACCCTGACGGAGGAAGACCGGCAGGAGGCCCAAAAGCGGATGGAGACCCGGCGGGTGCTCTGCATCCCCAACGGTGTGGACTTTGCCCAGGTGCGGAAGACTCGGTATGACCGGAAAACGCTCCACAAGCTCCTGGAAATCCCGGAGGAGGGCTTTCTGGTGGGAACGGTGGGGCGACTCCACGAAATTAAAAATCACGAACGACTCCTTGCCATCTTCCGCCAGGTAAAAAAGCAGCGCCCCGACGCCTGCCTTTTGGTGGTGGGCGGGGATACAAACGGCAGAATGGAACTCCTCAAGGGCCTGGCCCGGGAATATGGCGTGGAGCAGGCGGTGTTTTTCTCCGGAGAACGCCGGGACGCCGACGCCATCCTGGCGGCAATGGACTGCTTTGTGCTGCCCTCCAAGTCGGAATCCTTCGGCCTTGCCGCGGTGGAGGCCCAGGCCCAGGGGGTAAAAAGCGTGGTATCCCAGGCCGTTCCCCAGGAGGTCGTGTGCAGGGAAAACGCCGTTTCCCTCAGCCTGGATGCGCCGGATGAAGTCTGGGCCCAGGCCATCCTGGATGAAAACCGAAAAAATCCCCAGCCAAAGGACTTGGAAATCTTTGATATCCGTTCCGTTTGTCCCAGGCTGATTGCAGCGTATGAAGGGCTTATCCATGAAGAATAAGAAGTTTTTGATCACCATCGATACAGAGGGGGATAACCTCTGGGCCTGGCGGGAGGGAGATCCCATCCGGACGGAGAATACCCTGTATTTGCCCCGGTTTCAGACCCTGTGTGAAGGCTACGGCATGAAGCCGGTCTATCTGAGCAACTATGAAATGCTCAGTGACGAGCGGTTCTGCGCCTTCGCCAAGGAAAAGCAGGACAAGGGTTTGTGCGAAATTGGAATGCATCTCCACGCCTGGAATTGCCCGCCCTTGGAAGAGACTCTGACACCCCGGAGGGACTGTGCCCCCGGCGCAGCCTACCTTATTGAGTACAGCGAGAAGACCATGGAGGAAAAAATCCGGTTTATGACGGATTTGATTACGGAGAAGACGGGGCTGCCTCCGGTATCCCACCGGGCGGGGCGCTGGGCAACCAACGATGTGTATTTCCGGCTGCTCCAAAAGTACGGCTACAAAATCGATTGCTCCGTAACTCCCCGGTTGGACTGGTCTTCCCACCCCGGCTGCAGCCCGGAAAGCGGCGGCTCGGACTACCGAAGAAGCCCGGATACTCCCTATACCATCCCCGGAACGGCTCTTACGGAGTATCCCGTAACCGTTTATCAGGATCACCGGGTTTATCTGCCGGATCACCTGACCCCGAAAAATATTGCCAGGTCTTTGGTTCACGCAAAGCGGGGAAACCTCCTGTGGCTGCGGCCCAACGGCAACAATCTGAAGGAATGCCTGGGGGTTATGGAGCGCAGCGCGGGGGAAGCGGACAAGTCCTACGTGATGTTTATGCTCCATTCCTCCGAGCTTATGCCCGGCGGAAGCCCCACCTTCCGGGATGAAGGCGCCATAGAGCACCTGTATCGGGAGCTGAATGCCATTTTTGCCCGGGCCCAAAGTCTTGGGTATGTGGGGGCAACCTTCCGGGAAGAATTGGAAAAAAACGCGTGAGGAGCAAAGGCAGTGTCAAAGAAAAATAGCATCGGTTCGGGCCTTGCCTGGTCCTTCGGGGAGCGGATTACGGCTCAGCTGGTCACCACGGTGGTGGGCATCGTTCTGGCAAGACTGCTGGATCCGGTGCACTACGGCGCCATTTCCATCGTAAATGTACTCATTACCCTGTGCAATGTCTTCGTTACCAGCGGAATGGGCAGCGCATTGGTTCAGAAAAAAGAAATATCGGAAAAGGATTACGATACCGCATTCCTCCTCAGCCTGGTGATTGCCGCAGCCATGTATGGGCTTTTGTTTGCCGCAGCGCCGCTGATTGCCTCCTTTTATGGGATGCCGGTGCTGAAAAATGTCATTCGGGTGATGGGCCTCCGGCTGCCACTGGCATCGGTGAATACCATCCAGCAGGCCAAGGTTCAGCGGGAGATGAGCTTTAAGCGGTTCTTTGTTGCTACCCTGTTTGGCACGGTGCTCTCTGGCATTGTGGGCATTGGCCTTGCCTGGAAGGGCTTTGGCGTCTGGGCATTGGTTGCGCAGTACCTGACCAACACCACGGTGGATACAATTGTGCTGATTTTTGTGGAAAAGTGGATTCCCAGACTCCGCTTTTCCGGAGAAAATGCCAAAGCAATCTTCTCCTTCGGCTGGAAGGTGCTGGCAACGGAGCTGGTGTATACCATAGAGGAGGATATCCGCAGCCTGGTGGTGGGCAAGGTGTTCGGCTCGGCGGATCTGGCCTTCTACGATCAGGGACAGAAGTATCCGGGCCTGCTGGTAAACAATTTGAATGCCGCCATCAATAAGGTGATGCTTCCGGCCTATTCCAGAAGCCAGGAAGACCTGACCCAGCTGAAAGCCATGCTCCGGCGCTCCATTTCCATGGGGGTATTTTTGCTGGCCCCGGTGCTGGTGGGCTTTGCCGCGGTATCGGAAAACTTTATCCGGCTGGTGCTCACGGAAAAGTGGCTGCCCTGTATGCCTTTTTTGCAGATTTTCTGCGTGATCTATCTCACCCGCCCCCTGGAAACCGCCTGCCATCAGGCGCTGCTTGCCATTGGGCGCAGTGATGTGGTGCTGAAAATTATGGTTGCCATCAACGGTGTTGCCCTGGCGGCAGTGCTGATTGCGGCCTTTGGCTTCCACAGCGTGCTTTTGGTGGCCTTTGGCGCGCTGCTTGCCACGGTGGTGAGCCTTTGCGGATTCCTATACAGCACCGCAAAGCTCTTGAACTACCGGCCCAAAGAGCAGTTATGGGATATTCTGCCCGCCCTGGGATGCAGCCTGGTTATGGGCATCGCGGTGGTGCTGCTGGGGCAGCTGCCTGTGAACCGGATTGCCCTCCTGGCGCTGCAGGTGATTTCCGGCGGGTGCATCTATGTGCTGCTGGCAAAAATTATCCGGCTGGAGGCCCTTGCCTATCTGCTGGGAATGCTCAAAAAAGGAGTGAAAACCAATGGAACTCAGGAGTAATGCAAAATCCGGCTGGCGTTCTGCATGGCTGCCGGATAGCCCCCTGTATCTGGGGATCCTGCTGATGACCGTCAAGGTGGAGCTGGCAATGAACGACCTGTTTGCGGTCAGCAGTCTGGTGGACAACGCCATCACCGCCGCGGGAATGCTGATTTTCCTATACTATGCCCTGCGGGGGTGGCCTGACTGGAAGGGAATGCTTTTGTGCGGCATCGGCCTGTGCATTATTGGCGTGGCAGCGGTGCGTATCCGCAATTTTCATCTGCTGATCACCGCAATGACTGTGCTGGCCCTGCGCAACGGAGATATCAAAAAGGCCATCCGGTTAATATTTTCCTGGAAGTGCCTGTTTTTTGTGGCCTACATTCTCCTGTCCCTGGTGGTGCACTACAAAACAGGACGCCCCCTGGGAAGGATTGATAATGCACGCTTCCGCTTCTTCATTCCCAGCCGCTTCCGCTTCTGGTTTGGCTACCGCAGCACCACCGCCCCGGGAGATATGCTCTTTGCCCTGGTGCTAATGTGGTGCTATCTGCATTTCGGCTCTATCCGGAAGCGGGATGCAGCGGTGATTGTGGGATTGAGCACGGTGTGCTATATGCTCTGCGTTTCCAGAATGCCCTATCTGCTCACCTTGGGAACGCTGGCGGTGGTTATGTTCTACCAGCACAGAGAAAACGCACCGGTGGTGAATGCGGCTGCCAAGTGGATTGTACCGGCGCTGTCTGTTCTGTTTATCGGCATTCTGCTGCAATATCCCAACTGGTCGAATTTTATCTGGCAGATGGACGAGGTGCTGACCCACCGGATGATCCGGGGGGCCGGATGGTACGCCTACCATGGCATGACGCTGTTTGGAAAATCCATTCAGGGAATTGAATTGGAAGATCCCACAGGGCGGGGACTGAATATGTCCATTCTGGACTGCCTGTACCAGAATATGGCAATCTGGATGGGGATCCTGCCCCTGGTGGTAATTTGCGTGTGCTTTTATCTGCTGGCAAAGCGGAAGAATACAGCAGACAATTTGATGATTTGTATCTGGGCGGTTTACAGCATTTGCGAGGCCAGCGGGCTGAACTGCTATTTGCAGTTCGTCCTGATCCTGACGGCTGCAGCCCTGCCCAATATTCAGGGAGAGGGAAAGACGGAATGGCTGCCATTCCCCAAAAAGCATAAGCAGGCAAAAACGGAATAAGGCCCGCTTGACATTCTTACCGGTTTGTGAGAAAATACCATGGTTAAGTAAAAAAACGGCGCAATCGCCGGAAATCTAGAAAATAAGAGAGGCTTTTTTATGAAGCAATCCAGAACGAATACCTGCGGCGAGCTTCGGCTGGCAGACGCGGGGAAACAGGTGACCATCGTCGGCTGGCTGGAAAACGTCCGGGAGGTTGGCGCCAACTTTGCCTTCCTGGTTCTGCGGGACTACTACGGCACGACGCAGGTGGTGGTTGAAACCGAGGACATGATGAAGGTCGTCAAGGGCATCAACAAGGAGTCTACCATTTCCGTCACCGGCGTGGTGCGGGAGCGGGAAAGCAAAAACCCCAAGCTGCCCACCGGCGAAATTGAGGTTGTGCCGGAGAAAATCGAGGTGCTGGGCAAGTGCTTCCACAACCAGCTGCCCTTTGAGATCAATAAGAGCCGGGAGGCAGACGAGAATACCCGCCTCAAGTACCGGTTCCTGGATCTGCGGAATCCCGCCGTTAAGTCCAATATCATTCTGCGCTGCCAGGTGGTGGCGGAGCTGCGCCGCCTGATGACGGAGCAGGGCTTCCTGGAAATCACTACCCCCATCCTGACCTCTTCCAGCCCGGAGGGCGCAAGAGACTATCTGGTTCCTGCCCGGAATCACCCCGGCAAATTCTATGCCCTGCCCCAGGCACCCCAGCAGTTCAAGCAGCTGCTGATGACCTCCGGCTTTGATAAATATTTCCAGATTGCTCCCTGCTTCCGGGATGAGGATGCCCGGGCGGACCGTACTCCCGGCGAATTCTATCAGCTGGATATGGAAATGGCCTTTGCCTCCCAGGAAGACGTACTGGAAACTCTGGAAACGGTGCTGCAGCCGGTATACGAGAAGTTCGGCAAGTATAAGCGGGTTGCCCAGGCTCCCTGGCGGCACATTGCCTATAACGATGCTATGGAGCGCTATGGCTCCGACAAGCCCGACCTGCGGATTGACCTGGAAATCCAGGATATTTCTTCCATTGTTCAGGGCTGCGGCTTTGGCCCCTTCGAGGGCGCTACGGTAAAGGCCGTGGCAGTGGATAATTTCTCCCAGGCCAGAAAGTGGATTGATAAGCTCCTGGCGGATGTGGAGGTTCAGACCGGCAACAAGGCCTGCTGGTTCAAGGTGGACGAAAACGGGAATCTCACCGGCGGCATTTCCAAGTTCCTGGGCGACTGCGCCCCGGCGCTTACGGAAAAGCTTGGCCTGAAGCCCGGCTCCTTTGTCTGCATGGCTGCCGGTAAGAAAGCCGCTGCTCAGAAGACCGCCGGTGTTATCCGTACCATGCTGGGCAAGCGCATTCCCGGTCACTTTGACGAGGAGCAGTACGCTCTGTGCTGGATCGTGGACTTCCCCATGTACGAAATCGGCGAGGAATCCGGTGCCCTGGAATTCTGCCACAACCCCTTCTCCATGCCCCAGGGCGGCCTGAAGGCTTTGGAAGATGCCGAGGGCGATACCGAAAAGCTGCTGGCGATCAATGCCAACCAGTATGACCTGGTGTGCAACGGCTACGAGTGCGCTTCCGGCGCCGTTCGGAACCATGATCCCGAAATCATGGTCAAGGCCTTCCAGATGGTAGGCCTGGGCGAGGACGATGTGAAGGCCAAGTTCCCTGCTATGTACAATGCCTTCACCTACGGCGCACCCCCGCATGCCGGTGCAGCCCCCGGTGTGGATCGCCTGATCATGCTCCTGACCGGCGAGGAGAGCATCCGGGAGGTTATTACCTTCCCCATGAACAAGAATGCCCAGGACCTGATGATGGGCGCGCCCAGCACCGTAGACCAGAAGCAGCTGGACGATGTGCATATTGCGCTGAACGTCAAAGAATGATTTTCCTGTTTCTTCCCCCGAAAAATCGGGGGAAGAAAAATTTTTTTGTGCCCTCTTTACAAAGGACGGTTTTTCTGCTATAATACCTAGGCAATTAAGGTATGCGCCGGTGGCTCAATGGATAGAGCATCGGATTCCGGTTCCGAGGGTTGGGGGTTCGAGTCCCTTCCGGCGTACCATGACGAGTGTTCTTATAGGATTTGATCCTTTGAGAACACCCGTCATTTTTATTGTCTATTTTGCGCCGGTTCGTAACTGACATAGACACCTCTGCGAGTGTTGACTGTTACATCAGGCACGGGCATGGACGGGGTATCCGGGATAAACAGGGCACCCACGCAGTTGTAGTAGATGGTCAATTTCTGAACCCATTCGCCGTTGAT
>CAKTNN010000024.1 GCA_934589065.1 uncultured Oscillospiraceae bacterium
TGCCGCCGAAAACTCTTTCAAATAAAGTCACGGTATTTCCTCCTAATTTTCTTCACGATCCAGAATCGCTTTGATTTGGCGGATTTCCTCAATGGCGGCGGGGCTGAAATCGTAAGGGGATTTCCCCTGCCGGTCGGCATCGATGATATCCGGATTATAGTGGATGCAGCCCAGCAGATCTTCTGCGGGGATGGCGCTGCGGACAAAGGACTCGTCGCTCTCGTTGCGAACCTTGTTGGCAACCACCCGAACCTGCTTGACGCCCAAATCCTTTGCCAGCCGCTTGACATTGCGGTAGGTTTGGACGCTGCGGGCACCGGGCTCAATTACCACGATGAACTGATCCATGTTTGCGGCTGTACCCCGGCCCAGGTGCTCCAGGCCTGCCTCCATATCCATGATGACCACATCGTTTTTCCGGTAGGTCAGGGCGGAGAGAATGGATTTGAGCATCACGTGCTCCGGGCAGACGCAGCCGGAGCCGCCTACATCCACCGTACCCATGACCAAAAGCTTAACGCCGTTGATGTCCTTAGAGTATTTTTCGGGGATGTCTGCCACGTAGGGGTTCAGCTTGTAAAAGCGGTTTGCATCGGTTGCGCCGGTGCGTTCTTCCACAAGGGTGCGCATTTTCGAGATGGGAACGATGGAATCCACTTTCTCCTGGCTCAGGCCCAGGGCCAGACCCAGGTTGGCATCGGGATCCACATCCGCTGCCAGTACGGTGCGGCCTTCGTCGGCATAGAGTCTTGCCAGGGTGGAGGCAAGGGTGGTTTTTCCCACACCGCCCTTGCCGGTAATGGCTAGTTTCATATTAGATGCCCAGAGCAGCGCGCTTCTCTTCAATGCGGGCAATCATCATGTCGCCCAGCTTGTCGATGTCCTTCTCCACGGTGTACTTGGCCTCAACCCAATCGTTGACGCCGTGCTCGCCGGTGAGCAGCTCGCAAATCTCGGAGGAACCGGATACGTAGGGATCCACGCCCAGGTAGGTGTCGATACCGGTAGCCACAACGTAATTGCCGATGGAGACAGCCTTCTCAGACATCCATTCGGGGGCGCAGCCCACCAGAGGCAGCTGAGAAATCTTCAGGCCGGAATCCTTGGCAAGGTCGGAGGCCAGAATCATCATACGGGAGATATCCACGCAGGAGCCCATGTGCAGCACGGGAGGAATGTTAGCCAGCTCGCATACACGCTTCAGACCGGCGCCGCAGTACTCCTTGGCCTTTTCGGGATCCATGAGGCCGGCCTTGGCGGCAGCCTGAGCGGAGCAGCCGGAGACAACCACGATGATATCGTTTTCCAGCAGCTTCTTCATCAGCTCGATGTGGGCGGTGTCGGGGCGAACCTTGGGGTTGTTGCAGCCGACCATAGCCACAGCGCCGCGGAGAACGCCGGAGGTGATGCACTCGATCAGGGGCTTGGTGGTGCCGAATTCGTCAACCTGAGAGTTGGCAACGCCGTCCAGAACCTTCTTGATGGCCTCCAGGGAGTAGCCTACCCGGGTCTTCTGAACCTGGTTGGGGATGTTCACCAGCTCGGGCTTCCGGTTCTTGAAGTTCTCGACAGCCATCTTTACGATTGCCTTGGCGTTTTCACCGGCATTCTCGGCAGAGAACTGGATGAACTCGGAGTCGGGCATCCGGCAGATGGGGGAGGTGGTGACAAACTTGGTGTGGAAGCACTTGGAAAGGGGTCCCAGTGCGGGGAAGATGCACTGCACGTCTACAACGATGGCCTCGCAAGCGCCGGTGAGAACCACGTTCTCCTGGCTCAGGAAGTTGCCTGCCATGGGAATGCCGTGACGCATTGCCACTTCGTTGGCGGTGCAGCAGACACCGGCGATGTTGATGCCCTTAGCGCCTACGCTCTTGGCGAGGGCAATCATCTCGGGGTCGTTGGCGTAGTAAACGATCATTTCGGACAGGCTGGGATCGTGACCGTGCACAATGATGTTGACCTGATCCTTGTCCATTACGCCGATATTAGCGGTGGAGTCCACGGGCTTGGGGGTGCCGAACAGAACGTCGGAGAATTCGGTGCCCATCATGGAGCCGCCCCAGCCGTCGGACAGGCCGCAGCGCAGAGCCTGGCGAACCAATGCCTCGGGGAGAGAAGTATTGCCCATGTGGGTCATGTGCAGAGCGGTGGAAACTTCCCGGTCGATGGCCCGGGGCTCAATACCGGCCTCATGCCACAGCTCCTGGGTGTGCTCGGGAGCGCGCTTCAGGAAACGCTGTGTGCCGAAGGGCTTGCCGTATTCCATCAGGCCGATCTCTGCCATTTCGTGGGCCAGATCGTAGATGTCCTTGCCTTCGGTTTCTACGCCCCATTCCTTTGCCATAGTCAGCAGCTTCTCAGGATCCTTAACCTGATAGTTGCCGCCTTCCTTGGCCTGGTACAGGGTGTGGCAGATTTCGCGACCGTGGTCGGAGTGCGTTGCAGAGCCGCCTGCGGTGAAGCGCAGGAAGTTACGGCCTACAATGCCGTGTACATCGCAGCCGCAGATGCCGCGGGGGGCTTTGGGGGTGATGCGGCAGGGGCCCATGGAGCAGATACGGCAGCAAGTACCCTTCTCGCCGAATCCGCAGTGGGGGGTCTGGTTTTTGACACGCTGCTGCCAGGAGTCAGCGCCAACCTTCTTGCCGTTTTCCAGCAGGGAGTTGGTGGCCTCTTCCATCTCATCGACAGTGGTCAGATATGCCCAATCCTTCAATGTGATTTCCTCCTAATTAAGTAATTCTTTCCGAAACAATACAGGGGTATTGCCGAACCACACTGTATCGATAATATTCTACCAATATAAGTGTGGAATGTCAATCAGCGAATTTGCTACATTTCACACCCTTTTCCCAATCCCCCTAGGGGGGATTTTGTTCAATTCTTACGGAAAACCATTTTTTGCACAGAAAAAACCTGGAGGGAAGGCCTTTTTTGCCGGATTTGGCAAGAAAACCGAATTTCTCCTCCAGGGCGTATTTTCTTTCCGCATTTTTGAGGAAAGTGGTTTTTGCGCTTTTTCGGCAAAGCGCATTTGGCCTATTTTGCCTGAAAATATTTTCCGGCTTTATTTTGGGGAAAACAGAATACAGGCAGTGTAGGCAATGGTGTTTTTGCCATGATAGTAGGGGATTCCGGCGCTTTGGCAGACCTCGCTCACCAGAAGACCGTAGCCCTCCATGGAAGCGCAGGCCTTATCCGGGAAACGACAGGGTTCCGGATAGGCGCATTTGCCGCAAATGCGGCAGCCACCGGTTCCCAGACACAGGGCATCCGGGTAAATTGCCCGCATTTTTTCCGCCATTGTGTGGAATCGCTCCCGGTGCACCTTTTCCGTGTCCATCATGGCTTCTACGTCAAAGGAATCTTCCAATGTCCCTACGGTTTGCAGGAGAATGCCCTGGGTGCAGTCTTTGATCCGGGCGGCACAGGCGGAAAGGTCGCCGCATTCCGGGGGACATGTCCAGTTTTTGCCGTAGGCGTGGCACTTGTCGCTGGCACACATAGCCCGCACATCTTCTTTCGGTACAAGAGCCTGGGGATCAAGGGCCACCGCTTCCGTAAAGCCCAGCTCCTTCGCAAGAGCCAATAGCGTTTTCATTCTGTTTCCTCCTCAAAGGTCAGGCAGTCCACATAGCAATCCTGGAAGGCGGGCAGGGCAGCCAGCTCCAGAAATTCCGTCTCCCGGGCAAGCTTTTTTGCGTAGGCAAATTCCGCTGCGCTCAGGCTGCAGAGCCTCGCCCCTGTCCCGGCGGCGTTGCCGATGGGGCGGATTTTCGCTTCCAGCTCCGGGGGGATCATGCCGATTTTGCAGGCGGAGGCGGGGGAAAGGTAGTTTCCGAAAGCGCCAGCCAGAAAAACCTGCTGAATTTGCCCGATGGCAATGCCTATCTTTCGGGCCATCAGGGTAATGCCCGCCCGGATGGCGGCCTTTGCCAGCTGTACCTCCCGCACATCCTTCTGGGTCAGACTCACTTGGTCACACAGGCGGTATGTGCCCGCTTCCAGACGGCCTGTTTCGTCTATTGTTCCGGTTTCCAGCAGCACGGCAACCAGATCCAGAAGGCCGGAGCCGCATAGCCCAACCGGCGGCTTGTCCCCGATAACATGATAGGATACTTCCCCGTTTTTTAGGAAAACATGATCCACCGCTCCCTCAGCCCCCCGCATTCCACAGGAGATTTTCGCCCCTTCAAAGGCGGGGCCGGCGGCGGTGGAGCAGCAGATCGCCCGGTGCTTATCCCCAAGAACCATTTCTCCGTTGGTTCCGATGTCAATAAGCAGGGTCAGCGCTTCCTGCCGGTCAAATCGGGTGGCAGCCATGCAGCCCACGGTGTCGCCCCCTACAAAGCCTGCAATATTGGGAAGAATCCGAATTTCTCCGGCGGTGGGCAAAAGCTCCTTTGCCGGCAGGGTAAGTCCCTGCCGCTCCTTCGGCATATAGGGCGGGGTGATCAGGGGCCGGGGGTCAATGCCCAGCAGCAGATGGTGCATGGCAGTGTTGCCTACAATGGCGGTGCAGGTGATGTCCTCCGGGGCGATGCCCCGATCCTCACAGAGCTGCCGGGTCAGGGTGTCCAGCAGGCGGAGAATGCACCGCTGCATTTCTCCGCCGCCCTGTTCCAGGACGAACTGAATGCGGGAAATGACATCCCCGCCGTATTGCCCCTGGGGATTCAGAGCGCTGGCCTGGGCCAGAAGTGCCCCGGTTTTCCCGGAGAGCAGGTAGGCAACCACGGTGGTGGTGCCAATGTCGAACGCCAGACAGTAGGTGTCCTTCCCATCGGGGGGAACGGCGACATTCCGGCCTTCGGTCAGAATGCTGGCAGAGGAGGAGCGAGGGACGGTCACAACCAGGTCACGGTCTACAATAGTCTGACAGGCCAGGACTTCCGTCCCGGCCTGTGTAGTGACTTTGCATTTTCCACAGGTCCCATTCCCGCCGCAGGGCGCGTTGGGGCAAAGACCTGCTTCCCGTTCTGCTTGAAGCAGGGTGACCCCCTCGTCTGCCAAAACGGTGATTCCGGCGGGCAGGAATGTTACCTGGTACTGCTTCATGGGCCCTCCTTATTTTAGGCGGCGACCAGCTCTTTGGCCTTCTTGGCGGCGGAAGCTGCATCGGGGGTGTAGGCGTCGGCGCCGATCTTATCGGCAAACTCCTGGGTGATGGGAGCGCCGCCCACCATAACCTTTACCTGGGAGCGCCAGGGAGCGGCGTTCAGTGCGGCAACGGTCTGCTGCAGGGCGGGCATGGTGGTGGTCAGAAGAGCGGAGCAAGCCACGATCTTTACACCGGGATTTTCGTTGTATGCATCCAGGAACTTTTCCACGGGCACATCCACGCCCAGGTCAATGACCTCGAAACCGGCGGACTCGATCATCATGGAGACCAGGTTCTTGCCGATGTCGTGCAGGTCACCGGCGACGGTGCCGATGATAACCTTGCCCAGAGCGCCGGCAGCGCCGGTAGCCAGATGGGGCTTGAGCACCTCAACGCCTTTCTTCATGGCCTTGGCGGCAATCAGCATTTCGGGAACGAAGATAACGCCGTTCTTGAAGTTCTCGCCTACAACGTCCATAGCCTCAATCATGGTGTTCAGAATCTTGCTGGCCTCTACACCCTCGTCCAGAGTTTCCTGCACAGCGGCGGGAACCAGCTTTGCCTTGCCGCGAACGACCAGATCATGTACATTTTCAATACTCATAGTTTGTTACCCCTTTTTAAAAGATATCTATATCCGGAGGAATCCGATTGCCGCCGGATTCTCCTGCTATATTTGGTTTGTGTTGACGTTTACTTCACCGGCCCAAACAGGCCCTCACGGTAAGCACCGATGTACTCCATGCAGTAGTCATCCAGACCCAGCAGTGCCTCGGTGGCGAAGATTACGCCCATCATATCCCGGTTGGTGGGATCGAGAATGGCGGAATCCAGACCGGCATTCATAGCCAGCACGGTAAAGCCCAGGTTGACCATCTTCCGCACGGGCAGGTTGAAGGAGATGTTGGAAACGGCGGCGGTGATGTGGATGCTGGGATATTTCTCCCGGACGGTGGAAATGACCTCGATATTGGTCTCAATGCCGTTTTCGGAGGTGCAGAGCATCTCAACCAACGGGTCAATATGAATCCGGTTGGGAGCAATGCCGTATTCCTTGGCCTTTGCCATGATCTTGTCAAAAACCCGCAGACGGTCGGCGGCGTTCTTGGGAATGCCGGTATCGTCGGACAGCAGGGCGATTACCTGCCAGCCCTTGTTCTCTGCCAGAATGGGGAAGATGGTATCGATCTTGTCACCCTCACCGGATACGGAGTTGATCAGGCCGGGCTTCTTGCAGAACTTGTAGGCCTGGGCAAGCACTTTGGCACTGGGGCTATCCACGGCGATGGGCAGGTCGGTAACCTCCTGGATGCAGTCGATCATCCAGTGCAGGGTTTCTACTTCCTCGCTTTCGGGCACGGAGGCACAGCAGTCGATAAAGGTTGCACCGGCGTTTGCCTGAGCAAGTGCACGAGCCTTGATGAATTCCGCATCTCTTTCCGCAATGGCCTTTGCCACCACGGGGATAGAGCCGTTGATTTTTTCACCGATAATAATCATTGGTTGAAATTCCTCCTTAAAATGGATGATAGCCGGTGCATTCTCCCGGAAAAGGAAAATGCCGCAGTCGGAACAGGCGCAGCCCGCCTGATAGACTTCTTTATCCGCAAAGTTGCGCGGAATGGGATGATTGGATTTTGTACAATGCATCTATTAGAATCCTAACAAATCCCCGTAGAATTGTCAATTCCGGCAAAAGCAATTCCAAAAGATTCATCAAATTTTGCGTTTTGCCTATTTACAATCCGCATATTTGCGGATATACTTTTCCTATCCAACCGACAAAGGGAGAACGTATATGGAGTCTACGTCACTCATCCACATGGAGCCCAGCCTCCCAATGCTGGCAGAGGCCTTTCCCCAGGGGGAATTGCGGTGCAGCGATGCCAATCGCTTTTTTCGGGACGTTCGTCTGTACACCCGGGGAATCCGCTGCGACCCCCAAATACTCTATCTGGTGCGGCAGGAGGATGCCGCCGGTTTCCCCGGGGAAACGTGCGCCGGTGTCTGCGCAGTGCCCCTGACCGGGGACTGCCTGATTGTGCCCCAGACGGAAATGAGCCGGATTTTTAATACATCGATGGAGGTATATGACCGGTGCCGGGAGCAGGAGAGCCGATTGGATGAATTGGTGTTTCAGGGCTGCAGTCTGAAAGAACTCTGCGAAGAGGCAGCCGAGCTGCTGGGAAACCCCGTGTATATTCACGATGACTGGTTTATGATGCTGGCCCAATCCGCCCAGGTGGAGGAGTTTATGCCCGCAGAGCATCCCATGTCCTCCCAGAAGGGCTTTCTTCCCCGGACGGTGGTGGACGAGCTGCAATTCGACAGCGATTATTTGGAAACCTATACCACCCACCATGTCCAGCTGTGGAAGAGTCAACGTCGGAATGACTGCCTTTATGTAAACCTGTGGGACGGGGCTACCTACCGGGGGCGGGTGCTGGTATCCTGTGTGAACCATCCCTTTACCCAGTGGGATTATCGGCTGACGGAGGTGCTGTCCCAGCGGATCCTACTGTGTATGCGGGGTCGGTCGGATGGCAACCCCCAGGTGTTCCGCAGCATGGATGACGTGATGATGGAGCTGCTGGATGGCAAGCAGCCGGACGCTGCCCAGTTCCGGCGGCTGATGGACCAGCTGGACTGGCAGACGGATGATCCCTTCGTCTGCCTGGATATCCGCTCCCAGCAGGATGACCTTTCTCCCATCGTAGAGCATTCGCTCCACAGCGACCTGTTTCGCTATTTCCCCGGCAGCTATGTGCTTCTTCGGAACCACCGGCAGATTGTGGTGCTGAATATGCGCACCTTGCCCATTCCCTATAACCTTTTGCGGCATACCCTGGCTCCTCTGTGCCGGGATCAGTGCCTGTATGCGGGCATTTCCGCCCCGGTTTCCGGGATACGGGAACTGCACTATGCCGCCATCCAGGCGGACGTTGCCGTAAGCAGTGCCTTCGAGCAGAGAAACGAGCGGTGGATCCGGCTCTTTTCCCACTGCGCTCTGGAGCATATTGTGGAGTCCATCCATT
Organism: uncultured Oscillospiraceae bacterium; assembly: GCA_934589065.1. Classification (GTDB taxonomy): domain Bacteria; phylum Bacillota; class Clostridia; order Oscillospirales; family Oscillospiraceae; genus Faecousia. Next base: position 8,140 of record CAKTNN010000024.1, read on the forward strand.
CCCCGCTGCCGGTGGAAAAAAATCTGGCCCCGGCTCTTTTGGGCCTGCGGGATTACGATAAGCTCCATGGAACCGCCTACTTTGAAACGCTGCGGATGTATCTTCTGTGCGAGCGGGATATCCCCAAAACCAGTCAGGCGCTGATTATTCATAGGACAACCCTGCTGTACCGCCTGAAAAAAATGGAAACGCTGGTGACCCTCGATCTGGATGACCCGGACCAGCGGCTATACCTGCTTTTGTCCCTGTGGATCATGGATCGGCAGTCGAAAAAGGAACGGGAAAAAGAAGTTCACGAAAAATGTTGAAAATTTTCTAATATCATGGTATCCTAGAGAAAATATCCGGGCAATTTTTCTTGCCCCGGACGAAAGAAGGAGGATGCTCTTTTGAAAAAGACCACCCTGGTAATTATGGCGGCAGGCATTGGCAGCCGATACGGCGGCGGCATTAAGCAGCTGGCAACGGTTGACGAGTCAGGCCACATCATCATGGATTATTCCATTCACGATGCCATTGAGGCAGGCTTCAATAAGATTCTGTTTATTATCCGCAGGGATATCGAGAAGGACTTCCGGGAGATCATCGGCAACCGCATCGAGGCGGTGTGCAGTGCCCACGGCGTGGAGGTCGGCTATTGTTTCCAGGCACTGGAAGAGATTCCGGGCAAGGTTCCCGAGGGGCGGACAAAGCCCTGGGGAACGGGTCAGGCGGTGCTGGCAGCCAAGGAGCAGATTGATTCTCCCTTTGCGGTGATCAATGCAGACGATTACTATGGCAAGAGTGTTTACCGGGAAATCCACGACTATCTGTGCGGGGATCATCCGGATAATGCCTTCTGCATGGCGGGCTTTATCCTGAAAAATACCCTCTCGGACAATGGCGGCGTGACCAGAGGTATCTGCCAGGTGCAGGACGGATTCCTGACCAATGTGGTAGAGACCAAGAATATTCTCTCCAATGCCCAGGCCGATGGTGTCCAGCTGGATCCCGATAGCTTTGTCTCCATGAATATGTGGGGCCTCAGCCCGGCGTTCCTCACCACTCTGGAAGAGAATTTCCGGGTGTTCTTTGAAACCGAGGTTCCCCGGAATCCTCTGAAAGCGGAGTATCTGCTGCCCATCCTTATTGGCTCCCTTCTGCAAAAGAAGGAGCTGACGGTGCAGGTTTTGCCCACCCACGATAAGTGGTTCGGCGTGACCTACGCTGCCGATAAGCAGGCGGTGACCGAAAGCTTCCGCGCCCTGGTAGAAGCCGGGGTGTACCATAAGGATCTCTACGCAGACCTGTAAAAAGAATCATAAAAGCCCTGCTCTTTTGGGTTCCCGAAGAGCAGGGCTTTTTCATTCAACTGGGTCGTTCGTACCGAGGAAAAATCCCTCCCCGGATGGGAAGAAATCTGATATGCGCTTAATCCGCAAAGGCGTATTTCTTCATCCGGGCAAAGGCTTCCTGCACCCGGGCCAGGGGCAGAGCCAGATTCATGCGGATGCAGTTCTCCCCATGGAAGGGGCGACCGTCCTGCACCGCAACGCCCACATCCCAGCAGCGCTGCAAAAGGGTATCCAGGCTGATGTCATGCTCGTTGCACCAGCCGGTGCAGTCCACAAACAGCATATAGGTTCCCTGGGGCTTTTGCACCGTTACACCGGGGAGCTCTTTTTCAATGAATGTACAGGCAAAGTCCACGTTCTTTGTCAGCACCTGCCGCAGCTCCTCCAGCCACTGGCAGCCCTCCGGCTGGTAAGCGCCAATCAGGGCGTGCATACTCAGTACGTTCATCTCGTTAAAATGGGACAGGGATTGCTCCTTCCGGAACCGATCCCGCAGCCAGGAGTTGTAAATAACGGTGTAGCTGCCCACCAGACCCGCCAGGTTAAAGGTCTTGCTGGGGGCATACATGGCAGCCGTGCGCATTCTGGCATCCTGGGAAATGCTCTGGGTGGGGATATGCTTGTAGCCCTCCAAAATCAGGTCAGACCAGATTTCGTCGGAAATAACGTAAACATCATACTTTTGGAATAGCTCCATGGCCTTTTCCAGCTCCCAGCGCTCCCATACTCTGCCGCAGGGGTTGTGGGGGGAGCAGAGAATGGCACAGTGGATGTGCTCCTGCTTCAGTCGGCGCTCCATGTCTGCGTAGTCCATGCGCCATACCCCCTGCCCATCCTTCACCAGGGGAGAGTGCACCAGCTCATAGCCGTTGTTTACCAGGGCGTGGGTAAAGCCCACGTAGGTGGGTGAGTGGACGAGAATTTTGTCGCCCTTAGAGCACAGCACGTTTGCTACAGCCACGACGCCGCCCAAAACGCCATTTACATAATCAATATCCTCGCGCTCCAGGCCGGTAACGCCGTTACGGTTTTTCTGCCAGGAGATGATGGAACTGTAGTATTCCTCTCTGGGCTCAAAGTAGCCGAACAGAGGGTGCTCCAACCGCTTGGCGATGGCCTGGGGGATGGTGGGCACGGTGGCGAAATTCATGTCTGCGACCCACATGGGGATCTGGTCAAACCCTTCCTTCGGGGGCCGGGGGCTGCCGTTTTCGTGGAGATCCACCGCCAGGGCATCCATACCGTGACGGTTGTAGAGAGTTTCAAAATCATATTTCATAGCCATAACCTCTTTCTGTAAATTGGGGGCTTATCCAACATCCTTGGAGAGCTTATCCAGGGAGAGAATGCGGAAGGTATCCTTGTAGTAGTCCAGAATGCCCTCTTCCTTCATCCGTCCGATTTCCCGGGATAGGGCACTGCGGTTTGCGCCCAGAAAATCCGCCAGGTCTTCCCGGGTGCCGCCCAGGGAAAAGGTGAGGCTTCCGGTGCGCTTGTATTCGTCATACAGCCGCATGGCGATGCGCTGCCGCAGGGATTTGGCGGAAAGGTACAGTGTCCGCTGCCGCTGGGCCCAGAACTTCATGGCGATTTCCGAAACCAGGTTTTCCCGCAGCTTGGTGTGCCAGGAGCAGCAGTCGTCGCATCCGGACATAATTCGGTGGAAGGGGAGGAACAATAGCTCCGTATCCTCCGAGGCCACCACATACACGGGACTCCTGCTGCCGGGGGTAGCCATCAGAACGTCCCCCACCAGGGCCCCGGCCCGATGGTTTGCCATCAGCAGGTGTTCCCCGGAGGCATTGACGGATTCCGCCCGCAGAGCCCCGGACAGCACCAGGGCACAGGCATGGAGGGTATCGCCGATGTTCCACACCACGGCGTTTTTTTCATAGTGCTCCTGCCGGGCGTTCAGGCATCCCAGCATGGAATCAATTTGTTCCGGGGCAATGCCGGAAAACAGCCCGGAAGCATAGAGCACGCTGCGCTGCTGTGCATTCATAGCGAAAGTCTCCTTATCTGTTGCTCATGCAACAAAAATAGTATAGTATGAAACCGACAAAATGTCAAGAAGCGCTCATTTCAAGCTGCACTCAGAATTGCCCCCATCCTACAAAAAACGAACCGGCGGAAAGCCGGTTCGCTATTTTTTAATCTCTGCGGAACAAATCCCGGGTGTAGACCTTTTCCTGCACATCATCCAGGCAGGGATCGTAGCGGTTGGCAATGATTGCCTGGCTCTGAGCCTTAAAATCAGCCAGATTGTTGACCACCTTTGAGCCAAAGAAGGTGCTTCCGTCCTCCAACGTGGGCTCGTAGATGATGACGGAGGCGCCCTTGGCCTTGATGCGCTTCATAACGCCCTGAATGGAGGACTGGCGGAAGTTATCGGAATTGCTCTTCATGGTTAGGCGGTATACACCTACCACCACCTCGTGCTCCTTGCTGGGGTCGAAGCTGGCATTTTCTCCGTAAGCTCCGGCAATTTCCAGCACCCGGTCTGCAATGAAATCCTTCCGGGTGCGGTTGCTTTCCACAATGGCCTCAATCAGGTTTTCGGGGACGTCTGCATAGTTGGCAAGCAGCTGCTTGGTATCCTTGGGCAGGCAATAGCCGCCGTAGCCAAAGCTGGGGTTATTGTAGTGGGTGCCGATTCTGGGATCCAGGCATACGCCCTCAATAATCTGCTTGGTATCCAGGCCCTTCATTTCCGCATAAGTATCCAGCTCGTTAAAATAGCTGACCCGCAGGGCAAGATAGGTATTGGCAAAAAGCTTGACTGCCTCTGCTTCCGTAAAGCCCATAATGAGAGTGTCGATATTTTCCTTGATTGCCCCCTCCTGCAAAAGAGAAGCAAAGATTTTTGCCTTTTCCACAAGGCGGGGATTATGAAGGTCGGTGCCCACTACGATGCGGCTGGGGTACAGATTATCGTACAGTGCCTTACTCTCCCGCAGGAATTCCGGGGAGAATAGAATGTTGTCGCAGTGGTACTTTTCCCGCACGGAAATGGTAAAGCCCACGGGGATGGTGGACTTAATGACAATGATGGCCTGGGGGTTGCAGCGAATCACCAGCTGAATCACCGTTTCCACAGCGGAGGTATCGAAGAAATTTTTCTTGCTGTCATAGTTGGTGGGGGCGGCAATCACTACAAAGTCCGCATCCCGATAGGCGCTCTCGGCATCCAGGGTTGCCGCCAGATTCAGTTCCTTTTCTGCAAGGTACTTTTCAATGTACTCATCCTGGATGGGGGACTTCCGGTTGTTGATGAGCGCCACCTTTTCCGGGACGATATCCACAGCCGTTACTTCATTGTGCTGGGCAAGCAGGGTAGCAATGGACAGGCCCACATAGCCTGTACCGGCAACTGCAATTTTCATATCAGACTCCTTTTACATATAAAACGCTTTGTACCACTGGGCAAATTTCCGCAGGCCCTCCCGCAGGGGCGTATGGGGCTTGAAGCCGAAATCCCGCTCCAGGGGGGTGGTGTCGGCAAAGGTCACGGGCACATCTCCGGGCTGCATGGGCACCAGCTTTTTGTGGGCCTCAAAATCGTAGTCCTCGGGCAAAACCCCGGCGCGAACCAATTCTTCCGACAGAATCTGCACAAAATCCAGCAGATTTTCCGGATTGCTGTTTCCGATATTATATACCTTGTAGGGCGGGATGGGCAGGCCGTCTTCTCCGGTTTTCTTCTCCGGAGGCTTTTGCATCACCCGCACCACGCCCTCTACAATGTCATCGATGTAGGTAAAGTCCCGCTTGCAGTTCCCATAGTTAAAGATCTCAATGGTTTTCCCGGCCCGGAGCTTGTCGGTAAAGCCAAAGTAGGCCATATCGGGGCGACCGGCAGGGCCGTAGACGGTAAAGAACCGCAGCCCGGTGGAGGGAATATTGTAGAGCTTGCTGTAGGCATGGGCCATCAGCTCATTGGACTTTTTGGTCGCAGCGTACAGAGAAACGGGGTTATCCACCTTATCCTCCGTAGAATAGGGCACCTTTTTATTGGAGCCGTAGACAGAGGAGGAGGAAGCATACACCAGATGCTCCACAGGATGGGCCCGGCAGGCTTCCAGAATATTATAAAAGCCCAGCATATTGCTCTCAATATAGGCATCCGGATTGGTAATGGAGTACCGAACACCTGCTTGAGCGCCTAGATTCACCACGATTTCCGGGCGATACTTTTCAAAAATCTCAAAAATCAGGCCCTTATCTGCCAAATTACCCCGGATAAACACATAGTTTTCATAACCCTGCAATTCTTTCAGGCGAGCTTCTTTAATCCGGACATCGTAATAGTCGTTCATATTGTCCAGGCCCACAACCAGCGTTTGCGGCGCATCCTTTAATAGCCGCAGGGCCAGATTCGAGCCAATAAAACCGGATGCACCGGTAATCAGTACGCACTTTTCCAAGGCGTTCCCTCTTTTCCCTGCCGTCAAAACTTTTGAAACGGCAGTTCCTCATTTTGCTGCAGTTTATTGTATCATAATTTCCTGCCATTTTCAAGGATTTTCCCCTGCTGCCCCTTGGAACACAGCAAAAAAGCCCGCCCCAAAATGGGGCGGGCAGTAAGTAGCTTTTCTAAATTACAGGAACTTAGCGAAGTACTTGATGGTGCGGCACATCTGAGAAACGTAGGAGTTCTCGTTGTCGTACCAGGACACGACCTGAACCTGGGCCTTGCCGCCCTCCAGGGGGCAAACCATGGTCTGGGTAGCGTCGAACAGGGAGCCGAAACGCATACCAACGATATCGGAGGAAACGATCTCATCCTCGTTGTAGCCGAAGGACTCGGTAGCAGCAGCCTTCATAGCAGCGTTGATCTCTTCCTTGGTAACAGCCTTGGAAACAACGGCATTCAGGATGGTGGTGGAGCCGGTGGGGGTGGGAACACGCTGTGCAGCGCCGATCAGCTTGCCGTTCAGCTCGGGGATAACCAGGCCGATAGCCTTAGCAGCACCGGTGGAGTTGGGAACGATGTTCACAGCGCCGGCACGGGAACGACGCAGGTCGCCCTTTCTCTGGGGGCCGTCCAGGATCATCTGGTCGCCGGTGTAAGCGTGGATGGTGCACATAATGCCGGACTCGATGGAAGCCAGGTCATTCAGAGCCTTAGCCATGGGAGCCAGGCAGTTGGTGGTGCAGGAAGCAGCGGAGATGATGTTATCTTCCTTGGTCAGGGTCTCATGGTTTACATTGTAAACGATGGTGGGCAGGTCATTGCCAGCAGGAGCGGAGATAACGACCTTCTTGGCGCCGGCATCGATGTGAGCCTGAGCCTTAGCCTTGGAGGTGTAGAAGCCAGTGCACTCCAGAACAACGTCAACACCCAGCTCGCCCCAGGGCAGCTCGGCAGCGTTGGCCTTTGCATAGATGGTGATCTTCTTGCCGTCGACAACGATGTTGTCCTCGCCAGCCTCAACAACGTGACCCTGAGCAGCGTAATTGCCCTGGGTGGAATCGTACTTCAGCAGGTGAGCCAGCATCTTGGGAGAGGTCAGGTCGTTGATGGCAACGATCTCGAAGCCCTCAGCACCGAACATCTGACGGAAAGCCAGACGGCCGATACGACCAAAACCATTGATAGCAACTTTAACAGACATGGGAATTTCCTCCATTTCAAAATTACTGTTTTGCCAGTAGCTTATTCTGTCAGTACAGGAATCGATATTCCCGTACGGATTCCATTATACTATATGGCAGGGTTCTTGTAAACTGGGAAAACCGTCAAAACCGGTAGAATTTCCCATAAAATTTTTGTGCAAAATCAGGGTTTCCTGCCTATAAGGGAATATGATTTCCGGTATACCCATGCTTTCTTCTGGGCATCGCACCGGGTTTGCACAAAAAGCGCCCACCCGAGAAAATCGGGTGGGCGAAAAACTTACTGATAGCTTACAGGGGAATCCTGGGGAGCAATTGCCATATAGGTATTGCCTACGCCCAGCTCCAGGGGCTCGCCATCGGCGGTCTTAAACCAGAAGGGGCTGGTTTCGGAGTCTGCACCCCAGAAAATGGGGATGATCTTGCCGCCGCAGGCATAGTAGCCGGTGCCGCCGGCAGTAAAGTTTGCGGTGTAGTAGATATCGCCCCGGGTGACATCTGCCAGCATGATGATCACGTTGGTAAAGCACTCCGGATCCTGAGTGTCCCCAACCACCATGGCCTTGCCATACTGGTTGTAAACGTACTTGCCAAGGGACTCGTCATATACCATGGTGGTGTCCTTCTTGACATTGCGGTAGGTAAAGGTCAGGCTGACCTCGTTGGCATTTTCACCGTCTTCGGGGGTTCCGTTCTCCTTGAACCGGAGGTTGTAGTCCTTGTCCTCAGGCTGGGTAACGGAGAAGCCCTTCTGCTGGGCATATTCCACCAGGCCTGCGCCCTTGGCAAACAGGCTGTGCTCATACTTGCTTTCCGGCTGGAAGGTGAAGGCACGCTGGGTATTGCGGAAGGAATAGTCGGTGGTTCCGCTGGTATCGATCATCAGACGGTCTACACCCTTGTTCCGGGCATCGTTCAGTACCTGATCGGAACCGGCAGCATCGGCAACGATGGTATCATAGTGCTTTGCAATCTGGTTGAACATCAGCCGGTCAGACCGGACAGAGCCGATAGCCTCTGCCTTGGAAACATCGGTATACAGGGCCAGGTCACGGATAATGGAATGGTTGACCAGCATCTCCATCACAATATCCGCGTCCATCGTGCCGTAATGGGGCAGGGCATCGTGGATATTGCTGATGGTCACGGCAAAGATTCGACCGGTGTAGGGCTCGTCCAGCGCTTCACCGTTCAGGGGATTAAAGTAGGCGGGGGCAGGCTCGGTAGTCTCCTCTACGGTTTCCTCCACGGTTTCTTCCGTTGCTTCCTGGGTAGGCGCGGTGGTGGGGGCAGCGGTTGCCTCTGTGGCAGCAGGTGCAGAGCTGGCGCCGCAGCCGCACAAAATCAGGCTGACCGCCAGCAGCAGTGCAAAGATTTTCTTCATAATAAACTCCCTCTTTCCAAAAAAGTTTTATTCGCTTTGTGTATTTTCCTCCAAGATGGAGGCCATGGTCTTGCCAATGGTGTAATAAAACACATTGTCTCTGGCAGGATTCAGGTCCAGCAGCTCTCCCCGCTTGGAATAGACATTGTAGGTTCCGAACAACACAGGGATTACGCTGCCGTCCTCGGCGACCATCTGGTTGAGGTTATAGAAGTTGCCGCTATTGGACAGAGACTCCTTTGCCATGTTCAATAGCGTTTCGTTTGCCAGCACACTGTTGCCCAGATTGCCGTAGCCCTTGAAGAACTCGGACACATCATAGTTGGGGGGCAGCCGGGTCTGGCCCAGGTAAACATCATAAGTGCCGGCATTGATGATCTGGCGGTAGGTTGTACCGCCGCCGGAAGCACCGTATTCCAAAACACCTGCGGGAATACCCAGCTCCGTCAGGTGGGAGGCAATCTGCCGGGCGGTACGCAGCCGGGCAGAATCATCGGCATTGACCAGAATTTTCAGCTTCTGCACTTCATTTTTGTCGTTCTTCGGCAGCTGTAAGCTGCCGATGGCATCCAAAAAGCGCATGGGGTCATATTCGTACTTCTTTGCCAGATCCTCATTATAATAAGGAGAGCGGGGGGATGTGATCAGCGTACTGGGCTGTGCCATGCCCCGATAGTTATCCTCGTTAAGGGTTTCCCGGTCGATGGCGTAGGTCAGGGCCTTGCGGAGCGTATCGTTATTTTTAAAGTAATCGCTATAGAGGGTGTTGCAGGCGAGATACACCATCACGCCGTTATCCACTTCCCACAGCTCAAAATCGCACCGGTATTCCCCGTAGGAATCCAGCAGCGGGTCTGCACAGGCCAGGTTCAGGTCGCCGAATTCAAATTCATCCCGCAGCTGGCTCTGGCTGGTGGCCTCAATGACGTTGATCTTCTTGGCCCGGGTAGAAAGGGTGGCGCTGCACCACCAGGAGTCCACTCTGGTCAGGTCTGCGCCGTCCTCTCCGGCATGAAATTCATAGGGGCCGGTACCCAGGGGGTGCTCCGCTGCCACCTCGGAGGCTTTTACAATGGGAATGTCCAGCAGCAGGGGCAGATTTTCGTAGGCCGTATCCAGGTAGAAGGTCAGGCCGCCGTCCTCCCGGAGCTTATACTCCATGATGTGGGTAAAGCGGCCCTTATAGTAGTCGCTCTGCCTTGCGGCATCGTAGGAGGCAATCACATCCCCAATGGTTACCTGAGTTCCGTCTGAAAAACGGGCATTGGGATCCACATAGAAGGTATAAATGGTATTGTCCGGGGAAACCCGATATTTCGAGCACAGGATGGGTACGGTCTGATTTTGACTGTTATAGGCGAATAGACCCTGATAAATCAGGGAAAACAACACCCGGTTGCTGAAATTCATGGCAATCAGGGGATTCATGGAGCGGGTGGGGTAGTAGGCAAGCACCAGGGTTTCGTCTTCCCCGTCATCCACCTCCTCGGTGGGCTCTTCATCCTCCATTAAAATGGCGTCGCCGGTGGGGACATACGCTTCCTCCTCCGCCCGGGAGGCGCAGCCTGCAAACAGTCCCAAAACAGTGCACAGGCACAAAATCATGGCAAGTATTCGTTTCACGCCGTTACCTCCCTGCACACAATCACGGCCCCTTGGCTGCCCCGTTTTCCCTGGGTGACCCGGTGAGACCAGAAGCGGTCACTGCGGCATACGGTGCAATCCTCGCTGATATCAATGTGCCGAATGCCTGCCCGACCCAGAACCCAGGCGTTCACCGCCTTTAGGTCAACATAATACTTTTCTCCCTGGGGGCGGATAAAGGCCTCCATCTCCGGGCCGTGGGCATCCAGCAGCGCCTGAGGCACATCCGCGCCGGTCTCAAAGTGGCAAAACCCGATGTTCGGGCCGATGGCAGCCCGGATATCCTCCGGTCGGCTGCCGAAATTCTTCACCATTGCCTCTACGGTTTTTGCTCCGATGCCGGATACCGTGCCCCGCCATCCGGCGTGGGCGCCCCCCACCGCCCCGGTGACCGGGTCGTAAAAGAGGATGGGGGTGCAGTCGGCAGTGAATACCACGAGAGCCGTGCCGGGGGTGTTGGTCACCAGACCGTCGCAGTCCGGCAGATGGGGGGTATAGAGTCCCGCGCCCCAGTTGTCCTTCCCCACGGGCAGGACAATATTGGAGTGCACCTGCCGGGAAAGCACCGCTTTCTGGGGGTCGAAGCCCAGGGCCGCCCCCAGAATACCATAGTTTTTGCGGACATTTTCCGGGTCATCTCCCCGGCTCATGCCCAGATTCAGTGAACTGAGATACCCTTCGCTTACGCCTCCCAGCCGGGTGGTGAAGCAGTGGGGGGCGGCAATGCCCTCCGCCGTCAGGTATTCCAGGCTTCCTTTTTTCTGTGTAATTACCATAGGTTGTCTCCGCTGGGGGGACAGAATTATTCCATCCCCGCTTCTTTGTCTTTCTGCATACAGCACTTTTTGTATTTTTTGCCGCTGCCGCAGGGGCAGGGATCGTTGGGCCCAACCTTCTTGGCGGCATTGCGGATGGGGGCTCTCTTGGGAGCGCTGCCATCGTTTGCACCGGCGGCACCGGTTTCTTTGGCAACCTTCTCCCGCTTAACCTCCTGCTGGGGCTGGAGCCGCACCAGGAACATCCGCCGGACGGTCTCCTCCTTAATGGACTGGATCATACTCTCGAACATCTGGTAGCCCTCTTCCTTATAGGCAACCACAGGATCGTGCTGACCGTAGGCCCGCAGACCGATGCCCTGCTTCAAATCGTCCATGGCGTCGATGTTGTCCATCCAGTATTCGTCCACTACCCGGAGCATAACCACCCGTTCCAGCTCCCGCATGAGCTTTTCGCCGTAGGCGCTTTCCTTTGCCTGGTAGGTTGCCAGGCAGATATCGTAGATGGTGTCCGCCAGGGCCTGCTGGTTCATGGCAAGCAGCTGGGCTTCCCGGCTCTGGAGGGTGCCCTTGATAAAGTAGATGCCTTCCATCTGCATTGCCAGCTCCTTCAGGGCAGCCTCATTGACGCTGCCGCCGTTTTCGCTGAGGGCAGAGGATACGTTGCTCTCCACCAGGGAGCGGAGCATGGCGAGGATGTTCTCCCGCAGGTCTTCTCCGTCCAGCACTTTTTGGCGCTGGGCATAGATCACTTCACGCTGGGTATTCATCACGTCGTCGTATTCAAGGACGCTCTTTCTGGCCTTAAAGTTCCGGCTTTCCACGTTCTTCTGGGCGTTTTCCACGGCCCCGGAGAGAATTTTTGCATCAATGGGGGTGTCCTCATCCAGACCCAGGGAATCCATCATGCCCATGATCCGGTCGGAGGAGAACAGCCGCATCAGGTCGTCCTGCAGGCTCAGGTAGAACCGGCTTTCGCCGGGATCACCCTGACGACCGGAACGGCCCCGGAGCTGATTGTCGATCCGGCGGGATTCGTGCCGCTCGGTGCCGATGATAAACAGGCCGCCGGCAGCGCGCACCTTTTCCGCTTCTTCGGAGATGTGAGCCTTATAGGTTTTCAGCAGGTCGTTGTATTCCTGCCGGATGGCAAGAATTTCGGGATCGCTGGTTTCGGCAAAGGAATCGGCCTCCGCAATGAGTTCCTCCGGCTTGCCCTGCTTGCGCAGGTCTGCCTTTGCCAGAAATTCGGCGTTGCCGCCCAGCATAATATCCGTACCACGGCCTGCCATGTTGGTGGCGATGGTCACTGCCCCCAGCTTACCGGCCTGGGCCACGATCTGGGCTTCCATCTCGTGGTACTTGGCGTTCAGCACGTTGTGGGGGATGCCTTCCCGCTTGAGCATTTTGCTGAGGATTTCACTCTTTTCAATGGAGATGGTGCCCACCAGCACAGGCTGGCCCTTGGCGTGGCACGCCTTCACCTGCTCCACAATGGCCCGGAACTTACCGGCCTCGGTCTTATAGACCACGTCGGGATGATCCACACGAATCACAGGGCGGTTGGTAGGAATCTCCACCACGTCCAGATTGTAAATAGCCTCAAATTCCTCCTGCTCCGTCAGGGCCGTACCGGTCATGCCGGAAAGCTTGTCGTAAAGCCGGAAGAAATTCTGGAAGGTAACGGTAGCCAATGTCTTGCTTTCGCTGGCGACGGTCACGCCCTCTTTTGCCTCAATGGCCTGGTGCAGACCCTCGTTGTAGCGGCGACCGTACATCAGCCGTCCGGTGAACTCATCCACAATGATGATTTCCCCGTCCTTGACCACGTAGTCGATATCCTTTTTCATCAGCCCTCTGGCCTTCATGGCCTGATTGATGTGGTGGGAAAGGGTGGTGTTCTCCGCGTCTGCCAGGTTGTCCACACCGAAGAACTTTTCCGCCTTGGCAATGCCCTCGGCGGTCAGGGAAACGGTGCGGGATTTTTCGTCCACAAAGTAGTCGCAGTCATAGTCGTCCTGCACCTCTTTGTCCTCGGTCTTGGCAAATACCTGCTTGCGCAGGGTGGAAACAAAACGGTCTGCCATCTGGTAGAGCTGAGAGGAATCCTCGCCCTTACCGGAAATAATCAGGGGTGTACGGGCTTCATCGATCAGGATGGAGTCCACCTCGTCCACAATGGCGAAGGCGTGGCCCCGCTGTACCAGCTCCTGCTTATAAATTGCCATATTGTCCCGGAGGTAGTCAAAGCCCAGCTCGTTATTGGTGCAGTAGGTAATATCCGCGGCGTAGGCGGTTTTTCGTTCTGCGCTCTGCATACCGGGAATCACCAGGCCCACGGTCAGGCCCATGTAGCGGTAAACCTTGCCCATCCACTCGGACTGGTATTTTGCCAGGTAGTCATTCACCGTAACGATATGCACGCCCCGCCCGGTCAAGGCGTTCAGGTAGGCCGGCAGAATGGCAACCAGGGTTTTGCCTTCACCGGTTTTCATTTCCGCAATCCGGCCCTGATGCAGCACAATGCCGCCGATGAGCTGGACGGGATAGGGCCGCAGACCGATTACCCGGTCGGCAGCCTCCCGGATGGCGGCAAAGGCCTCCGGCAGCAGATCGTCCAGGGGTTCACCCTTTTCCAGGCGCGCTTTGAATTCTGCGGTTTTGCCTTTCAGCTCGCTTTCGGGCATTTGCTTATATTGGGATTCCAGTGCCAAAATGGCATCGACCATGGGCTGGATTTTTTTCAGTTCACGCTGGGAACGGGTTCCAAACAGCTTTGTGATCAGTCCCATTGGGATCGCTCCTTTCTTACCCCCGGAAAAACAAGGGGGGCTCTCTCAAAATTTCACCGAATCCTTTGCATTATACCACAGAGAACCGGAAAAATATAGGTTATTTTGTAAATAATCCGATTTGGTGCTGCTTATCTGTTCCCTCTTATACCTCCCGGAAGCCCTTTGCCAGGAAAAACGCCCGGATTTCCCCTTGGGATGCCGAAAGTCTGCCCTGCTGGAAGGGGGGCTTGCCGCCGCCGCGCCCGGAAAGCGCCCCGGTCATCTCCTTATTGAGGCTGCGCAGATCCCCATCGGGCTGGGCCAGGCAGTAGCCGATGCCCGCTTCCGTCCGGCTGAATACCGCCGTAATGCCCCCGGAAAGCTTCGCCGCTCCGTCCGTCAGATCCCGTAAAAGCTCGGGGCTCAGGTCTTCGGCAAAGGAGAAGCAATCCCCCGCATCCCGGAAATCCTCCGTCCTGGAAGCCAAATTCTGCTTTTCCAGCCGGATGGCCTTCGTTTTCCATTCCTCCAGGGTGCCAAGGAGCTTTTGTACCGCCTGTCCGGTCTGGGTAATCTGGGCAGAAAGAAGCCGGGATACCTGGCGGTTCTGGTCAAATACCTGGTTCATAAGGGTCAGAGCCGGGGCACCGCAGGCCATTTCCATCCGCGTGCCGCCCCGGAAGGGAACGGCGGAGAAAAGCTTGATAAGCCCAATCTCTCCGGTGGCGCTTACATGGGTGCCGCAGCAGGCACAGACATCGTAGCCGGGAATTTCCACAATTCTTACAGGCCAGGGCAGCGCCCGCTTGGTGCGGTAGGCCAGGGCGGCAAGCTCTTCCGGGCCGGGGGTATAGATGTGCAGGGGAATGTTGCTGACCACCGCTCGGTTGGCCTCCGCTTCAATTTCTGCCAGGGCTTCCGCGGGAATCACTCCGTCAAAGTCAATGACAATATTAGATAGATTCATGTGAAAGCCCGTATTGTGGTAGCCCCAGCGCCTGTGGATAATGCCGGAGACGATGTGCTCGCCGCTGTGCTGCTGCATCCGCACAAACCGGCTTTCGTAATCAATTTTCCCTTCCACCGTTGTTCCGGGCTCCAAAGCTCCATCGCACAGGTGGATGATTTCCTCCCCCTGCTCCCGGGTATCCAGCACCCGGACAGCGTTTAGGAAACCGGTATCCGCTGCCTGACCGCCTCCCAGGGGGTAAAAGGCCGTTTTGTCCAGCACTACTTCAAACCCCTTTTCCGCTTCCCGGCAGGCAAGCACCCGGGCCTGAAAATGAGATAGGTGGCTATCCTGATAATAAAGCTTTTCCGTCATAAAGAAGAACCCTTTCTATGGATCAATGGCCCTTTCCGGGTTTCCCAAAAAGAGAGGCCGCTGGTTTTCAGCCATTATACCACGCCGGGGCAAGCTTCGCAACGAAAAGCTATGTAATGACTCTGAGCGAAAAATTTTATGCAAAAAGCCTGGCTTTTCTACACCAAATCGGTTACAATGGGGAAAACGCTTTTTCGAGGTGATTTGCAATGCCCGCTGCCTATGCCCATTTGCGGTTCGGCTGGGAAGTGACCCTTCCGGGAAAATACGGAACGCTTCCCAAGAATTTTCCCCAGCTTTATCAGGTTGGTCTTCAGGGGCCGGATCTGCTGTTTTATCACAATCCTCTGTTTTCCACTGCCACGGTAAAGCAGGGCAGCCGGCTCCACAATGATTCCGGTCAGGCCTTTTTTGAAAGAGCCCTGGCCTGTTACCGGAAAGCGCCCTCCGATGGAGCGCTGGCCTACTTATGGGGGCTGCTGGGCCACTACTGCCTGGATTCCCGGTGCCATCCCCTGATCAATGAGTCCACTGCCCAGGGACATCCCGGTCATATCGAACTGGAAACGGAATTTGACCGGTATTTGCAGCAGCTGGATGGCAAGATCCTGCCCCAGGATCGCCATGTCAGCCAGTATTTCCGCTTAACACGGGGAGAGCAGCTGACGGTTTCCCGGTTTTACACCGACGTCTCTCCTGCCTCCATCGGCTGGTGCAGCGGCAATATGGCCCGGGTCTACCGGGTTATTACCTCTCGGCGGCGCAGAACCGCAAAAATGCTGCTGAGTCTGGGTGGCGAAACGGGCAAGGGCTTTTTGCCTACGGTAGGCCCGAACCAAAGCTGTGCCCACCTGGACGGGCCTCTGATGGAACGCTATGAAACCGCTCTGGCAGACTATCCGCTTCTTGCCCAGCAGCTTCTGGAGGCGCTGGAAGGGGACGGGACACTGGGGGAAGGCTTCGCCCCCACCTTCGGTTAATGGGAGAGAAAAGGATTATGAAGAAGAAATTTACCCTCACGGCACTGGAAAAAGCCTGGATTGGCTACGATATCGGCAACTCTGCCTTTATCCTGCTGGTATCCACCCTGATTCCCATTTATTTTAACGCTCTGGCAACCGCCGGCGGCCTAGACGAAAGCGCGTATTTGGCCTTCTGGGGCTATGCGGGCTCTATTTCCACTCTGCTGGTTGCCCTGATCGGCCCGATCTGCGGCACGCTGGCAGACCGAAAGGGCTACAAAAAGCCCATTTTCCTGGTGTGCCTGCTGGTGGGAGCCATTGGCTGTGCGCTCCTGGGGGCTGCCTGGTCCTGGCTGCCCTTCCTGGGCATCTATGTTTTGGCCAAGGTGGGCTATTCCTCCAGCCTGGTGTTTTACGATGCCATGCTGCCGGAGGTCACCACCGACGAACGGATGGACAACGTATCCTCCCTGGGCTATGCATACGGCTATATTGGCTCGGTCATCCCCTTTATTTTCTGCCTGATTTTGGTGCTGGCAGGTGGCGCGGTGGGCATTTCCATGACCACCGGAATGGTTCTTTCCTTCCTGATTATCGCTGCCTGGTGGCTGCTGTTTACCCTGCCGCTGCTGAGGCGCTACCGGCAGACCGCTTACGTTCCCGTTACTGCCCATCCCATCCGGGATACCTTCTCCCAACTGGGGAGAACCTTCCGGGAGGCCAGGGGACAAAAGCACATCTTCTTGTACTTACTCGCCTTTTTCTTCTTCATCGACGGCGTTTACACCATTATTGATATGGCTACCGCCTACGGAACCGCCCTGGGCCTGGGCAGTACGGGGCTGCTTCTGGCCCTGCTGCTGACCCAGTTTGTGGCCTTCCCCTTTGCCATCCTCTTTGGCCGCCTCTCCGCTACCCAGGATACCGGCAAGCTCATTAAGCTGTGCATCCTGTGCTATACCGGCATCACCCTCTTTGCGGTGTTCCTGAAAAGCCAGTGGCAGTTCTGGGTGCTGGCTGTGCTGGTGGGAATGTTCCAGGGGGGCGTTCAGGCTCTGAGCCGCTCCTATCTGGGCAAGATCATCCCGCCGGAGCGCAGCGGAGAATACTACGGCCTGATGGATATCTGCGGCAAGGGGGCTTCCTTCCTGGGCACCACTCTGATTGCGGTGATCAGCCAGCTTACCGCCGGGACGGTTATCCACATTTTCGGTGTGGAGCTGCAAAACGAAAGCATCGCCGTGGGAACATTGGTGATTCTCTTTGCCATCGGGTATGTGCTCTTCTGCAAGGCAGACAAGCTGAACAAAGCCAGACAGTAAGTATAAAAAAGTAAAAGAAAATCCCCCCGTTGGGAGCCATGCGCGCCCAATGAGGGGATTTTTTACGGGTTAATCCAGCTTTTCAGCCATCTCGGCGTACTGGGATTCCAGGGGGTTCTTTTTGGTAGCCAGCTTCATGGAAGCTTCTACGGCCTTGGTTGCCTCCGGAATGGGCAGGATGGTTCCGGCACCGGCAATGCAGCCGCCGGGGCAGGCCATGCCCTCCAGCAGGTAGCCATTGTATTTGCCGACCTTTGCCATATTCATGAGCTTGCGGCACTCCCGCAGGCCCTGGGCATTGGCAACCTTAATATCCATATCCGGGTGGGTTTCGTGCACCACTTCCACCACGGCCCGGGCAACGCCGCCGGCAACGGCAAAGCCGCGGCCTGCCGCAGTGCCCTCGTCGGGAGTTTCCACCTCGGGAAGCTCTTCAAAGTTTACTTCCTTGGCTTCAAACAAACCCATCAGCTCTTCAAAGGTCAGCACAAAGTCCACATCGGAGCGGATGTTCTCCCGGATTGCCTCCAGCTTCTTTGCGGCGCAAGGGCCTACAAAGACGATTTTGGCGTTGGGGTGCTCCTTCTTGACCATCCGGGCGGTGTACACCATGGGGGTCAGGGTCATGGAGATGTTCTTTGCCTGGGCGGGGAACAGCTTGTGCACCATGGCGTGCCAGGCGGGGCAGCAGGAGGTAGCCATATAGGGCTGCCCTGCAGGAACTTTTTCCACAAAGTCTCTGGCCTCTTCCACGGTGCAGATATCAGCGCCCACGGCGACCTCGATCATATCCTTAAAGCCCAGAGCCTGTACGGCGGCGCGGAACTTGGCAACGGTCACATCCTTGCCAAACTGACGGGCAAAGGCAGGGGCGGCGATGGCATACACCTCGTCTCCCTCTACAATGGAGCGCACCACCTGGTAAATCTGGCCCTTGTCCACAATGGCACCGAAGGGGCAGGAAACCAGGCACTGACCGCAGGAAACGCACTTGTCCTGATTGATAATGGCCTTGCCGTTTTCGTCCGCGCCGATGGCATCCATGCCGCAGGCGGCCTGGCAGGGGCGCTCCATGTGGATGATGGCATTGTAGGAGCAGGCCTGGGCACACTTGCCGCACTTGATGCACTTGCTGGAATCGATGTGACTCTTGCCGTTGACGAAGCTGATGGCATCTCTGGGGCAGACCTGCTGGCAGGAGGCAGCCAGACAGTTCTGGCAGTTCTCCGTCACCTTGTACTGGTTGGTGGGGCAGGCGTGGCAGGCGTAGGGAATGATGTTGATCAGCGGGGGCTCGTAATACTGCTGTGCAATGGCGGCATGGTCCATACCCTCGGTCATCAGACTGCGGGTCTGGACGGAACGGACGGACAGACCCATTGCCAGACGCACACGCTCGCCGGCAATGGCCCGCTCCAGGAATACGGACTCCCGGTGCAGGGGCTGGTCGCCGGGGACAATGATGTAGGGCAGATCCTCTGCCTTGGTGTAGTCGTCACCGGAATAGGCCATGCGGGCGACCTCGGTAAAGACCTTCTTGCGGATGTCGGTAATCAGGGACGGGATACCTCTCATATACGCTCCTCCAAAAAAATCAGATTCTTTGCTTCTGGCGGTATTTTTCCCTTTTATTATAGCAACTGCGCCTATATTCTTCAAGATTCTGCCCCATATTAATTTTATTATAGAATTATTAGCATAGTCCTTTAGGGGGTGCATAGGCTGTAGGGAAAACGCCATGGAGGGGATGCGGATGAAACGGGTTTGGGCATTGTTCAGTGTCCTGGTTTTGCTGGGCACACTGGTGCTGGGGGTTGGAGCAGAGGGCTTGGATGTACCGGCAAAAAGCGCGCTGCTGATGGATGTGGCAACCGGAACCGTCCTGTACGAAAAAAACGCCCACGAAGCCCTTCCTCCTGCCAGCGTTACCAAAATCATGACCATGCTGCTGATTATGGAGGCCATAGACTCCGGCGCCCTTGGCTATGACGATATTGTCACCGCTTCGGAGGCTGCCGCCGCCAAGGGGGGAAGCCAGGTGTTTTTGAAGGCTGGGGAGCAGATGACCGTTTCCGAAATGCTCAAATCCATTGCCGTTTCCTCCGCCAACGACTGCGCCTGTGCCATGGCAGAGCACCTATCCGGCAGCGAAAGTGCCTTTGTGGAGCAGATGAACCGGCGCGCCCAGGAATTGGGGATGAGGGATACCCATTTTGTCAACTGCACCGGCCTGGATGACGGCCCGGATGCCGCCAGTCACCGTACCAGTGCCCACGATATTGCCGTGATGTCCCGGGAGCTGCTGGCCCGCCATCCGGATATCACCAAGTATACCACAATCTGGATGGATACCATCCGTGGCGGTGCCTTCGGCCTCTCCAATACCAATAAGCTGATCCGGTTTTACCCCGGTGCTACGGGGCTGAAAACCGGTTTTACCTCCACGGCGGGCTACTGCCTCAGTGCCACCGCCCGGCGGGAGGAGCTGGAACTGATTGCCGTGGTTATGGGCTGCGAAAGTGCCAAAATCCGCAACGCCGCCTGTAAGTCCATGCTGGACTACGGCTTTGCAGGCTACTGCCTGGTATCCCCCAGTCTGGAGGATGCCCCCCAGGTTCCCGTCCGGCTGGGAAGCAAAGCCTTCGTTTCTTTAAAGCTGGATGGGCAGGGGCAGCTTTTGGTTCCCAAGGCAAAGCGCTCCGGTATTGCCACAAATATCCGGCTGGAGCCGGAGGTCACCGCCCCGGTGGAAGCGGGAAAGCAGCTGGGGAGCCTGACCGTCACCAGCGGGGATGAGGTGCTCCTGGAAGCCCCGCTGGTGGCTGCCGAGCCCGTCCCCCGGCTGAGCCTGGGCGGGATTTATCTGCAAATTCTCCGCCGGGCCGCTATGGCAAGGGATAAGGGATGAAGTATAAAGAAAACCGGCAATCCGGGGCGGTGCGCACTGCCCCGGATTGCCGGTTTTTCTGCTTGCAACAGTCTCCTGAAAAAATCACGCCAATTCTTCCAGCCTGCCCACAACGATGTACCTGGCATCGTCATATTCGTAGGTGCAGGTGGATAAGGTAACATAACTGGAATCCGCATCCAATTCTGCCCCGCTCTGAAAGGGGGAATATCGCATTCCGTTTTCCAGGAAAGCGTCCAGAGCGGCGTCATTGGGGTTTGGCATATAAATAAGACTGTCCGTATTTACCACCGCGCCGAAGAGCAAGCGGATGACATAATTCTTGCCGGGAGTCAGATAGTAAATAACCGGGTGGGCATCATAGTACTCCTGATCCCGGTGATTTGCCAGGGAGGCAAACATGGAGCCGTCCTTCATATTGTGCCCGTAGAGAATGTAGTTGCGATCTTCTCCCGGCCCGGTATTCCGGTAGTCTGCAAATAGGGTCCCGCTGACAAGGCTTTCTCCATGCAGGCCCCGGTGCAGATAGTAATCGTTGTCCTTACCCTGAACCACGGGGTAATTGATGGGGGTATCCGGGCAGTAGAGCCAGCCCACAATATCCCCGTTTTCCGCCATCAGCTGGGGAAAATCCACGGAAATGGGAAGGGGAGATGCCGCTTCCTCCGGGGAAGTCTCCTCCGTCTTACGCAGGTTGGGGGCTTGCGATTCCGGTTGGCTGGTGTAGCGCTGCTGCAAGCTAAGATAGCTGCGCTCTGCCTTCCGGTAGCCGGAGAGCATACCATAGATCTTCCAGCCGGAGTATCCAATGACCCCAACCAAAAGCAGCCCCAGTACAATTTTCAGCCCTTTTTTCATAGCCTTGCTCCCATAATCATGCATTCCCCATTCGGTGAAACCGGATTTCGCTGCAACGTGATTTCATCCATCGCAGGTGGATTTCATTGAAAAGAAAACACCTTTTGTCTGCCGGACAAAAGGTGTTTTCTTTTCTGGAGCAGGGTACGGGAATCGAACCCGCCTCTGTGGCTTGGGAAGCGACCATTCTACCGATGAACTAACCCTGCGTTGCCGCTATTATAGCAGAAACAAAAGCCAATTTCAATACCTTTTTTGTCAGGGGAAATTCCGGCAAGTCAAAGTTCCCCATTGAAAAAACAAAAGATTTTATTATAATAGTGTGCAGAGTCCGTTATTGGAGGAAACCAAAATTGAAAAAGAAGAAAAATAGCCTGGTTACCGTGCTCGTGACCGTTGCCATCGTTGTTACGCTGGCTGCCGCCGGCCTGATTACCTTTATCGTATACCAGAATACCCATATCTTTGTGGAGAACAAGGCCTATCCCATCAATGCCCAGAGCCTGGATCTGCGGGAGGAGGACATTTCCTTTGCCCACTTCGACAGCGTCCATTCCCAGCTGCCGGACTGCCAGATCCTTTGGAGCGTCCCCTTTCAGGGAGGGAAGGTTTCCAGCGATGCCACCCGCATCACCATAAAGAATCCCAGCAGTGATGATATCTGGCTTTTGCAGACCTATTTCCCTAACCTGAAGCTCATCGATGCCTCCGGCTGCGACAACTATACCGCCCTGGAGCAGCTCCAGGCGGCGCTGCCGGATGTAGCTGTGGACTATACCGTTTCTTTGGGGGCATCCGTGGCACTGCCGGATGCCCAGGAGCTGAACCTTGACCCCGATACCTTCGACCTGGATACTCTGGAAGAAGGCCTGCTGTTCCTGCACCAGGTAAAAACGGTGCACCTGCGGAAAATGAACCTGAGCCTGGAGGATTTCCGGGCCATGCAGGAGGCCTTCCCGGATATTGAATTTTCCTATACCGTGGATATTCTGGGCCAGGAAATGCCCAGCGATACCCAGGAGCTGGATTTGTCCGAAATGACCGAGGCCGACCTGGATGCTGTAAGCGCCAACCTTTCCCTGCTGCCGGAACTGCAAACCGTGGAGCTCTGCGGCAGCGACGGAACCTCCAAGCTTTCCGAGGAGCAGGCAAAAACCATCATTGCTTCCGCCCCGGAGGTAGTATTCCACTATGCCTTTGATTTCTTTGGAGAAACCCTCTCCACGGATATGGAGGAAGTGGTGCTGAAAAATAAGAGCATCGGTGACAGCGGGGAAGCGGAAGTGCGCGCGGCCCTGGATCTGCTCTCCAACTGCAAGCGTTTTGTGCTGGAAAACTGCGGCCTGAGCAACGAGGTGCTGGCAAAAATCCGGGATGACTACCGGGACCGCACCAAGGTGGTCTGGCGGGTTTCCTTCGGCAAGGGCACGACCATGACCGATGCAGAGGTCATACGGGCGGTGTACGACCTGTATGACAGCAACTGCACAAATCTTGTCTACTGCGAGGATGCCCGGTACGCAGACTTTGGTCACAACGAATATCTGGACGACTGGTCTTTCCTGACGGGTATGAAGAGCCTGGAGGTGCTGATTGTTTCCGGTTCTCCCATCAAGGATTTAACCCCCTTGGAAAACTGCAAGAATCTGCGGGTGCTGGAGCTGTCCAACTGCGGCTATATTACGGACTTGACCCCTCTGGCAAGCTGTGACAGCCTGGAAATGCTGAATATCAGCTATACCAAAGCCACCACCGGCCTGACCGCTCTGGAAAATCTGAACATCACCCACCTGACCGCCGTAGGCGGCGTGTGGAGCAAGATTTCCCAGGAGGATAAGGACAGCTTCCAGCAGGCCCACCCCGACTGCTGGATCGTCACCGCCGGCGGTCAGGAATACGGCGTAGGCTGGCGGTACGAGGATAAGGAAACCAAGATGGACTGGTACAAGGATGCCGCCGCTGCCTTCCGCTACCCCAGCCCTCCCAACCACGTGGGCTGGTATCTGGAGAAAACCGAAGAGGATAACTAAGAACCTTCCCCCTGGGAATGTGCATATCATGCATAATCCCAGGGGTTTTCCTTCGGAATCTGTGGATACTGCCCATTGAAATTTTGGCTTTTCCAGAGTATGATATGGATGAATGCAAGTTATGAAGAGAAAACTTGCAAATTACATCATTCACCCGGAGGTAGCTATGAAACCCTATTCCGAAATGACCCGTGAAGAACTGCTGGCACTGAAGGAAGAGCTGAAGGCGCAGTACACGGAGTACCAGAAACGCAAGCTGACGCTGAATATGGCCCGGGGCAAGCCCGGTCTGGATCAGCTGAATCTTTCCATGGGCATGATGGACGTGCTGAACAGCGAAAGTGACCTGACCTGCGAGGACGGCACCGACTGCCGGAACTACGGCGTGCTGGATGGCATTGAGGAAGCCAAGGAGCTGATGGCGGACATGATGGAGGTTCGCCCCGACCAGGTGATTATCTACGGAAATTCCAGCCTGAATGTGATGTTTGATACCGTGGCCCGCTCCATGATCAGCGGCGTTATGGGCAGCACCCCCTGGTGCAAGCTGGATAAGGTCAAGTTCCTCTGCCCCGTGCCGGGCTACGACCGGCATTTTGCCATTACGGAGTACTTTGGCATTGAGATGATCAATGTTCCCATGCTGCCCACCGGCCCGGATATGGACATGGTGGAGGAGCTGGTTTCCTCCGACGCTTCCATTAAAGGTATCTGGTGCGTGCCCAAATACTCCAATCCCCAGGGCATTTCCTATTCCGACGAAACCGTCCGGCGGTTTGCCCGTCTGAAACCCGCCGCTGTGGATTTCCGAATTTACTGGGACAATGCCTATACCATTCACCACCTGTATGACCACGATCAGGATCACCTGATTGAGATCCTGGCAGAGTGCAAGCGGGCAGGGAACCCGGATCTGGCCTATAAGTTCGCTTCCACCTCTAAGATCAGCTTCCCCGGCTCCGGCATCTCCGCCCTGGCGGCCTCCCAGAATAACCTGGTGGATATCCGGGCCCAGATGAAGGTGCAGACCATCGGTCACGATAAGGTCAATCAGCTGCGCCATGTGCGCTTCTTTGGGAATATCCACGGCATGGTGGAGCATATGCGGCTCCATGCCAATATCCTGCGGCCCAAGTTTGAAATCGTTCGCAATACCCTGGAAAGTGAGTTGGGGGGCCTGGGCATCGGCACCTGGACAAATCCCAAGGGCGGCTACTTCGTTTCCTTTGAATCCCTGGATGGCTGCGCCAAGGAGATCGTCTCCCGATGCAAGAAGGCAGGCCTGGTGCTCACCAATGCCGGCGCTACCTATCCCTACGGCAAGGATCCCCACGACAGCAACATCCGAATTGCTCCTTCCTTCCCCTCCTGTGAGGATTTGCAGCTGGCAATGAATGTGTTTACCTGCGTGGTAAAGCTGGTCA
The DNA here is from genome assembly GCA_934589065.1 of uncultured Oscillospiraceae bacterium. Taxonomy (GTDB): domain Bacteria; phylum Bacillota; class Clostridia; order Oscillospirales; family Oscillospiraceae; genus Faecousia. Next base: position 32,496 of record CAKTNN010000024.1, read on the forward strand.
GCGTTAAAAAATACCTGGCGGAAATGGACGCCCAGGTGCAGTGATAGAAAGCCCGCCCCGATCGTTAAGGGGCGGGCTTTTTTTATCGTATTCTATGGGAAAACCACGGTGCTCACGGGCATCAAAACAGGGTTTCCTCATTTTCTTCAAACAGCTTGTCGTTTACCGCAAACAAATCCATTCCATTTGCAATTCCGTAGAGAATAATGGCATCCCGCCTGTTCTTGGGATAGAGCTGGGCATAGCCGCACTGCTTTAAAAGCTCCTGGGTTTCCTCCAATGCGGCGCTCAGACCGAAGCACAGGCACAACAGGCGGCTGCGGGAAGGATTGCGCCGACCGGAGAAGACCTGGTGCAGATAAACCTCACTCATCCCGGACAGGCGGGCAAGCACCGCTTTGGACATTTTCCGCTTTTTCATGAGCCTCTCCAGACACGCACAAACGCTTTCCCGTGCAAAGTTATCCTGATTTTCGGATAGGAATTGATCCAGAGTTGGGGCTTCCATCAGCTCCTGCCGCAAATTATTCGTGTCCTTCATATTCAACCGCCCCCGATTGCGTTTCCCTCATTATATCGCCTTTCACGTCAAAATCAATATGCGCGCTGCATAGTATCCCACGCCATGTTTTCCTGCGCCGGAAACGCAATTGAATTTCCTGGTTTCCATCATTGGGCGAAAAAAGAGGAGAAGGATTTCTCCCTCTCCTCTCATTGACCTATTTACTCCACGGGATAGAAGGCATCCTTGCCAAGGCCGCAGGTGGGGCAGACCCAGTCCTCGGGAACGTCTTCCCAGGCGGTGCCGGGGGCTACTCCGTTTTCGGGGTCGCCTTCGGCGGGGTCATAGACATAGCCGCAGGGGCACTCGTACTTCATGGCTTCTCCTCCGGATTACTTGAA
>CAKTNN010000025.1 GCA_934589065.1 uncultured Oscillospiraceae bacterium
CACCATCCTTTTGGATGGTGTTCTTTTTATGGAATTCGGTGGATAATGGGCCTGGTCAGGGCGTTAAGAAAACACGCCGGTGGCGTGTTTTTAGCCCGTGGGAGCAGAATGCAGCGAAATCCGTCCTCCGGACGGGAGAAATCCACAAATGGTGAGTGAAATCCCTACGGAATGAAATCCGCCTTACGGCGGGAGAAAAGACGGATTTTATTTCATCCGCTGTGCGGATTTCATCTGCATAACAGATTTCATCCTTGCGTGAGCAAGGATTTTATTCCATTGCGGGGTGTGCCACTGTGCAGCCGAGTATGGACGAAATGCAAGATCAAAAATTGAAAATTTCAAAATATCAAAATTTGTGTTGAAATATGGAAATATAAGTGCTATACTGAAATTTGTCTAAAAGAAAATTTCCTTTTTGCAAAGAAAATACCTGCTTTGCGGAATATGTGCACCTTGGAAAATGCGGCGGCTGCCGGTAAAGTGGATTCCGTTCCGGGAATTGCGACAGGAAGGGAAAAATTCCCGGCAGCTGGAAATTGTGCATTTTCTGCAGAATTGCACTTCCCCTTAGGTGGGCATTTGTTTGTGATTCACAAAATGAAAGGTAAATTTTTGGTAAAGTTATTGAGTTGACAAGGCAGGAACACTGCTGTAAGATAGCAATAGTTCTAGTGGTCATGACAACATGATAACAAGACAACAGATCCGACGGAACCGGATTTAAAAAAACAAGGAGGAACCAAATTATGAAAAAGATCCTGACATTGGCCCTTGCGCTGGCTATGGTGCTTTCCCTGGCAGCCTGCGGCGGCAGCAGCACGCCCGCAGCTACCACCGCTGCAACCACCGCCGGTGACACCACCGCTGCTCCCGAAGCCGGCGATACCACTGCCGCTCCCGCTGCAGCAGACGTAAAGATCGCTGTGGTTTGCGACGCTTCCGGTCAGAACGACAACGGCTACAACCAGTCCGCCGTAGAAGGCGCTAAGGAACTGGCAGAGCAGTACGGCATTGAGTACAAGGTCGTTGAGCCCACCGAGAGCACCGGCGATACCCTGGCTGCTCTGGCTGAGGACGGCTACAACCTGATCTTCTCCATGGAGTACGATTTCGATGCTCTGATCAGCGGCGAAGCCGGTGCAGACCCCATCGCTGTCCAGTACCCCGACACCACCTTCGTTGTTTTCAATGCAACCCCCAACGTCGATGCTGAGGGCAACACCATCCATCAGAACGTTATCTCCATCCTGTACAACGTCAACGAGTCCTCTTACCTGGCTGGCGCACTGGCTACCCTGGTAAACGAGAATTCCGATGTTCTGTTCGGTGACGGCTACAACTTCACTCCCACCTCTCAGGCCAGAGCCGTGGGCTTCATCGGCGGCACCAACTCCGACGGTATTACCGTTTTCGGCAATGGCTTTATCGAAGGCGTGCAGCACGTAGCCGAAGAGCTGGGCGTTACTTATGACTACTATGCAAAGTACGATGCAGGCTTCTCCGATGTTGCCGGCGGCAGCACCGTAGCAGGTACCTACTATGACAATGGCGCCAACGTGGTTTACGCAGTTGCCGGTTCCATCGGTGACGGCGTTGCTGCCAAGGCTAAGGAAGAGGGCAAGCTGGCAATCCACTGCGATGCCAACAAGGACGGTCAGCAGCCCGGCTACATCCTGACCTCCGTTATCAAGAACACCCGCGTGGTTGTTAAGGAACTGACCGAGGCCATGATGAACGGCACTCTGGATAGCTACGACCGCATCACCACCTTCGATCTGGCAAGCGGTTCTACCTCCATCACGGATCTGGCTACCATCTCCGCCGCCATTGAGCAGACCGACGAGGCTCAGGCTAAGTGGACGGAAATCAAGGCTTATGTGGATGACCTGGCTGCCAAGATCTCCGATGGCACCATCAAGGTTACCAATATGCAGAACGGCGACACCTTCGACCAGAGCACCTGCCCCAACATCAACTTTAAGTAAGCTGACACCCTCGGGCCCGTATACGAGTTATACGGGCCCGAATTGGAAATGTTTCCGGGCGAACCCTTTGCAGTCAGACGTCAGACAACGAACAATGAGGACAAAAAGATGTATATGATTCAAACAGTTGGGCTGACCAAACGGTTCGGCTCTTTCACCGCCAACGATCACATTGACCTGGCGATTCCCGAAAAGGAGATCACCTGCATCGTCGGCGAAAACGGCGCGGGCAAGACCACGCTGATGAATATGCTCTACGGCCTGCTGGAGCCGACCGAGGGCGAAATTCTCATCCGGGGCAAGCAGGTAAAACTGAGAAGCCCCATCGATGCCATTGCAAACGGCATCGGCATGGTGCATCAGCACTTTAAGCTGGTTCCCAGCCTCAGCGTTTATGAGAATATCCTGCTGGGCGCGGAAATCACCAAAAAGGGCGGCCTCATCGATCAGAAAGAAGAGATCCGCCGGGTAGAAGAGCTGATTCACACCTACCATTTTGAACTCAATCCTTTGGACAAGGTTGAAGATATATCCGTTGGCAGCCGCCAGCGGGTGGAAATTCTGAAAATGCTCTACAGAAATGTAGATATCCTGATTCTGGACGAGCCCACCGCCGTCCTGACGCCCCAGGAGGCCAACGATCTTATCGACCGGCTGAAGGGCCTGAAGGAAAAGGGCAAGACCATCATCGTCATCACCCACAAGCTGCGGGAGGTGATGGAGGTATCCGATAACGTCGTGGTTATTAAGCGGGGCAAGGTCGTGGCCTCCATGCGCACGGCAGATACCTCCGAGCAGGAGCTGGCCCAGATGATGGTGGGCAGAGACGTCATGCTCACCGTGGAGAATGACCGCCGGAAGGTATCCGATGGCAACATTATCTACCGGGCAGAAAACCTCACCACCATCAATGGCTTTGGCAAGGAGTGCCTGAAAAACGTCTCCTTCCAGGTCGCCCGCGGCGAGATCTTGGGCATTGCCGGTGTGGAAGGCAACGGTCAAAGCGAGCTGGTTAAGATCATCAGCGGCCTCATGGAGGCCACCGCCGGAAAGGTCACCTTTGACGGCGAAGACCTGACCAATGCCTGGCCCGACAAGCTGCGGCAGAAGGGCATCGGCATTATCCCGGAAGACCGGTTCGCCCAGGGCCTGTGCCGTACCATGACTCTGGCAGAGAATGCCGTAGCCGGTTATCACACCCAGAAAGAGGTGTGCAAGGGCGGGCTGATGAATGCCAAGGCCATGCGTCAGCGCAGAGACAGCCAGATTGAACGGTTTGATATCCGCGTTGGCAATCTGGAAGGCAACGTAGGTGCGCTTTCCGGAGGCAATGCTCAGAAGATCATCGTTGCCCGGGAGCTCAGCGCAGGGCCCAAGCTGCTCATTGCCTGCCAGCCCACCAGAGGTATCGATATCGGCTCGATTGAGTCCATTCATCGCCAGCTGCTGGAATACCGGAATCAGGGCAACGCCGTGATTTTGATTTCCAGTGAGCTGTCGGAAATCATGAGTCTGTCCGACCGGGTCATCGTTCTTTATAAGGGCGAAGTAACCGGCGAGGTTGACCCCACCAAGACGGATATGATGCAGATCGGCCTGCTGATGGCAGGTATTACAGATAAGGAGGCGGCACAATGAAGGGTAAAAAGCTGGGCGCAGGCCTGCGGGGCTTGCTGAACTGCCTGATTCCCATTTTGCTGGCCTTCCTGGTTGGCGGCATTGTCATTGCGGCAATCGGAGAAAATCCCCTGGAAACCTATTGGATTTTGCTGAAAAAGTCCCTGTTTACCAAGGTGGGCTTCCAGAATACCCTCCACTATGCCGGCCCCATGATTCTGACGGGCCTTGCCATTGCCGTGACCTTTAAGGCCAATATTTACAACATGGGTGTGGAAGGCTCTCTCCTTCTGGGTGCGTTCTTCGCCGGTATCCTGGGCAGCCGCATGACCGGCAATCCCTTCGTGGTAAAGCTGGTGTGCCTGGCAGTGGGCGTGCTGTGCGGCATGGCGTATTCCCTGATTCCTGCCATCCTGAAAGCCAAGCTTCGTGCAGACGAGATGGTGGTTACCCTGATGCTGAACTACGCCCTTGCCAAGGTGCTGGAGTTCCTCACCACCGGTATCTTCCGGGACAACGGCTCTGGCTACGTGTGCACCCCCATGGTTTCGGAGAGCGCTATGTTCTCCCGGATTTTCGGTAAATCCAGACTTACCATCTTCTTCTTCATCGTGGTGGCAATCTGGGTGGTTATGACCCTGTATATGCGCCGGGGCCGTCTGGGCTACGAAATCAAGGCCATGGGCATGAATGCGGAGTTCGCAGAGGCCACGGGCATGAACGTGGGCAAAAAGATCATCTTCCTGATGCTTCTGTCCGGTGCGCTGGCTGGCTTCGCCGGTGCGGGCTGGATGATGGAGGATCAGTACCGCTACACCCTGACCTTCTCCGGCAACCCCGGCCTGGGCTGGGACGGCATGCTCATTGCTCTGATGGGCGGTCACAACCCCGTGGGTATTTTCATCGCCTCCATTTTCTACGCGGCTCTGAAAACCGGCTCGGATAAGATCAATATGTATACCAATGTTCCCAAGGAGATCGTGGCTCTGATTCAGGCGCTCATCGTCCTGTTCCTGGCAGTCAAGTTCATCGACGGTCGGTTCCACCTGGTGGAGCGGCTGAAGGGGAAAAAGGGAAAGGAGAGCAAGACATGCAGCTGATCATTAGTATTCTCTATGACTGCATTTATCACAGCGCCCCCATTATTCTGGCGGTGCTGGGCGGACTGTTTGCCTATAAGGCCAACGTTCTGAATATTGCGTTGGAGGGCATGATGCTCAATGGCGCGCTGTTCTCCGTGCTGACCTTCTATTTCACCCGGAATTTTGCCTTTGCTCTGCTGGTGTGCCTGCTGACCACCCTGCTTTACGGCCTGATCTTTGCCTTCTTCGGCGTTACCATGAAGGGCAACGTGATCATCGTGGGCCTGGCAATCAACATGATGTCCACTGCCGTGGCAGGCTTCATCCTGGTTATGATGAAGTCCTCCAACATCATCATTCCGGAGTTTGATGTAAACGCGCTGAAGCTGAACATCCCCATCATCAAGGATATCCCCTTCTTAGGGCCGATTCTCAGCGGTCACCCGGTGCTGACCTACGTCAGCTTCCTGCTGATCTTCCTCACCTCCCTGCTGATGTACCACACCCGGTTCGGTGTGTATGTCCGGGTGGTGGGCGAGAGCGAGGATGCCGCAAAGGCCATCGGCCTGCGGGTAGACCTTTATAAGTATGCCGCCATTCTTCTGGGCGCAGTGGGCTGCGGCCTGGCAGGTATGAACCTGGCGCTGGATCGTCTGGGCCTGTTTACCAATTCCATGACGGCAGCCCGCGGCTTCATTGCCCTGGCAGCTATTTACTGCGGTCGCGGCAAGCCGGTAGAGTCCAGCCTCTATGCCATTCTCTTCGGCCTGTCCCGTTCTCTGGCAGTCAACCTGAGCGTGTACGCAGGTGAGGCCTCCGGCCTGTTTGACTGCTTCCCGTACCTGCTGATGATCGTGGTGCTGGGCGTAGCCTCCTATGTCAAGTATAAGAATACAAAGGTGAGAGGATTCCAGGTATGAAGCAGACAGCACTCATCATTGTGGATATGGTTCGGGACTTTACCGATCCCCAGGGCCTGGTGTATTATCCCCAGAACCGGGAGATTCTGCCCAACATTCGCAAGGTACTGGATACCTGCCGGGAGTACGACTGTCCTGTGATTTTCATGCAGCACTGCAACCGGAAGGACAAGCCGGATCGCCGGATCGCCTCCATGCGCCCCAACTGCATTGAGGGAACCTGGGGCATTGAAATCGACCCCATGCTTCCGGTGGATGAAAAGAAGGATTATGTCATCCGCAAGCGGCGCTACAGCGGCTTCTTCGGTACGGATCTGGATCTGGTGCTGCGGCTGCTGGAGGTTAAAAACCTGATTATCGTGGGAACCAAGACCAATTGCTGCATCCGGGCAACGGTGACCGATGCCTTTTATCTGGACTACAATCCGATCGTCCTCAGCGATTGCGTCGCCACCAATTCTCAGGTGGTGAACGATGTGCACCTGGAGGATATCCGGAAATATCTGGGCCAGGTAATGACCAGTCAGGAGCTCTTTGAAAAGCTCCGGGCAGGAGAACTGTGAGGAAACCATGAAAGAATACAACTATGACGTTCTGACCAGCGGCTATGTGAGCATGGATCACATCATTAAAATTGCAGAGCCCGCCCGGGTTGGCTTTACCTCCATTGTCACCAATGCCGACAATACGAAAACCAACTATGGCGGCTGCGGCGTGAACATTGCCTCCGCCCTGTGCCGTCTGGGCAAGCGGGCCATGCCTGTTTTGCGGGTGGGCCCGGACTGGGAGGAAAACGGCTTCCATGCCTACCTGACGGAAAACAACATTCCCACCGATGCCGTCACCCTGATTCCCGGAGAGGCCACCTCCACCTGCTATCTGCTCCAGGATAAAAACGGCGACCATATCACCATTTTCTATCCCGGCTCCATGGACAAAAAGTACGCCCAGCCCATTGAGGATCACTTCTTCCAGGAAACCCGGCTGGGGGTGATTACCGTTGCCAGCAAGCAGGATAACCGGTATTTCCTGGATGGCTGCAAGAAAAACGGCGTGCCGGTGGTATTCGGCATGAAGGATGATATGGATGCTTTCCCCGTGGATTTCCTGCGGGAGGTTCTGGAGAGCAGCACCGTCATCTTTACCAACGAGGTAGAGCGGGAGCTGATTGAGAAGCTCTACGGCTGCGCCGGTATCACCAGGCTTTTTGAAATCGGCAGAGCCATGTATATCATCACCACCATGGGTGGGGACGGCAGCATCGTGTATGAAAAGACCATGGAAGGCTACCTGGAGCACCGCATTCCCACCAGCGGCATTACCAAAGAAGAAATTGTAGATACCACCGGCTCCGGAGACGCGTATATGTCCGGCTTCCTGTACGGAATGCTGTGCAGACGCTCTGCGGTGGAGTGCGGCTGTCTGGGCGCCGCCCTGGCGGACTTTGTGCTCCGGGACGTGGGCTGCTGCACCAACCTGCCTACGGCAGAGCAGCTGGAAGCAAAAATGGCGGAGATAAAGGAGAAATTATCATGAAAACACTGTATATGGGCGCATCCCCTGAAACCGTTGGCAGCTATGTGATTTTTTCCGGTGACCCCTGGCGGGTGGAAGTGGTCAAGCAGTATCTGGATAACCCGGAGAAGGTGGCCTTCCAGCGGGAGTTCAATACCTACACGGGCACCTACAAGGGTGTAAAGATTACCGTTACCTCCACCGGAATCGGTGCTCCCAGCGCGGCAATCGCTATGGAGGAGATGTACGAGGCGGGCATGAAGGTCGCCGTGCGGATGGGCACTGCCATGGCCCTGCGGGACGATATGCTGGGCAAGTTTATCATCCCCATTGCCGCTATGCGCCGGGAGAGCACCAGCAAGACCTACGTGGAAACCTCCTATCCTGCCGTGGCGGATCTGGAGCTGGTGAATGTGATGAACCAGACGGTGACCCAGATGGGCGCCGAGTATGAAAACGGCATCAACTGCACCATGGACGGCTTTTATACCCAGACCCACGATTCCAAGTTCTCCCTGGAATTCGGGCGGGATATGGCTCCCGGCTTTGAGGAACTGAAAAAGCTGGGCGTCATCGGCTGTGATATGGAGAGCTCCTGCATCCTCACCATTGGCAGACTCATGGGCGTTAAGTCCTGCGTGCTGACTATGACCACCGTTCTGGAAAACCTGAAGGAAGTCCTGAAGGGACAGGAACGGACGGATGCAGAGGATCTGCTGTGCCGCACCGCGCTGGAAGGCATTTATAATTACCATGTAAAATACGGTGATAAGCTTTGATAAGGAGAGATGTTTTATGGCAAAAGAATTGATTGCACTGGGCGCGCGCTCTGTGATCGGTATGGTTCACTGCCTGCCCCTGCCCGGCAGCTTCGGCTACGCAGGGGATATGGAGAAGATCCTGTCCCAGGCGGTGCAGGATGCCCAGACCCTGGAAAAGGCCGGTGCGGATGCCATTATCGTAGAGAACATGGGCGATACCCCCTTTACCGCCAAACTCAATAAGGCTCAGATTGCCGCTTTGGCAGCCGCAGCCCGGAAGGTAGCCGATGCCGTGTCCATCCCCGTGGGCGTGGATGCAGCCTTTAATGATTACGAGGCTTCCCTGTCCATTGCCGCTGCAGCAGGGGCAACCTTTATCCGGGTCCCCGTGTTTGTGGATACGGTGGTGTTTACCGACGGCATTATCTATCCCTGCGCCCATGACTGCGTAAACTACCGCAAGCAGATGGGCCTGGAGCACATCAAGATCCTGGCAGACTGCCAGGTAAAGCACAGCTATATGCTCTGCCCCAGCATTTCCATTGAGGTCAGTGCCAAGAATGCAGCCGAGGCCGGCGCTGACGGCATTATCATTACCGGCGCCACCATCGGTGAGGAGACTCCCATTGAGATGATCGCCCGGGCAAAGAAGGTTGTAAAGATTCCTGTGTTTGCAGGCAGCGGCGTAAAGCCCGGCAACGTCCGGGAGCAGCTGGACATTGCCGACGGCTGCATCGTGGGCTCCAGCTTCAAGAAGGGCGGCGTCCTTACGAACCCCATTGACTATACCCTGGCAAGAGAACTGATCGAAGCCAAGGGTTAAGCATAAAAAGGAGAGTGTATTATTATGATGAGACCTGTAAAACTGGCTGGCAGCGAGCTGATGTTCGGTAAGGGCAGCCTGGAATACATCAAGACCATGCATTATAAGCGCGTATGCATCGTAGTGGGCGGCCACTCCATGCAGCGCAGCGGTATGCTGGATAAGGTTACCGGCTACTTCCAGGAGACCGGCGCTCAGGTAAAGGTGATTTCCGGTGTTGAGCCCGATCCCAGCATCGCCACCGTTCGCCGGGGCGCAAAGGAAATGCTGGAGTTTGAGCCCGACCTGATCGTGGGCATGGGCGGCGGCTCCGCTATGGATGCCGGTAAGACCATGTGGATTTTCTACGAGCATCCGGAGCTGACCAAGATGGAGGATATCCTGCCTCCCAACCCCTTCCCCACCCTGCGCCACAAGGCAAAGTACTGCTGCATCCCCTCCACCTCCGGCTCTGCCAGTGAGGTATCCCGTTCCGTGGTTATTACCGATGACGAGGGCCTGAAGAGAGGCCTGGGCAATATGGAAATGATGCCCGATATCGCAATCTGCGATCCTGAGGTCTGCGCTTCCATGCCTCCCCGCATCACCGCCGAAACCGGTATGGACGCTCTGACCCACGCACTGGAAGCCCTGGTTTCCAACCGGGCCCACTACCTCAGCGACATTCTGGCCCAGGCCGCAGCCAAGGATATCATCGATATTCTGCCTGTAGCCTACGCCGATGGCAGCAACCTGGAGGCCAGAGAGATCATGGCAAATGCCTCTATGACTGCCGGTATGGCCTTTACCAATGTATCTCTGGGCATTGTTCACTCCATCGCCCAGACCCTGGGCGGCTTCTTCCACATCTCCCACGGCGTGGCGGATGCAATCCTGCTGCCCTACATCATGGAGTACAACGCTCAGGAGCCCTACGCCAAGGCAAAGTACGATGCCTTTGCAGCCTCCATCGGCCGCAGGAACCTGATCCAGGTGGTCAAGGAACTGAACCACATCCTGGGCATCCCCTCCACTCTGAAAGAGGTGCTGACGGACGAGCAGGCCTTCCTGGCAAAGGTGGACGAGATGGCGGTGGTTTCCAAGGCAGACGGCTGCACCAAGACCAACCCCATTATCCCCAGCGTGGAAGAGTTCCGCACCCTGATTCTGCGGGCCTACTACGGTAAGTAAGGAGAAGGCTATGGATATTATTCTCTATCTGTCCAACGGCTACCCCACCATGGAGTCCAGCATCCAGATGGCAAAGGAATATGTGGATGCCGGCTGCCATATCATCGAGGTGGATTTCCCCTCCCATAACCCCTATCTGGAGAGTGATCTCATCAAGTCCCGCATGGCAAAGGCTCTGGAAAACTGCGATGACTACGATGCTTATATGGAAGAGATTCTGACCATCAAGCGCCAGAACCCCAATACCAAGCTGCTGCTCCTGGCCTACGAAAACACCATCCTGGAAATCGGTGTGGATAAGTACATCCGCTACTGCAAGGACAACGGTTTCGAGGATCTGCTCCTGGTGGGCCTGTCCGGCAACGAGGTCAAGCAGAAGATCATCGATGCAGGCCTGCGGGTATCCTGCTATGTCCAGTACCAGATGCTGGACGAGGAGATTGCCTCTGCCAGGGATTCCAATGGCTTTGTGTATCTCCAGGCCAAGCCCACCCCCGGTCAGGGCTATGTAAATCCCAAGTACCCCACTCTGAAGGATTGCGTAGAGGGCCTGCGGGCCAGCGGCATCCAGCGCCCCATCTACTGCGGCGTGGGTGTCCATGCACCTGAGGATGTGCGCATGGTCAAGGAGGCCGGCGGCGACGCCGCCTTCGTAGGCAGCACCATCCTGAAACTCCAGGAGGACATTCCTGCCATGAAGGCAAAGATTCGGGAGTTTGCCGCCCAGTGCTGATCGGACGATTCCCTAAGAACTGAAAACAAAAAGCCCCGGACGGTGGCAGCCGAAAGTGCTGTCCCGTCCGGGGTTTGCTTGTTTATAAAGGCTTACAGCCCCAAAATGGTTTTTGCAAACAGGAAATACACCAATAGGGACAGAGCGTCCACAATGGTGGTGATGAAGGGGCTTGCCATGACGGCAGGGTCGAAGCCCAGGCGCTTTGCCAGCAGGGGCAGGGTGCAGCCGACCATTTTTGCCATAATCACCGTGACGCCCAGAGCAAGGCAGATGACCAGGTCTACGCTCAGGCTGATGCTTTGGTTGCCCATGAGAAGCCGGTCAACCAGCAGCACCTTCAGGAAGCAAACTGCTGCCAGGGAAATGCCGCAGAGCACGGCGGTGCGGACTTCCTTCCAAAGCACCGTAAATACGTCGCTCAGCTCCAATTCATCCAGACTCAGGGCACGGATGACGGTGACAGAGGACTGGGAGCCGCAGTTGCCGCCGGTATCCATCAGCATGGGGATAAAGGCGGTCAGGGCGGGCAGCAGGGCCAGGGCGCTTTCAAAGGAGGAGATGATCATGCCGGTGAAGGTGGCGGATACCATCAGGAGCATCAGCCAGGGAATTCGGTGCTTGTACAGGTCGAAGGGGCTGCTCTTCAGGTAGCTCTTCTCCGAAGGGGTCATAGCAGCCATGATTTCCATATCTTCCGTGGCTTCTTCTTCCATGACGTCCATGGCGTCATCAAAGGTGACGATACCCACCATTCGGTTTTCGGTGTCCACCACCGGAAGGGCCAGGAAATTGTATTTGGAGAACATCTTGGCGACCTCTTCCTGGTCGTCCTGGGTTGTCACGGAGATGACGTTTTCCGTCATGATCTCCTTGATCTCCGTGTCGTCGCTCTCTGCCAGCAGCAGGTCTTTTACCGTGACGATGCCCAGCAGCGTCCGGTCTTTTTCCAGCACATAGCAGGTATAAATGGTTTCTTTGTCCACGCCCTGGCGGCGGATGCGGAGAATGGATTCCTCCACGGTCATATCCGGTCGCAGAGACACATATTCCATGGTCATCAGCGCACCGGCGGAGTTTTCGGGGTAGCGCAGAATCTGGTTGATGGAGCTGCGCATTTCGGGGTCTGCCTGGGTGAGAATACGCCGGACCACGTTGGCGGGCATTTCCTCTACCAGGTCTGCCGCGTCGTCCACATACAGCTCATCCAGGACTTCCCGCAGCTCATTGTCCGAGAAGCCTTGGATCAGCAGCTGCTGTGCCTCGGGCTCCATTTCTACAAAGGTTTCTGCAGCCTGCTCCTTGGGGAGCAGACGGAACATAACGGGAATCTGCTTTTCTTCCAGCCCGTCAAAAAGACCTGCCACGTCGCTGGGATTCATGGTTACGAGGATATCCCGCAGAGAAGAGTATTTCTTCTCCTCCAGCATCTTGAGCAGGGCTTTTTCGACGAGTTCAAAACGTTCTGCCATAGTATTGCCTCCAATATAAAATTTTTATATTGGCACAAAGCAGTTCACGCAGCCTCATGGACGACGGGGCTGCGTCTACTTCGGCCTGGTATATTGCCGCTTCCACCGGCATCCATGGGTATCCCTCCTTGTGGTTTCAGATCGTGCTATATGCACATACGTCTTTATTGTATCCCTCAGAAAGCCAAAAGTCAACCTTGACAGTGGATTTCCAGGCGGGAGTTTTCACTTTTTTGGACTGGACATAATCGAAAAATGCAACTATAATATTCTCAATATACCCTGATATAATGCATTCACCGGCCACCGGGAGCTTGCCTGCCGGAGCTGGTTTTTTGAAAGGAAAAAACGGTCTTGATGCCAAGAAAGAGAAATGGTTTTACATTGTTGGAGATGCTGATTGTAGTGACCATCATTGCGGTGCTGGTTGCCGCTGCGATTCCGATTTTTGCCAATCAGCTGGAGAAAAGCCGGGAGGCGGCAGACCTTGCCAATGTGCGCAGCGCTTATGCAGTGGTTCTGTCCAATGCGATGCTGGGATATGAGAACCCCGACGATATCGAGAAAGTTGTGCAGCTGCAGCAGAAGCAGGATGGCTTTCAGGGCTTTCAGGATATCACCATCGGTGATGTTTCAGACAAGGACACGGCGCGCTGGATTGGCAATCCTGAGGGAAACGGAACCTGCACCGTGCGATACCTCCCGGAGGAGAACGAGGTCATATTGGTCTGGACGGGCGAGTATCCATACCGGCCGAGTGAGGATTTTTTCTCATATACAATGACCGCAGTGGGCAGTATGAACAAAGGGCAGCATTACTACCGGTTTGATTCCGGATACAAAAAACCGAACTCCTATGTGGAGAAGATCTACAAAATGCTCCCCTCGGACAGTCTGCTGCAGCAGGGAACCTGGGCGTTCATGCGTGGAAGCAACCCGGTAAAAGATAAGAACGGCTATTTCGTCTGGACCTCCTATGACCAGAATAAACTTGAAAATGGCAAGGATTACCCGGTCATCATTCTGGACGAGGGTACCGGAAAGTATTATGTAAACACTGCGACTGCGATATACAACGACAACTGTTATAAAATTGGAGGCAATATTCCAAGCATAGGCACAACGGAAACCATGAATCAAAAGCTGAAAGGCCAGAAAGCTTATGCTTCCATAGACGCCGCCTATCGGGCCTATTTGCAGGCAGTGAAGTGAAAGAGATACGAAAGGGAAATAAAATGATTCGTGCTGCAGAAGAGTGGGATATAGTTCCCATTTTGGACATTTATGCGCCCTATGTCCGCGAGACAACGATTACCTTTGAGTACGAGGTCCCAACGCCGGAGGCCTTCCTGGCCCGATTCGAAGGCATTACCCGGGACTTTCCATGGCTTGTCTGGGAGGAGGCGGGGGCCGTTTTGGGCTATGCCTATGCCAGCCGCCCCTTTGAGCGGGCGGCCTATGCCTGGTGCGCGGAACCCTCCATCTATCTGCGTCCCGACGCCCGGGGTCGCGGCATTGGCAGGCAGCTCTATGCCGCGCTGGAGGCACTGCTGTCGCAGATGGGCTATGCGGTGAGCTTCGCCATCATCACGGGAGAAAACGAAGCATCCTTGGCCTTTCACCGGGCGCAGGGCTATGAAAAATGCGCCGAAATGGTAAAGTGCGGGCTGAAATTCGGCCGGTGGCTGGACGTCGATTGGTTGGAAAAACGGCTGGATTCAGTCGAAATTCCCAGGAATCCCCCGATTGCATGGAGAGACTTTAGGAAAGATGCCCAAAGAATTGAGAATATTTTAGGTAAAATGTCACTTTCGGAATCGGGAAAAGTATGATATGTTATGCGTGGAAGAAAATACGATTTTTTGACCAATCGTCTTCCATTTCCCCTTTGTATTTTCAAATGACAATATGAGGAGCTGTGACCATGTATTTTCAGAAAAAACGCTGCATCGCAATGCTTTTGGCTGGAGGCCAGGGCAGCCGACTCAAGGTTCTGACGGAGAAAACCGCCAAGCCCGCCGTTCCCTTCGGAGGCAAGTACCGCATCATCGACTTCCCTCTGTCCAACTGTGTGAATTCCGGCATCGATACCGTGGGCATCCTGACCCAGTATCAGCCCTTGGAGCTCAACGAGTACATCGGCAACGGTCAACCCTGGAACCTGAATAAGACCCACTCCTGCGCCCAGGTGCTGCCCCCCTACGAGCGCCACGATAAAAAGAGCGGCTGGTATAAGGGCACTGCCAATGCCATTTATCAGAACATCGATTTTATCGACCGGTACGACCCCGACTATGTGGTGATTCTGTCCGGTGACCATATCTATAAAATGGACTACGCAGCCATGGTGGAGTATCACGAGAAGCACCAGGCCTCCTGCACCATTGCTGTGCGGAATGTGCCTTTGGCAGAGGCTTCCCGGTTTGGCATTCTGAATACCAACCCCGATATGTCCATTTACGAATTTGAGGAAAAGCCTCCCCGCCCCAAGTCCACCAATGCCTCTATGGGCATTTACGTCTTCAATTGGCAGGTGCTGAAGGCCGCCCTGATTGAAGACGAAGAGGATATCAAGTCCTCCAATGACTTCGGCAAGAACATCATCCCCAATCTGCTGAACCAGGGCCACAAGATGATGGCCTATCCCTTCGACGGCTATTGGAAGGATGTGGGAACCATCAACTCCCTGTGGGAAGCCAATATGGATTTGCTGGGCAAAGACCCTGTGTTCAATCTCCGGGGCGAGCGGTTTAAGATCTATGCCCGCAACAGCGCGATGCCCTCCTCCTTTATTGCCGCCTCTGCCAAGACCGTCAACTGCTTCATTGCAGAGGGCAGCGAAGTAGAGGGCGAGGTATATCACAGCGTGATCTCCGTAGGCTGCAAGATCGGCCCCGGCGCCGTGGTGGAAGACAGCGTGGTAATGCCCGGTGTGGTGATTGAGTCCGGCGCCATTGTCCGCCATGCCATCCTGGGTGAAAACAGCCGGGTGTGCAAGAATGCCGTTGTAGGCGGCGCCTACGGGACTGACGAAGAAATGCAGATCAGCGTTACCTCCAAGGGTGCGGTTGTGGAAGAAAACGCCGTACTCAAGCCCGGCGAAATGATGTAAGGAGGGTGTTTACCATGAACGTAATGGGTATCCTTTTCACCAACGATGCAAATATCGGCGAGCTGACCGCCAAGCGGTCTATCGCTTCCATTCCCTTTGCCGGACGCTACCGTCAGGTGGATTTCGGCCTGAGCAATCTGAGCTGGGCCGGTGTGCACCACCTGGCAATTATCTCCCGGTTTAATTACCAGTCCCTGATGGACCACATCGGCGACGGCGAAGAGTGGGGCCTGAAGCTGGGCGAGGGCGGCCTGCAGTACATCACCCCCTACGCAACCTCCGAAACCCACAGCTATCGGGGCAAGCTGGAGAGCCTGTACAATGCCATGGCATTTCTGGAATACGGAAAGGAAGACGAGTATGTATTCCTGGTAGACTCCGCCGTGATTTACAACATCGACCTGAAAAAGGTGCTGGCTGACCACATCAAGAGCGGCAAGGATATTACCGTAGTGGTCAAGGCCGGGGTCGCCAACAGCAAGAAGGTGCTGGATCTGGCGGTTACCCTGGATGAAAATAAGGAAATCAATGATATTGTGGTGGATTACGCCGCCTCTGCCGAGTATCTGGCCTCTATGGATGTGTTCGTCACCACCAAGAAGTGGCTGATCAACATGGTGCGGGAGCGCATTGCCCACAATGCCTTCCACATGGACCGGGATTTGATCCTGGGCGGCTGGCAGACCGGCAAGGTCAGCGTCAACGCTTATGAGTTCGAGGGCGTGGCCCTGTACAACGATTCCGTTGCCGAGTATTTTGCCAACTCCATGGCGCTGCTGAAGCCCGATGTTCATAAGGGCATCTTCGACCGGAAGCACCCGGTGTTCACCAAAGTTCGTGACCGTGTGCCCTCCTACTACGGCGAAGAGAGCAACATCGATAACTGCATGGTGGCAGACGGCTGCCTGCTGGGCGGCTCTGCCAAGGATTCCATCCTGTTCCGGCAGGTAACTCTGGCCCCCGGCGCACACATTGAGGACTGCGTCATTATGAACGATACCGTTATCGGGGAAGGCGCAGAGCTCAAGAACGTGATTCTGGATAAAAACGTTACCGTTCGCCCCGGCGCTAAGCTTATCGGCACACGGAACAATCCCATTGTCATTAAGCGGGGGGAGACTGTATGAAAATTGCCATCTGCGCATCGGAAGCGGCCCCTTACGCCAAATCCGGCGGCCTTGGGGACGTAATGGAGGCGCTGCCTGCCGCTCTGAGCCGAATCGAGGGCAACCAGGTGGTTCTGTTCCTGCCCTACTACAATAAGATCAAGACCAATACCGCCTATGAGACAGAGCAGGTTGCCCAGTTCCGGGTGCAGATGGGCTGGCGGCAGCAGTACGCCGGCCTGCGGAAGCTTATCGATTGTCCCCGGGGCTTCCAGGTCTATTTCATTGACAACGATTACTATTTTGGAACCCGTACCGGCGCCATCTATGGCGACATGGATGACGGCGAGCGGTTTGCCTACTTCTCCAAGGCCTGCCTGGATTCCATGGTGGCGCTGGAGTTTACCCCGGAGGTTATCCAGTGCAACGACTGGCAGACGGGGCTTATTCCCGTCTACCTGAAGGCCAGCTATCGGGATACGCCTTTGAAGGATACCCGCTGTATGTATACCATCCACAACATCGAGTATCAGGGCTGGGCGAACGCCAACTTCTTTGATGACATCCTGGGCCTTCCCTGGGAGTATCGGGGCTGCATGGATATGAACGGCTCCGTAAACATGATGAAGGGGGCCATCGAGACGGCGGATCTGGTGACCACCGTCTCCGAGACCTACGCCAGGGAACTGATGTATCCCTACTATGCCCACGGCCTGGACGGAATCCTGGCCCGGAATGCCTGGAAGCTCACGGGCATTACCAACGGCATCGATACCAATATCTTCAATCCGGAAACGGATCCCCACCTGCCCGCCAACTTTAGCGCTTCCGCCGTCCATCCCGGCAAGACCCAGTGTAAGACCGCGCTGCAAAAGGAGCTGGGGCTGCCGGTGGACAAGGATATCCCCATGATGATCATGATCACCCGGCTTGCCGGGCACAAGGGGCTGGATCTTCTGTGCTACATCGCCCGGCGGCTGATGTGGGAGGAGAACGCCCAGCTGGTGCTCATCGGAACGGGAGAAGCCCAGTATGAGAATTTCTTCCGGGAGCTGCAAGCCCAATTCCCGGATCAGGTATCTGCCCAGATCACCTTTAATGTGGGCCTGGCTGCCAAGGTTTATGCCGCCGGCGACCTGTACCTGATGCCCTCCAAGAGCGAGCCCTGCGGCCTGAGCCAGATGAACGCCATGCACTACGGCACCGTGCCTGTGGTTCACGCCACCGGCGGGCTCAAGGATACCGTTCCCCCCTGCGACGAATTTGGCAACGGCGGCCTGGGCTTTACCTTCCAGAGCTACAATGCCGATGATTTCTACGCCGCCATCAAGCGCTGCCTGAACCTGTATACCTCCGACCGCGCCGCCTTTGAGGCACTGCGCAAGCGGGATATGGAGCAGGATTTCAGCTGGGATGTGCCTGCCGGAAAGTATATGGATGCTTTCCGCAAAATGCTGTCCTGGTAAAAACCAGTTTATACCGCCCATGCCCCATGGGCGGTATTTTCCTGGCTTTCCCACAGCTGCGTAAGCCTCGCAAAGCCTTTTCCGCCCCATTTTCGGTGCGGGAGAGTTTTACAAAGGAGATAACCACATGAGAATTCTTTTCGACAGCAAGCAGGCCATTTTCAAAACCCCCTTCGGGTGCCTGACCCCGGAGGAAAAATGCACCCTGCATATTTATATCCCCGTAGCCGTAAGCACCAGGCGGGTTGAGATCGTGTTGTGCCGCCAGGACGGCAGCGAAATGGATACCGCCCCCATGGCCTACGAAAAAACAGTGGGGCCTTACGAATATTGGCAGGGGGATTTTTGCCTGGCGGAGCGGGGGCTCTACTTCTATTATTTCCGCATTACCGATCCTCACGATACCTTCCGGCTCTTTAAAGAGGGGGACGATACCAATATGGAGGCCGGGGATATGTGGCAGGTCAGTTGTATTCCCGCAGACTTTTATACCCCCCAGTGGGCAAAGGGGGCCGTCATCTATCAGGTGTTCCCGGATCGGTTTCATAAAAGCGGCGAGCCCGACCTTTGGGGAAAGCTTCAGCCCTATACCGTCCACGGGGACTGGTATGAGGAGGTGCATTGGCAGCCGGACAGCCAGGGCTGGGTGCTGAACAATGACTTTTACGGGGGGAATTTCCGGGGCATTACGGAGAAAATGGACTATATCGCCTCTCTGGGAACCACCATTCTCTATCTGAACCCCATTAGCAAAAGCTTTTCTTCCCACCGCTACGATACCGGCGACTACAAAACCCCCGACCCTATGCTGGGCACGGAGTCGGATTTCCAGGCCCTGTGCCGGGCGGCTCACAGCCGGGGCATTCGGGTGATTCTGGATGGCGTGTATTCCCACACGGGTTCCGACAGCCTCTATTTTGACCGGGAGGGGACCTTTGGCGGCAATGGGGCCTACAACCGGCAGGATAGCCCTTACTACAGCTGGTATACCTTTTACCAGTGGCCCAACAGCTACAATTCCTGGTGGGGCTTCGATACCCTGCCTACGGTGAACAAGATGGACGAGAAATTCCTGGACTACATCATCCGGGATGAGGACAGCGTGGTGGCTCACTGGCTGCGGCTGGGAGCGGACGGCTTCCGGCTGGATGTGGCGGACGAGCTGCCGGATGCCTTTATTGCCCTGCTCCGGGCACGAATTCGGGAGGTGAAACCCGATGCCCTTTTGATGGGAGAAGTGTGGGAGGATGCCTCCAATAAGGTGGCTTATGATGTCCGCCGCCGTTACTTTGTGGATGGAGAGCTGGACAGCGTCATGAACTATCCCTTCCGCACCGCGATTTTGAACTTCATGCGTGGCCGGGACAGCGGTCGGGGCCTAAGGGATACGGTGATGACCATTGTGGAAAACTATCCGCCCCAGGTGGTTGCCTGCAATATGAACCTTCTGGGAACCCACGATACTCCCCGGATTCTTACCGCCCTGGTGGATGATTTTGACGGAAGCCGGGAGGAAAAGGCCGCCCGGCACCTGACCAAAAATCAGATGGAAGTTGCCAGAGACCGGCTGCAAATGGCGGCCTTCCTGCAATATACCCTGCCCGGAAGCCCCAGCCTCTACTACGGAGACGAGGCACTGATGGAGGGGTATAAAGATCCCTTCAACCGCCGTACCTATCCCTGGGGCAGAGAGGATGGGGAGATTCTCAGCTTCTTCCGCCATTTGGGCAAACTCCGGAAGGAGCGGGAGGAGCTCCGGCTGGGAGATATCTCCTTCTTTGCCGCCGGGGATAAGCACCTGGGCTTTACCAGAAGCTTTGAGGGCAAAACCTGTAGAATTTATGTAAACCGAAGCGGTGATCCCTGGGAGGTGGAGGCCGGTCACGTGCTCATGGGCAAGCTCCTGGATACGGTGGCCTACGACCAGCTGACCCTGTCCCCCAGAGGCTTCTGCGTGGTGGAGGGATAATAAGTGGAATATTTCCTTTCCGGCTACTGCCGCTGTATGGATGCCAGCCGCCGGGTGCTGCTGGAAACCGATGAAGAAGGTTTTGAGGTGGACTGCAATTTCGGCGCTTGCCCCTACGAGAGCGAATGCCAAATTGCCGCCGCCATCCGGGAAAAGCTGGGCGCAGAAGAATAAAAGAAGGACTGCCGGACGAATGATGGGGCCTGCGGGCAACTTCCCGGTATGTCACTCCTTTACCTCCGTTACGGCTTCGCAGTGTGTCCCTCTCCATCCGGAGAGGGACTTTTTACTTTCCTAAAAATTTAAAAAATAAAGGGAAGACAACCGGCGCAACTTGTGTTATACTAATATACTGATTAGATATACCATTCCAATAAGGAGGGTTCCCCTTTTGAAATATTTACGCGGATACTTAACCGCCGGTATCTTTGGCGCGATCACCTGGGTGCTGATGGCCTACGGGCAGCGGTTTTCCACCCTGGTGGATATGATTTACCCCTACGTGACGAGAAACCTGCAAAGCATTCTGGCCCAGTGGAGCGGTCAGGTGAATTTCTGCCTGTGGCAGCTGTTGGCGGTTGCCCTGGGGGTATTGGTGCTGTGCAGCATTGTGCTGATGGTGGTGCTCAAGTGGAACATCGTCCAGTGGCTTGGCTGGGTGCTGGCGGTATTCAGCTGCATCTATACCCTGCACACCGCCGCTTACGGCCTGAATTTCTATGCCGGCCCGATTTCCGAGGACTTGCGTCTGGATATGTCCCCCTATACCCTGGAGGAGCTTACCGAGGCAACGGAGTACTACCGGAACGAAGCCAACGCCCTGGCAGCTACCATGCCTCGGAAGAGTGACGGCACGGTATCCTTCCGCACTTTTGAAGAGCTGGCATCTATGGCAGGGGACGGCTTTAAAACCCTGACATACGAGAAGCACTATCCCATTTTCGCCGGTTCTACCGTTCCGGTGAAAAAGCTGGGCTGGTCGGATATGTATACCAGCATGGGCATTACCGGCTTTACCTTTGCCCTGACGGGAGAGGCAGCGGTGAATCCCCAGGCTCCGGACGTCAGTCTGCCCTTTACGATGTGCCATGAGATGAGCCACCGGATGAGCATTGCCAACGAGCGGGATGCCAATTTTGCCGCGTTTCTGGCAGCTTCCAACAATTCCGATTCTCAGTTCCGCTACTCTGCCTACTTTATGGCCTACCGCTACTGCATGGCAGCCCTGAGCACCGTCACCAGCCAGGCCGCCGTGGATGCCCGGGCAAGGGTGGACGAGGGGGTCAGCGATTATCTGCGCTATGATATGGCCCAGTACGATGCCTTCTACCGCACCCGCAAGAGCGATACTGCCACCAAGGCCGGGGATGCGGTGAACAATGCCTATCTGAAAACCAGCGGCGATGCCTCCGGCCTTGCCTCCTACGGAGAGGTTTGCGATCTGCTGGTCAGCTGGCATATTCAGCAGGTTCTGCTGCCCAGCCTGGCGGTGGAGGAGAACCCCTTCGATCCCATGGATAAGACCCAGGTGGATCTGACGGGCATTGTCCATGCAGGAGGAAACTAAACCATGGAAAACAAAATGAAAAGCACCCTGTTGGAGGGCCTGCCTGCCTTGCATCTGGAACTGGCGGAAAGCCAAATAGATACCCTCTGCGCCTTCGGGGCGGCAGTGGTCAGGCAGAACGAGGTGATGAATCTCACCGCCATTACAGAGGATGCCCAGGTTGCCAAGCTGCACCTGCTGGACAGCCTGACGGTGCTGTCCCAGCTGGATTTAACGGGGAAAAAGCTGATTGACGTGGGCTGCGGCGCAGGATTTCCCGGCGTGCCCCTGGCAATCGCCTGCCCCCAGGCAGAAGTCACCCTGCTGGATAGCCTGGGCAAGCGGGTTGCCTGGCTGCAGGAGATTCTCCCTCAGCTGGGAGTAAACGCCCGCTGCGTTACCGCCCGGGCGGAGGAAGCGGTGGCCCAGTGCCGGGAAACCTACGATTATGCGGTATCCCGGGCGGTTGCCAGACTGAATATCCTTTTGGAGTTGCTGGCTCCTTATGTAAAGGTTGGGGGCGCAGTGGTCGCCATGAAGGGCAGCGCCGCCAGAGAAGAGCTGGCGGAGTGCGATGCCGCCATGAAAAAACTGGGGCTGAAGCTGGAAAGCCTGACGGAATATCCGGTGGACGGGGCCAGCCATGGGGTGATTGTACTGCGGAAGGTTTCCCCCACGCCCAAGGCCTACCCCCGGCGGTATGCCAAAATCAAGCAGTCCCCTCTGTAAATAAGGAGTGGACATGAAACAAAATCTTATTTCGGCCTGTGCCTTCCTGCTGATTCTTGCCGTGCTTCTGGGAGGGCTCAGCGCCCTCTTTTTCCCAAAAGGGAACGCCCTGGAAGACGGCATTCAGGAGCCGGAGCTCTATGGCTTTCTGGCAGAACCGGAAAACAGCCTGGATGTGGTGGTGCTGGGGGACAGCATCCCGTATTGCTCCATGGCACCGGTGCGGCTGTGGCAGGGCTATGGCTACACAAGCTATGTCTGTGCCAGTACGGCCCAAAAGCTGTGCCAGTCTCAGGTGCTTCTGACGCAGTTCCTGGAGCACCAAAAACCCAAAGTGGTGCTGCTGGAAACCGACCAGCTGTACCTGGATATGACGCTTCCGGATGTGCTCTCCTGCCGTGCTTCCGCTGTGCTCCCGGTACTGCAATACCACGATAATTGGAAATTTGTCCGGCTGTCTCAAATGCTCACTGTGCCGCGTTATGATAACCTGACTGCCCAGAAGGGCTACCATTTGCGCAAGACCATCGAAGCGCTGGAGCCTGTGCCTTATATGCTGCCCAGCGAGGAGACAGAGCCAATTTCCTTTGCCGCAAAGGAAATTGTGGAGGAAATCAGCGCCCTTTGCCGCCGCAGTGGGGCGCAGCTGGTACTTTATACCGCCCCCAATGCCGCTGCCTGGAATACCCCCAGACACAATGCCGTCCAGGCCCTTGCCAATGAACTGGAGATTCCCTATCTGGACGCCAATCTGGCAGAGATTGATATCTTGTGGCAGGCGGATACCCTGGATGCAGGGGAACACCTGAACATCATGGGCGCAGAGAAGGTGACTGCCTGGCTGGGGGCGTATCTGTCTTCTACCGACCTGCTGACGGATAAGCGTCAAGACCCGGCCTACGCTGCCTGGGAGGACGCAGTACAGGAATTTGACCGCCGGGTCAACGACTCGGAGAACTATTACTAAAGGAAAGGAGTCCCCCGCTTGCTGAAAAAAATACTGCGCAGCATCCTGTTTGTGGGGGTGCTGCTGATTCTCCTGATCCCCCTGGGCCTTCTGCTGGAGCCGAAAGACAATACGGAAGAGGCGGGGATGTACCTTGCGAAGCCCAATCAGATACGGTCATTCCCGAGCCATACAATCGAATTGTTGCTCTTAGGTGATAGTGAAGCGCAAACTTGTCTTTCACCGCTGGATTTGTGGGATGATAGTGGTATCCCAGGTTATGTTTGCAGCACTGGCAAACTTAAAGTATACCAGCTTGAGGAATTATTGGAAACCACACTTTCCACGCAGAAACCCAAAGTAATCATTTTTGAAACAAATACGCTGTTTCGTGATATTCCTTTGGAAGATGTTATTGCTTTTTGGTGTGAGCGGCGTATACCTGTATTCCGTTATCATGATAGGTGGAAATCGCTTTCGATAACTGATTTTACATCAAAACCATATTATACGGCATCATCTCCAAGCCGGGGGCTCAGTATTCATCCTGAATGCGTTCCTGCAGCAAATACCGACTATATGATTTCTACAGAAAAGCGGAAAGAGATCCCTTTTTGGGACAGATTTTATTTTGAGAAAATCTTAGAAATCTGTCGTGAGAACGGAATGGAGCTGATTGCATTCAGTAGTCCGAGCCCAATCAACTGGACATACGAGAAGCACAATGCAATGGTTGACTACACTGCACAGCTTGAAATTCCTTATTTGGATGGGAATGTTATGGATCTAGGCATTAACTGGTCAACCGATACCATGGACAAAGGGGATCACCTGAATTATTTTGGTGCGCGTAAGGTTACTGCCTTTTTCTCAAAGTATCTTCGGGAAAACTATGACTTCGTTGATTATAGGGAAGATCTTGCGTATGCCCAGTGGAATATGGACGCTAAGGAGTTCCACAAACAGATGAATGAAAAAATAGCTGAATTGGAAGAACAAGCAAATTAAATGGTGCCAATGCCACCACGATGCTTCTTGAGGAAAGGAGTCCCCCCGCTTGCTGAAAAAAATACTGCGCAGCATCCTGTTTGTGGGGGTGCTGCTGATTCTCCTGATCCCCCTGGGCCTTCTGCTGGAGCCGAAAAACAATACGGAAGAGGCGGGGATGTATAAGGCCAGCGCTAATGGCATTCGGTCGCAGCAGGAGAACTCCATCGATGTCCTGTTTTTGGGGGACAGCGAGGCCTACTCCGGTTTTATCCCACTGGAATTGTGGAAGGAAACGGGAATTACCAGCTTTGTTTGCAGCTCTTTGGACCAGAAAATGTACGAAACCTGGGAGCTTGCCCAAATGGCCTTTGCCTATCAGAGCCCAAAGGTGGTGGTGCTGGAGACCAATGTGCTCTACCGGGTTTATCCCAGCACCGATGCGCTGATTCCCAGCGTGGAACCCTATATCCCGGCCCTGCGGTACCATGATCGGTGGAAAAGCCTGACGCTGGCGGATTTCACCCAGCGTCCCCACTATACGGCCCAGTCCCCGGACCGGGGGTATCATCTTTTGACGGGAGCCCAGCGTGCGGATATCGAGGGCTATATGCGCCCTATGGAGGAGTGGGAACCGCTTTCCCGGCAAAACCGGGAGTATCTGCAAAAAATTGCCGACCTGTGCCGGGAAAAGAATGCCCAGCTGATTCTCTTCAGCGTTCCCAGCCCCACCAACTGGACGGTTCGCCGGCACAATACCGTGGGGGATACCGCCGGGGAGCTGGACGTGCCCTACCTGGACGGAAACCTGATGGATTTGGGTATTGACTGGGATCTGGATACCTACGATGCCGGTGATCATCTGAATTACTATGGCGCAGCCAAGGTGACTGCTTTCTTGGCGGACTACCTGCAGCAGAACGCACACCTGACCGACCACCGCCAGGATCCCGCTTTTGCCCAGTGGGACGTGGATTATGAGGCCTTCTGCCAGCGCCTGGCAGAAGCGCAGTGACAAAATGCAGGAATCATGCCCCCTATATGAGTAGATAGCAAAAAGAAAGCTGTCATTGCAAACCGGCTTCCATACGAAAAAAGCTCCACAGGCACCGGCCTGTGGAGCTTTTTTTGCACGATGGGCGAGGCCCTTACCGCTCTTTCCCGTAGAAGAAAACTGCCAGCATACCGGGGCCGACGTGGGCGCCGGAAAAGGGCTCATGGGAGACAAGAATCAGTTCCTTGGGCTGGGCAACCTCCCGGATGCGCTGGGCAAGAAGCTGGGCATCTTCCAGGCAGTCGCCGTGGGAAATGGCAACAATCCGGTTTTGGGCATCCAGCTGCTTCTCGGCGTACTTTTCCACCAGAGCATCAATAGCCTTTTTCCGGCCCCGAACCTTGCCACAGGAGACAATGTGCCCATCGGCAGTCCCGTAGAGAATGGGCTTGATGTTCAGTACGGTTCCAATCATAGCGGTTGCGCCGCCCACCCGTCCGCTGCGCTTCAGGAAATTCAGGTCGTCCACGGTAAAATACTGGCAGATATGGGGCACATCTGCGTCCAGCATTGCGGCGGCCTGACGGACAGGGGTGCCCATGTGACTGAGCTCCGCTGCCCGGATGGCAAGCAAACCGCTGCCAAAGCCGCAGCCCCGGGAATCCACGATATGGATGAACCGGTCGGGGAATTCCTCTTCCAGCTCGTGCTTGGCGCAGATTGCCGCCTGATAGGTTCCGCTGATGCCGGAAGACATGGCAATATAGATGGCGTCCTGACCCTGCTCCAGTGCGGTGCGGAAGTGGGAGAGGAACAGGTGGGTGTTCAGCAGACTGGTGGTAACCTTGCAGCCGCTTTTCAGCTGCTCGTAATAGGCGTGGGCATCAAAGCTGTCCACATCCCCCAGGTATTCCTTCTGGACACCTTCTACGGTATAGCTGCAGGGCAGCAGCGTAATGCCGTCCAGCTTGGATGCGGGCAGATTGGCACTGCCGTCTGTAAATACAACAAATGACATAATAAGACCTCCGGGTTTCAGAAAGGACAAAAAAGGAGTACACCCAAACAGCGGCGCGCCCTTGTTATCTCTGAAATAATTATATCGAAAATTCCCCCTTCGCGCAAGGGCGAAGGGGGAAAAGTTTATCGACTGTTGCGATTCCACCGCTCTACTGCCAGAGTAGAAGGGATTCTACTGGCAGTAGAACAGCATTTTATCACAAAAATATGCAAAAATGGACGGAAAGCAGAACTTTTACCCCTGCAAAACGTAGCGCAGCATTTCGCTCTTTGCAATCACATCGGTGTGCCGCTCCGGCTTGCCCCGGAGGGCGGCGAGGTTCTTGGGAATGGGAACGCCGGTGAGCCGGTTCAGCCGCTCCATCCGTTCAAATTCGCTGCCCTGGGTGTCGCCGCCAATGGCGGTGAGCACGGCGGTGGAGAATTTATAGGGGGAGGCGGTGGAGAGCACCACCATGGCATTCCGGGAGCCGGACTTTTTCCGGTAGCTTTCCGCTGCGCCCCAGCCGGAGGCGGTGTGGGGATCCATCAGATAGTTTTCTTCCCGGTATACCCGACCGATGATCTCCTGAGCCCGGGCATCGTCGCAGAAGTCGGCGGCAAATTCCGCCTGAATGGCGGATAGCAGCTGGGGAGGAACCTGGTAAAAACCCTTCTCCTGCAAATCCTTCATGAGCCCGTCCACCAGTGCCGTATCCCCGGAGAGCAGATACAGAAGCCGCTCCAGATTGGACGATACCAGAATATCCATGGAAGGCGAGGCGGTTTTCAGCAGGGGACGGCGGCGGTCATAAATTCCGGTGGTGATAAAATCTGTCAGAACGTTATTGGCGTTGGAGGCGCAGATCAGTTTCCCCACAGGCAGCCCCAGCTTCTTTGCCAGGTAGCCTGCCAGAATATCGCCGAAGTTTCCGGTGGGCACGCTGAAATCCACGGCATCCCCCAGCCGGATGGCCTCCCGGTCCAGAAGATCCCGGTAGGCACGGAAGTAGTACATAATCTGGGGCGCCAGCCGACCGATGTTGATGGAATTGGCGGAAGAAAGCCGGAAGGGGAGCGTCTGCCCCTGGGTTTCCTGGAAGATTTTCTTCACCCCGGTCTGGGCATCGTCAAAGTTGCCCTCCACGGCGCACACGGAAACATTGCTGCCCTCCTGGGTCACCATCTGGGCCCGCTGCACCTGGGATACGCCGCCGTAGGGGTAGAATACGCAGATACTCACCCCAGGTACATCCTGAAAGCCTACCAGGGCCGCCTTGCCGGTATCTCCGGAGGTGGCGGTGAGAATGCGGATTTCCTCGGTAATGCCTTTCTCCGTCTTGGCGGCGGTCAATAGCTGAGGCAGCATGCTCAGCGCCACATCCTTAAAGGCGGAGGTTGGGCCCCGGAAGAGCTCCAGCACATTCATATCGCCCACGGCTACGGTGGGAGTCAGGTCTTCTGTTTCAAATTTTCCGGTGTAGGCCCGCTTTACCAGCTCCCCCATATTGGGGATGTCCGGCAGAAGGGCGGAGAGGATTGCCTGAGACATCTGCTGGCTTTCAAGACGCAGGCAATGCTGCCAATCGAATGCCGGAAGAGCTTCGGGCACATACAGGCCGCCGTCCGGGGCAAGACCCTGCAGAACCGCCTGAGCGCTGTCAACAGCGGGGGTATGCCCCCGGGTGGAAATATAATCCATAGCAAAAACCTCCTGTATAATTGCACAAAAGAAATGGAAAACCAGGGGAAACCATTGCATTTCCTTGCAATTGCATTTTTTGTAGGTATATGATATACTGACTAAAAGAAAAAAGCAAGTGTTTTTCCTACATATACACATTTGCAGGAATGGAGAGAGAATTATGCGAATTGGACTGCTGGGCTTCGGCACCGTGGGCAAGGGCGTTTACGAAATCACCGCGCCGAGGGAGGATATGACCGTTGTGCGAGTGCTGTGCCGCCGGGATCTGACTCTGAAGGATGCCCAGGTCACACACAATTTTGACGATATCCTGCTGGATCCCACCATCGATACGGTGGTAGAGGCCGTTGGCGGGCTTCACCCGGCCTACGAGTATGTCCGCAGCGCCATCGAGGCGGGGAAAAACGTGGCAACTGCCAATAAGGCCCTGATTGCAACCTACTATGATGAGCTGATTCCTTTGGCGGAGAAAAAAGGCGTGTTTCTGCGCTGCACCGCCTCCGTGGGCGGCGGCATCGGCTGGCTCAGCGAATTGGAGCGGGCAAGCCGGATTGAGCGAATTCACCACGTAGGCGGCATTATGAACGGAACCTGCAACTATATTCTCGATTCCATGACCCGCCTGGGGCTGGGCTATAGCGAGGCCCTTCGTCAGGCCCAGAGCCTGGGCTATGCCGAGGCAGACCCCACCACCGATGTGGAGGGCATCGATACCTGGCACAAGCTGATTGTCTCTGCAAACATTGGCTTCGGGGTCAGCCTGGATACCTCCAATATCCCCGCCGCCGGTATCTCCCGGATTGGCGCGGAGGATGTGGCGAATTTCAGCGCCAACGGCCTGGTGTGCAAGCTGGTTTCCACGGCGGATTGCCGCAGCGGCAGCTACAGCGCTTTTGTGCAGCCCACCCTGTACCCCCTGGGTCAGCCGGAGGCGGCAGTGCCTGCCAACTACAATCTCATCACTCTGGAGGGAGATGTGTCCGGCCGCCAGAGCTTTTTCGGGCAGGGGGCAGGCCGGTATCCCACTGCGTATAATGTGGTGCAGGACTGCGTGGATTTCACCAAGGGCAAGGGCTTCTACCGCCCCTTTGGAGCGAAGGTCACCGTAGACAACGGCGTAAAGCTGCGCTACTATGTCCGTGGGACGGAGGATGCCTGGCTCAAGGAGCACACGGCTTCCCATTTTGGTGCTGCCGCAGTGACGGAAGAGGTCAGCGTAGAGGAAATGCACCGCTGGCTGCGTGACCACAAGGAGGCCTTTATCGCCGCCTTTGCGCTGGTGTAAGGGCTGATGCCCGTAGGGGAAAAGCCCGTATCCGGGCTTTCAGAAAAGAGGTAACGAACATGAAAGTTGTAAAATTTGGCGGCTCCTCCATGGCAGATGCGGGCCAGTACCGAAAGGTTCGGGATATATTGCTTGCCGACCCGGAGCGCCGGGTGGTGGTGGTTTCCGCCGCAGGCAAGCGGAACAAGCAGGATCACAAAATCACAGACCTGCTGTATTTGTGCTATGCCCACACCCAGTATGGTGTGGATTGCTCCGGAGTTTTTGAGATGATCACCTCCCGCTACCGGGAGATTGCCCGCGACCTGGGCCTGACCATCGATTTGGAGCCGGAGTTTGCCGCATTAAAGGCCAAACTGGACAATAAGAACATCACTCAGGATGAGCTTGCCAGCCGGGGCGAATACTTTTCCGCCAAGCTGATGGCGGACTTCCTGGGCTTCCAGTTTATCGATGCCGCAGACTGGATCCATTTCCGCTTTGACGGCACGGTGGACCAGGAGGCCAGCTACGAGGCCTTGCGGATTCAGGTCACCGGCCCGGGGGTGGTGATTCCCGGCTTCTACGGTCAGCTGCCTGACGGAAAAATCAAGACCTTTACCCGGGGCGGCAGCGATATCACCGGCGCTCTGGCGGCGGCGGCGCTGGACGCGGACGTCTATGAAAACTGGACGGATGTATCCGGTATCCTCATGGCTGACCCCAGAATCGTGGAAAATCCCCAGACCATTCCCCAGGTTACGTATGATGAATTGCGGGAGCTGAGCTACAGCGGCGCCCAGGTGCTCCACGAGGGAACCATCTTCCCCGTCCGGGAGAAGAACATTCCTCTGAACATCCGCAATACCAATGCCCCCATGGATCCCGGAACCATGATTCAGGAGCGGTTTGAAGGGGATACCGATCCCCACCGCTTTATTACCGGTGTTACGGGAAAGAAGGACTTTACCATCATTTCCCTGACCAAGCGGGGCATGAGCAACGAGGTGGGCGTGCTGCGGAAGGTGCTGACGGTTTTGGAGCGGCACAATATTTCTGTGGACTATGTGCCCAACGGCATTGATAATGTTTCCGTTGTGCTGCCCACCGAGGCGGTGGCCTCCAGCCTGTATACCATTCTGGGGGAGATCCAGAAGGAAGTGGAGCCGGATAGCCTGACCGTGCACGATCAGATTGCCGTGGTTGCCGCCGTCGGTCGGAAGATGGCCTTCCGCCCCGGTATTTCCGGTCAGATTTTCGCCACTCTGGGCCAGGCGGGCATCAATATCCGCATGATCAACCAGGGCCCTGACGAACTGAATATCATCTTCGGCGTGGACAACCGGGATTTCTCCGATGCCATCCGGGTGCTGTATAACAGCTTTGTGAAGTAAAAGCCTGTTTACGTATAGAAAGTGTGCGAAAGCCTCCCTTGTGTAAAGGGAGGTGGCGCGCGAAGCGCGACGGAGGGATTGACAACCAGCCAGCGGTTTGCAATGTGCGCTATTAAAAAGCAAGAATCTGTGCAAATATAGCCTACCACAAATACTCTGCGCAACAATCCATCAGTCAGCCTGACGGCTGACAGCACCCTTTACACAAGGGAGCCTTTCTTACATAGTTTATTCGTTTATAATTATAATAAGGAGGAAACCATTATGAAAGAGTATACCGTTGCTGTCCTGGGTGCCACCGGCGCTGTGGGACAGGAAATGATCAAGATTCTCCAGGAGCGCAATTTCCCTGTGGGCAAGCTCGTTCCTCTTGCCAGCGCCAGAAGCGCCGGAAAGACCCTGAAGTTCAAGGGGGAGGATGTCGCCATTGTGGAGGCCAAGGATGAGGCCTTCCAGGGAGTGGACATTGTTCTGGGCGCTGCGGAAAACGACATTGCAAAGCGCTTTGCCCCCGCCATCGTCAAGGCCGGTGCTGTCTTTGTGGATAATTCCTCCGCCTTCCGCCTGGATCCCAATGTGCCCCTCATCGTGCCGGAAATCAATCCGGAGGATGTAAAAAATCACCACGGCATTATCTCCAACCCCAACTGCTCCACCATCATCACCGTTACGGCAGTGAATGCCCTGAATGCCCTGTCCCCCATCCACACCATGACCGCCTCTACCTATCAGGCCGTTTCCGGTGCCGGCGCAGGCGGCCCCATTGAGCTGATGAACGAGGTGGAGGCCATCCGGGAGGGAAAGGAATATGAGCCCAAGGTATTCTCCCACCAGATTGCCTATAACCTGATCCCCCAGATCGGCGGCGAGCAGTTTGAGGGCTACACCAGTGAAGAGATGAAGATGCAGAACGAGGGCAGGAAAATCATGCACCTGCCGGAGCTGAAGGTCAGCTGCACCTGCGTCCGGGTTCCTGTGGTACGCAGCCATTCCATCTCTGTAAGCCTGCATTTTGATAAGCACATCTCCGTAAAGGAGGCCCAGGAGGCCATTGCCAAGGCCCCCGGCTGCAAGCTGGTGGATGATCTGGCAAACAAGCAGTATCCCATGCCTCTGGATACCAGCGACCAGGATATCGTTTTCGTAGGCCGGATTCGCCCTGACCTGACGGATGACAACGGCCTGTGCCTGTGGTGCTGCGGCGACCAGGTGAGAAAGGGCGCTGCCACCAACGCCATCCAGATCGCAGAACTGCTGGTAAAGTAAAAATCCGGAAAGCCGCCCCGATAGCATCGTGGCGGCTTTCCTTATGCCCGGAAACCGCATCAGCAGGTACATAGAGAAGATTCCCGAGGCAGTGACATCGGTCACTGCCTCGGAATGACGCAGGGGACGTCATTGCTTTCCCGGCGCGCGCAGTCTCCGCTCTCGTCATTGCGAACCAGTCCGCTTTCCTGGTGCGGCAATCTTACGCCCGGACAATTGGGGAAGCCCGCACAAAGGAAAATAGGTGCAGCATACGCCTGGTCAAACGGATGATTGCGGAGTTTTGTGCATCCTGCCCATTCGGGAAAGACGTAACTTGCGCATTTTGTGATCGGTGCACAAAAACAAACCCCGCAGCCTTTGGGCTGCGGGGTTTGCAACAAAAAAGAGGAGAGGAAAATGAAAAAGATTGAAGTAAAATCACTTGATCTGTCTTTATTGTACAAAGCAAATATGAAGAAAAAAAGAGGACATTTATTAAGTTCCTATGAAGTTACGGGATAAAACGAAGTTTTTGTCGAATAGATTCAAGCGGTAAAAAAATATCGAAAAATCTGTTTACAATCCGGTTTTGGTGTGTTAATATGTATTTGGTGAAACTTGGGACTTTCCAAAGTGTTTACCAATATGTGTTGAAAACGCAGCCTGCGCTGCTCGTTCTTAACGCCATAAATAATAGGAGGAACCCCATCATGGAAACTTACGGAATTGAAAAGTATGGCATTTCCGGCACCACGGAAATCGTCTACAATCCTTCCTACGA
This sequence comes from uncultured Oscillospiraceae bacterium, assembly GCA_934589065.1. Taxonomy (GTDB): domain Bacteria; phylum Bacillota; class Clostridia; order Oscillospirales; family Oscillospiraceae; genus Faecousia. The sequence goes on from CAKTNN010000025.1 coordinate 32,328, forward strand.
GACTCTCTACGAGGAAGAGACCAAGCCCGGCCTCACCGGCTACGAAGTCGGACAGAAGACCGAGTTGGACACGATCAATGTCATGACCGGCGTCTATACCGGCCGTTCCCCTAAGGACAAGTACATCGTCATGGACGAGAACTCCAAGAACACCGTTTGGTGGACTTCCGACGAGTACAAGAACGACAACCACCCCATGTCCCAGGAGACCTGGAAGGCTGTCAAGGATCTGGCTCTGAAGGAGCTGTCCAACAAGAAGCTGTACGTTGTAGATGCCTTCTGCGGCGCCAATAAGGATACCCGCATGGCTGTCCGCTTCATCGTGGAAGTGGCATGGCAGGCACACTTTGTCACCAATATGTTCATCCGTCCCTCTCAGGAGGAGCTGAAGAACTTCAAGCCCGATTTCGTTGTTTACAACGCTTCCAAGGCAAAGGTTGAGAACTTCAAGGAGCTGGGCCTCAATTCCGAGACCTGCGTGGCCTTCAACATCACCTCCCGTGAGCAGGTTATCATCAACACCTGGTACGGCGGCGAGATGAA
>CAKTNN010000026.1 GCA_934589065.1 uncultured Oscillospiraceae bacterium
TACTGCGAAGCCATCCGCACCGTGCAGGCGGCGATGGACAGCTATGATCCGTCAGTCGTCGGCTACCGCTGGGACGACGAGAACCCGCGTATCCAACTGGAACCCCGTGGCGGGCGCGGCTATATCGAGCTGCGGGCAGTCAGGAGGGTTCAGAAATGAGCGAGGCTGTATGCGCTTGCAGTAAAACAGTGGGAAAATGCCTGAAGATGACAATCAGAAAGCTTGCCTTGCAATACGATACCCAACCTTTCGCACTGCATTTACGACACACTGTCGCTAAAATCTGTGCGTTCCTGCCATTAAAACCAAATCCGTTATGAACACCCGTACCAAGCAAAAAGGCACTTGCTTTTCGGCAAGTGCCTTTTTTGTGGTGAAACTCGCCTACCTGCGGAAGAAATGGCAGCTTTGAGGCAGCAAAAATTGCAGTGGGAGACCGCTTGTATGCCAGCGCCATTTTCTTAAACTTCTGCCATATCGACATTTTCTTTTCCCTGTGCTATGATGTAGGAAAAGGCAGGTGGTATTTATGCAGAAGCTTCTCCTTTTGGAGGATGATATTGCCCTGGGAACCGGGATTCGCCTGGCACTTCAGAATCCCGATATGCAAATCGTGCACTGCCGCACCCTGGCAAGCGGCAAAGAAGAAGCGGCTAAGGGCGGCTATGCCCTTATGATTCTGGACATCAATCTGCCCGATGGCAGCGGGCTGGAGCTGCTGGAGCAGGTCCGGGCCGCCGGGAATGTGCCTGTAATGCTTTTGACCGCAAAGGACATGGAAACGGATGTTGTGGCGGGACTGGAATCCGGGGCGGATGACTATGTTACAAAGCCCTTTTCCCTGGCAATTCTCCGGGCAAGGGTAAACGCATTGCTCCGCCGGGGCACTGCTGCAAAAAGCGGCTGCTATACCTCAGGGGACTATGCATTCGATTTTGCCAGAATGGAATTCCGCAAGGCCGGGCACAGCATAGAGCTCAGCAAAACCGAGCAAAGGCTGCTCCGGCTTCTGGTAGAAAACCGGGGGCAGGTTCTGCCCCGGGCCACACTCATTGACCGAATCTGGACAGACGGCGCAGAATATGTGGATGAAAACGCCCTGTCCGTTACCGTGAAGCGGCTCCGGGATAAGCTGGAGGATACGCCTTCCCGCCCCACGCAACTGAAAACGGTATACGGTGTTGGCTATATGTGGGTGGCGCCATGATGCTTTCCATTGCGGCGATTGCCGCCATTCTTGCTGCCGGAACGGTGCTTTGGTATCGCCGGCGAACCCGGCAAACACTGGAACGCCTGAACCGGATGGTGGATGCCGCCATTCAGGGAACATTCACCGAAAACAGCTTTGATGAAAGCCTGCTCTCCGCCGTAGAAAGCAAACTTGCCCACTATCTTGCCGCTTCCACGGTATCGGCAAAGAATGTTCAGCAGGAAAAGGAGCATCTGAAGGCCTTGATTGGAGACATCTCCCATCAGGTCAAAACACCCACCGCCAACATTCTGCTCTACACCCAGCTTCTGTCCGAGCAGCCCCTGTCCCAAGAGAGCCGCCTGTGCGTGGATGCCCTGGAAGGGCAGACAAAAAAGCTGCAAAGCATGATGGACGCCCTGGTAAAAACCTCCCGACTGGAATCCGGCGTAATTGCGCTCCACCCAACTTACGGCAAGCTGTACCGGGTATTGGAAGCCGCCGTTTCCCAACTTGCGCCGAAGGCCGCTGCCAAAGGCATTGCCATCACATTGGAGTCAACGGAAGCAGAGGCGGTATTCGATTCAAAATGGACGGAGGAAGCCATTGCGAATCTGCTGGACAACGCCGTGAAATACACACCCACCGGCGGTTCTGTTTCCATAACCGTAACGGACTACCATATATTTTCCGCCATTCACGTCCAGGACACCGGCCCGGGAATTGCCGAAGAAGAACAGCCCAAGATATTCCAGCGCTTTTACCGCGGGCAGGCCCACGCAGAATCAGAAGGCGTGGGCATTGGGCTATATCTGGTGCGGCAGATTGCCCGTGCCCAGGGCGGCTATGTGAAAGTATGCTCCCAGGTGGGCAGCGGCAGCACCTTCAGCCTGTATCTGCCGAAGGACAAATCCTTTCAAAACCGTTAGATTCCCGACAGAACAAGGAAAGATTCCTGTGATAAAGTCTGTATTGCCAAAAGGCGTACAGACTTTTTCCTTAGGGGGTATTTTTATGAGCATTCTGGAAACCCATTCTTTGCGGAAGATTTACGGCTCCGGTGATACGGAAGTAAAAGCACTCGATGGCGTGGATTTACAGGTAGAGCGGGGGGAATTTGTCGCCATCGTTGGTTCCTCCGGCTCCGGAAAATCCACGCTGCTGCATATTCTGGGTGGACTGGATCGCCCTACCGAGGGCAGCGTCACCGTGGACGGGCAAAATATTTTCGAGCTTAAGGACGAAGCGCTGACCATTTTTCGCAGGCGCAAAATCGGCTTTGTCTTTCAAAGCTACAACCTCGTCCCCGTACTGAATGTATACGAAAATATAATCCTGCCCATCGAACTGGATGGGCGGAAAGCGGACGAATCCTTCATCCGGCAAATCGTCAGGGCCCTGGCTCTGGATGGGCGGCTGAATGCTCTGCCCAGCCAGCTCTCCGGCGGTCAGCAGCAGCGGGTTGCCATTGCCCGGGCTCTGGCGGCAGCCCCTGCCATTCTTCTGGCAGATGAGCCCACCGGCAATCTGGATTCCAAGACCAGTCAGGATGTACTGGGCCTTCTAAAAGTCACCAGTCAGGCCTTCACCCAGACCATCGTCATGATCACCCACAACGAGGAAATCGCCCAAATGGCGGATCGGGTCGTCCGGATTGAGGATGGGCGAATTGTAACCGGGAGGTAAGGGCGATGAACGTAAAAAATCGCGGCTGCATCCGCCGTCTGAGCATCAAAACCCTGCTTGCTTCCCGGAAGCGGAATCTGGTTGCCATTGCTGCCATTGTCCTGACAACCCTTTTGTTTACCTCTCTGTTCACAGTGGCAATGTCCATCAATTCCAGTTACGAAATGTATACCTTCCGTCAAATCGGCGGCTACTGCCACGGCACTTTTAAGGAAGTAACCGAAGCGCAGGCCGCAGCCATTGCCGCCCATCCTAAAATCAAGGCCGTAGGGAAACGAACAACCATTGGTTTTCTGGACAGCGGCGTGTTTGCGAAAGTCCCCGGTGAGCTCAGTTTTATGGACGAAAACTGCACCAAATGGAGCTTTGCCACGCCGGATTCCGGACGCATACCTCAAACAGGCAACGAGGTCAGCATGGATACCGCCGCATTATCGCTCATGGGGATAGTGCCGGAGCTGGGAGCACAAATCCCGCTCACCTATACCGTGGGCGACAAAAGCCAGATTTCCTACGAAAAAACAGACACCTTTACACTGGTAGGATGGTGGAAATATGACGACATCAGCCCTGTGCATTATATAAACGTTTCCCAGGAATATGCCCGGATGATAGAATCGGAGGGCATTGCCGCCGGGATGGACGCTTTCCGCACAGACCTGAATGTGATGCTGGCATCGGCTGTGGATATCCGCGGTCAAATGGAGCAGGTGGACAAAGACCTGGGATACACCTGGCAGCAGGACGGAAGCGAAAATGTAGTGCGCATTGGCGTCAACTGGGGCTATACCACCGCTCAGCTGGCGGAAAGCATGGATGCCACAACGGTGGTTTCCATTGCTGCTCTTTTGCTGCTGGTGATTTTTACCGGATATCTGATCATCTACAACATCTTCCAGATTTCCGTCACGGGAGATATCCGATACTATGGTCTGCTGAAAACCATTGGGGTCACCCCCCGGCAGCTGCGACGGATCATTCGGTGGGAAGCGCTGCTGCTGTGTGCCGTGGGCATTCCCATTGGGCTGCTCCTGGGCTACGGAGTGGGCGTACTGCTGACGCCCCTTATTATGGCAAACACCACCTTTGGTTCCGGCATTACAATCATTAGCGTCTCCCCGCTGATTTTCCTCGCCTCTGCACTGTTTTCCCTGATTACGGTGCTGTTGTCCTGCACCCGTCCGGGGCGAATTGCCGCAAAGGTTTCCCCCGTAGAGGCAGCAAAGTATGTAGACCCGGCACGCTCTTCCAAAAAGTTCCGCACCACCCGGGGCGCAAAAATACCCCAGATGGCCTTTGCCAATCTGGGGCGAAATAAGAGCAAAACCGTTTTGGTGGTGGTTTCCCTTGCACTTTGCCTGGTGCTTCTGAATTTGCTGATCACATTCACCGGCGGCTTTGATATGGAAAAATATCTGAAGCAGCAGGCCAGTGCAGATTTTATCGTCAGCAGCACGGATTACTTCCGCTTTAACCGGGCAGAAAACGATCTCTCTCCGGAAACCATAGAGCAGATCGCCGCAAACACAACCGCGTCCCTCTCCGGCTGCGGATATAAGGTGTCCGATACCATCGGCTGGATGCCGGAGGCCGCGTGGCGGTCGGAGCGGCTGCGCTTTGGCGCACCGGAGCAGGTGGAACAAGAGCTAACCGGATATGCCCGTCGGGAAGACCTCGTGGGCTGTGATGCACAGATAGAAGGGCTGGATAAGTCTCTCTTTGAGAAACTGACCGTTGTAGAAGGCGACCTGACCCCACTGTTTCAGGAGAATAGCCGTGCCATCGCCATGGTCGTACCGGTGGATGACTACGGCAATGTGACGAAACCGGAGAACTATCCAGCAGTTGGCGCTGAGCAGATGATCACTTATGTGGAGGACGGTTACTATATTGACAGCCGCACCGGGGAAAAATGCACCGATGCCACGCCCCAGGAATTTTTGAAGTACCACATCGCAAAAAGTCACGATGCAGCGTATACCGTCTGCGCCTATGTAACAGTCCCCCACTCCATGAGCTACCGCTATGGTTTGCTGGGCTACAGCTTTGTCCTTCCCGCAGACCGGTTGGCAGCGGATAGCCTGCATCGGTCTATGCCCATGTTTTATCTCTTTGATACCCCGGATGCAGCCAGTGAAGAGGCCGCCGAGGACTACCTTGCCCAGCTGACCGCCGGAGAAGCCTCCGGGCTGATGTACGAAAGCAAGGCAGTGCTCCGGGAAGAATTTACGGATTTCCAGAATATGTTTCTATTTCTGGGGGGACTTCTGTGTGCCATCATCGGGCTTGTGGGAATTCTCAATTTCTTCAACGCCATCATGACGGGTATTCTATCCCGCAGGCGGGAATTTGCGGTGCTGCAGGCCGTGGGAATGACCGGCAGGCAATTAAAATCCATGCTGGTGTGGGAAGGGCTGTGCTATGCCCTGGGCGCTGCCGGTACTGCGCTGCTTCTTTCGGTGGTGCTGAACCTCCCGGTGGGGAATCTAATGGAAACGGCTTTTTGGTTTTTCAGCGCACACTTTACGATTGCCCCTGTTTTACTGGCCTTCCCGGTTTTTGCCCTGCTGGGATACGCCGTTCCCGCCGGAATGTACCACTATGCCGCAAGGCAAAGCATTGTGGAGCGGCTGCGGGAGGCAGATTCCCCTCTGCCAGCCAATCTTTATCCATATTGCCAGCGCTGAGCCGACCTTAGAAGGCGTAAATCACCCCGGCAGCAGCGGCCCGCTTTCTAACCGTCACAGGCCCAGTTCATTGACCCACTTCTGCACATCACTGTCAGAAGCGCCGGAGGAGAACCGGTGTCCCTCCTGCCAATTGCCGCCGTTTGCCATACACAGAAAGATCAGGCAATTGAATACCAGCTGTGCAATCCGCGCAGGAGAATAGCGGCCCTTTCCCAGGGCTCCAAACCACCGTCTGTTCAGGAACAGGTGCAGTAAGAACAGCAAAAGCATCGCCATTCCAATCCATTCGTAGGCTGTCTCTCCCACCAGGCCATAGCCCATCAGCAGTGAAAGCGCCGCGGTCATACCAATGACTTGCTTAATCACTGCGGTGGGCGTTATAAACTGCTCTTCCGCCGCCTTGTTAAAGCTGCCGGCATCCGCCACCCGGAGAAAGGTTTCCAATTGGGGATTATACATATTCCCACATCCTCTCTGAAAATATCATAACCCGGAAATGTGAAATTTTCAATATGGACATTCTCCCCTTTCATCAGGAGATTTTCCAATATTCAGGAGCGTCTTTTCATTATGCGTCCACTGTTATGTCCAGTTTCACAAATACAGCCGCAGGGAGCCCTGTCAATTAAATATGTATTGAATCCGGGGCCTTTTCTTCAAAAAGGGATTGCTTTTGCACAACTTGATGCTATACTTATAAGAAGGGGATTGGAGGGATGCAAAAATGGATAAAGGGACAAAAGCAAAGCGTATCAGAAGTTTTGTGCTCATAGGCATTCTGATTGCCCTGGCAATTGCAGCCGGTGTGATTTGGTGGTTTTACTATTGTAACAAAACATACGTTTCCGGGGCGGTCGCCTCTGTAGACGGAACCATCCGGGTCAATCAGCCCGGAACCCGTGCAGAGCTGGATCAGCAGTCCGGCGGCACCCCAGCCTCCGTAATTTCCGACGATGCAGAAACGGATACCCGGATCGGACTAACTTTTTTGGGACTGTCCGATGATGCCGAAACCAACGCCGCCGTGGTGCAGCTTGTGAAAGAACACGGGCTGAAAGCCACCCTTGCCATCTCCGCAACGGATGCCATAGAGCATCAGGAAGCCGTCCAGGCCTTTCTGGATGCCGGTGTGCAGATTATCAGCAACGGCGCAACCGGAGAATCCAATCTGCAAAACCAAAGTCAGGAAGATATTCTGGCTTCCCTGTCCACATCCAAGGAATCCCTCTCCGCCGGATTTGGGCGGACGGTTTCCCTGCTGTATTGCAGCAGCACAGAGCTCACCTCCACCATTCTGCGGGCTGCCCAGGTCAGCGGCTACCAGGCCGTAGTTGACCCGGAGGCCAAGAATGTTTTGGATGATTACAGTTTCTCTCAGGAGCAGGCCGCAAAAGACTATGTAACCGGTCTGCATGGCAGCACCGTTGTGGTGGTCAGTCTCCGTGGGCCGGTGCAGCCCATCCAGTACGAGCCCCCCATTGCCATTCAAAAACCTGCCATTGACAAAAAGCCCGACCTTCAAACCACCCCCGCAGTCGAGCTGCCCAGCCTGACCATGCAGGTGCAATGGCTGGTGGACGCGCTGGATGCCCAGCAAAAGGAAACGGAGTACGTAAGCAATTTCCCCCTGATTAGCGGCCTCACCCTGCTCAAGGAGCGGGTTCAGGCTTCTGAATCTCCTCTGGCTCTGGTCTATCACAGCGCGCTGACCTCTGAAAATCTCGCGGGAATCGGCATTTCCGGCCTGCCTGCAACCCAGGACGTAAGCGCCGTACTTTCCCTTTTGAAAGAAAACCGGGCCACCGCCACCTTCTTTATCACCGCCCAGGAGGCCGGAAGCCGCACCACCGACATCCGTAAGCTTGTTTCCGCCGGATGCAACATCGGCGTTGCCCTTCCCGCCCAGGCACTGGACGGACTTTCAAGCGTCCAGGTTTTTGATCTGCTGAACAAAAATCTGCAATCCTTCTCTTCCCTTCCCGGCTATGTACAGCTGGTGCTTGCAGAGGATTCTTCTTCCATGTCCGCCCTCCGGAAAAGTGCGGAGCAGCTGGGCGTAACTCTGGTACAGCCGGATTCGCCGGATTCCCCCGTCCCCGGGGCACTGTATCTGTTCTCCAACCCGGAGGAAATCACTGCACTCCGGAAAAGCGCTCCGGAGCTGGAGCTTCTGAATATTGCCTCGGTGCTTGAGCGTTCCGGCGGCATTTCCGTTCCCTCCAGCAGCGCGATCAATACCCTGCGCAGTGAAAACGGCGGTGTTCTGTCCTCTGCGGAGCATTCGCTGCATACCACTGCCCGGCACTCAGGCCTCGCCTTCTATGGCCTGACCAACACCACGGCAGCAGAGGACGCAGCCCGGCGTCTGGCGGGACACGGCGCTTGCGGCACCTTCTTCGTAACCCTGAGCGAGCTAACCGCTAACCCCACCACCATAGAGGCCATTCTGGAAAGCGGCAACGAGCTGGGCATTTATTACCGGGTCACCGCAGACTATCCCCAAACCTTTCGTGCAGTGGCATCCTACCTTTCCAGCTGGAAAGCCTATGCCCAATGGCGCTACGGCACGGCCTCTCAATGCGTATTCCTGCGTGTGGATACCGTTGAAGAGGAAACCCTGGAAGCCATCCATGCCAGCGGCTGCCGTGTTACCGTCGGCTCTATTCAGCCCCTGAAAAAGCTGGATAAGGACATTCAAGAGGTTGCCGCCGAACAGCTGGAAGCGCTAGGTACCCTGCGCATTCAGCGGGGCGCATTTGTATTCTTCGACCTGAACTATTTTTCCGCCGATGCCTATGCCCAGGTTGGCAGCACCCTGCTGGGGGATGCGCTGGACGGATTTTTCCGGGAGGCCGTTGACTCGGTGGCCTATCGCTCCCAGGAGACCGGGGAAATCGCCGATGACAGCCGCTTTGCCATCACGCCCCTCAGTCAGCTCTACAGTGTCCCCGGACAGTATTCCTTCTGCACCGAAGCCCAGACGGACATTGCCCTGGATAAAAATGTACTTACAGATCTTCCCTCTGACGATGCCCGTTTCCAGCTGATCCGTCAGCGGTACTTTGGCAATGTGGACGTCAGAGGCAGCGCCAAGCTCCCCGGCTTTACCGGAATGGAGCTCAGTCAGCTGGATCGAAAGGGAACCTTTACGGACGATCCTGTTCTTTTCCTGACCTTTGACGACTGGGGCACGGAGCAATCCATCAATCCTCTGCTCTATGTTCTGGAAAAGCACGGGGTAAAGGCCACCTTCTTCATCCGCACGGGATACGTGGACGATAACCCCAATCTGCTGCGCAGCATTGCGGAGCAAGGGCACCAGATCGCCTGCCATACAGACCAGCACCTGCCCCTGGCAGATGCCCTGGATGAGAAGGAAAAGCGGATGACCTCCCTGACGGAGGAGGAAGCCCTTACCCTGCGGGAGGACCTGGTAACTGCCTACAATAAGCTCTACCGCTACACCGGCGATGTGGTTGTGGACGGAAAGTCTGCCCTTTCCCGGATGTTCCGCCCGCCCACACTGGCAGTGAGCAAGCTGGGACTGAGCCAGGTATTTGACGTTGGGTATGACTACTCCATCTCCGGCGACTACTCCACCGGCGACTATGAGGCATCCAGCTATGCCGATATGCTGCAGCGGCTGACCCGGCGCTCCATTGGCGGCAGCCAATACGCGACCGTTCACAAGGGCAGCGTCATCGTCATGCACATGCAGGAGAACGCCAAGTATACCGCCCAGGCACTGGATGAAATGATTCCCGTCTGGCGCGCCCAGGGCTACAGCTTTGCCCGTATTGATGATTATCTGGGTGAATAAGGAGGAATAAACGTGCGTCTGTTTCATAAAAAAACATCCAGACCGAAGCCGGAAACCGTTGACGGCGATATCCTTCTTGACGAAAAGAAGGATCGTCGAAACCTTCCTGATGTCCCAGATCCCACCGGGCAGCGCTCCGCCTGTGACCGCCGGGGTACCGGAACCCAGGAGGATGACCTGGAAACCCGGATGAAAAAGCGCAAATCCGGCATCCGCTTTCAGTCCCGTTTCCCGGTAGAGGTACGCTTCCAGGGCACTCGGGGAACACGCCGCACCCTTTCCTGCACCAGTCTGGATATTTCCAGCACCGGGATTCTCCTCCGGCTGGAAAACGAGGAGGATTCCCTCCTTCTGCAGGGAAGCTCCCGGATATCCCTCCGTTTTCGCATTCCCGCCGGGAGTATGCCGGAAGGGTACGAAATGCGGGTAAAAACCGGAGCAAGCCTCGTGCGCACCTGCACGGTGGATGGTGCTCCCTGTGCCGCCTTCTCCTTTACCGAAGACCTTTCCACCTATGCCCAGCGGCATAAGGACCGGTATCTCTACCTGGGCTCCAGTATCCTGCTGCTGTTCGTCAGTCTGGTGATCATCCTGATGCGTAGTGAAAGCGTGATTTACTACAAGTACAATGCCATTTTGTACTCCTATAGTATTATTGCCGCACTGTTTCTGCTGACCCGCTACCTATATGGCGCGCTGTACCGGCCCGTAAAAATCAATCCGGATTTCAAGCCCAGCGTCACCATTATTATCCCCTGCTTTAACGAGGAGCGGTGGATCAGCCGCACCATTCTCTCCTGCATGAATCAGCATTACCCCGCCGACAAGCTGGAAGTCATTGTGGTGGATGACTGCTCCTCCGACCGTTCCGTAGAGGTCATTCAGAAAACCATTGCAGATCTGACGTCTTCCGAAGGGGAGCGTCTGAATATACGCAATCGCCTGAGCTGCCTGGTTCAGGAAAAGAACGCCGGCAAGCGGGCCGCCCTCTGCCGGGGTGTGGACAAAGCCAAGGGCGAGCTGGTGGTATTTGTGGACTCGGATAGTTTTCTGGATCCCTACGCCATTGTAAACCTGGTGCAGCCCTTCCAGGACCCAAAAATGGGTGGCGTCGCCGGGCGAACCGATGTTGCCAACACCTATACCAATACCCTGACAAAAATGCAGGCCGTCCGGTATTACATTGCCTTCCGGGTCATGAAGGCCTCGGAAGCCCTGTTTGATACCGTCACCTGCCTGTCCGGCCCCCTGTCCTGCTACCGGAAGGATCTGGTGCTTGCCCATAAAGAAGACTGGCTGAACCAGAGATTCCTGGGTCATAAGGCCACCTTTGGGGATGACCGTGCCATGACCAACTTTGTGCTGAAAGATCACCGCACCTTTTATCAGGATACCGCCGTTTGCTCCACCATCGTGCCCAACAAGCAAAAAGTCTTTTTGAAGCAGCAGATGCGCTGGAAGCGCTCCTGGCTTCGGGAGTCTCTGATGGCAGGCGCATTTATGTGGCGCAAAGAGCCCTTTGCCGCCTTTAATTTCTACATTGGCCTGCTGGTTCCCATTCTGGCCCCTGTAGTTGTGGCCTATAACCTGTTTTACGTTCCCTTCACCCAGCACATCTTCCCCACCACCTTCCTGGTCGGACTTATGCTGATGTCGCTGATGATGAGCTTTGCTCAGCTGTTCTTCCGGAAGAGCTCCACCTGGTATTTTGGCTTTGTCTTCTGCCTGTATTACGAGGCAATCCTTCTGTGGCAGATGCCCATTGCCTGGCTCACCTTCTGGAAATCCACCTGGGGCACCCGTATGACCCCCAGCGATATCCTGGCGCGCCAAAAGTTGAAACTGCGCCGGCAGAAATCCACCGCCGAACCGCAGGAGGAGCACGCCAATGTATAAATTTGAAACCAGAAAAGATGTATGGAAGGCGCTCCGCTCCATTCTGGAAGCCGCCGCCCTGGTTCTGCTGGCGTTTGTCGCCATCCGCACCCTTACGGCAAACAATACCTACATTCCCTATGACCCCACAGACCCGAATGTGGTCAGTGGAATTGACAACGGTTTTCTTGCCGTATCCTACTTTGGCGTTGACCGGCAGATGACGGATACCCTGGTATCCGCCCAGCAGCTGGATGAGCAGCTTGGCGCCCTCCACAGCCTGGGCTATGTGACCGTCAGCCAGCAGGACATTGAGGACTACTATCAAAACGGAACCGCGCTCCCGGATAAGGCCCTGTTCCTTCTGTTTGAAGACGGGCGGCGGGACACCGCCATGTTCGCGGAGAAAATACTGGAAAAGTACAATTATAAGGCGACCATCCTAAGCTATGCCGATAAATTTGAAGAAAAAGATCCTAAATTTCTCTCTGCAAAGGATCTGCAGAAGCTTGCAAAAACCGGTTTCTGGGAATTGGGCACAAACGGCTATCGCCTGTCCTACATCAATACCTACGACCGCTATGACCGGTTCCTGGGTCAGCTGACCAGTGACGAATTTGTGCAGATCAACGAGTATCTGGGCCGGGATTACAACCACTACCTGATGGATTTTATCCGGGATGAGGAACGGATTCCTACGGAAAGCTATCAGGAAATGGACAGCCGAATCACCCAGGATTACCGCTATATGCAGCAGATTTTTACCCAGGAGCTGGGGATCATGCCCAGGCTATACTGTCTGATGCACGCAAACACCGGTCGCTTTGGCAGCAACAGCACTGTCAGCCAGGTAAACGAAAAAAACATCACCGCGCTTTTCGCCATGAACTTTAACCGGGATGGCTACTCCCTCAACTCTAAAGATTCCTCCGTCTACGATCTGACCCGCATTCAGCCCCAGGCCAGCTGGAATACCAACCGGCTGCTGATGCGTCTGTGGGATGACCTGCCGGACAGCCGGAAGGACGAAATTCTGTTTGTCACCGGCGCGCCGAGGATTGCTCAGGACAATGCGGCACACTGGACGCTTGAAAAGGGCGCAGTGGAATACAAAAAGGATACTATCATCCTCACCTGCCTTCCCAAAGGGGAAGGGCTGCTGGCTCTTGCGGACAGTGCCGAGAATGTGACCGTGGAAGCCGAGCTGGGAGGAAACCAGATTGGCATTCAGACCATTTATCTCCGGGCAAATTCCGATTACAGCAGCTTCCTTTCCGTTTCTCTGGAAAATAATCTGCTGACCGTGTCCGAAACCACCGGCGGCGCTTTCACCGATTTGTTTGAACTGAATCTCCACGAATTGGTTCCCGAAGAAGATCGTGTCTCCCTGGAGGAGGATTCCCGCGATGCCCTCACTGCGGAATTCAATGTCCGGGGCCGGTTCGCCCAGAGTCCCGCCGACAGCATGGTCTTCTACTCCGAAGCCAGAAAGGCAAAAAGCGCCCCTGCCGCCTCGGTTTCCGATGGTGCAGAGGAATATGTCCCGGAGCTGCAAATCAATACCCGCGGTTCTGTCAAGCTGAGCGTTTCCCTTACCGGAAGTACTCTGCACGTATTGGTAGATGGGCAGGATGTAACCGGCCCGCTCACCGTATCCACTCAGGGCTCTGGCGGTATTGCCATCGGCTCCGGTTGGGGCGGCTGGGGCTACAGCCAGCGCAATGTCGCCGATGACGTATACGACGGCGTCTTCCACAACCTGGTCATCACCGAAAACGGTACAATTCTCTATGAGAATCGCCTGCGGGGCTTTGCCAAGGCATGGGATGTCCTGGCAACCGGATGCATGAACGTTGTAAACTGGTTCATCACTAATCTCTGATAGGAGCATTTACCCAAAGATGAAAAAGATACTTTTCATCGGCCTTCTCTTCCCTGCCCTGTTTTTCCTGCTCACCGGCTGCAAGGCAGCGGAAGCGTCCCCCGTTCCCACAGAGGTTCCCACAATCGTAGAAGAAACCCAGGCAGATCCGGAGTCCCAGGAAATCCAAGACCCGATCCAGGCCCTGACGGTATGGAGCGCCTACTGGGATTGCCAGGGAAACGCCGAGACAATTTTGAAGAATAAAGACTCTATTCAGACCGTCAGCCTGTTTGCCGCCTATTTTCAGGAGGATACCCTGTTCATCCCCGAAAGCACCCTGGATACGCTTCAGGCCCTTCGCGCCGGTGGATGGGATCGGGCGATCTATCTGTCGGTTGTAAACGATGTGATTGCAGGGGGCACCAGCATTCAAAAGGACACCGCCATACTCCACACCGTCTTATCCGAGCCCCATGCCGAGGCCCATGCCAGGGAGCTGGTAACCCTTGCCAAAAGCAACGGCTTTGACGGCATTGAAATCGATTACGAAAAAATACGCAAGGACATAGAGCTGTGGGATCGGTTCCTCCACTTTGAGGAGGCCCTGATTACCATAGCCCAGGAAGAAAACTTAGGCGTTCGGATCATCCTGGAGCCCAGCACCCCCGTGGAGCAGCTGACCTTTCCCCAGGGGGCAGAGTATGTGGTCATGTGCTACAATCTCTATGGCGGCGGAACGGATCCGGGCCCCAAAACCAATCTCAGCCATCTGGCGTCCCTATACGACCGTTTCCGCGTGCTGCCGAATATTTCCTTTGCCCTGGCAAACGGCGGCTTTGACTGGGCGGAGTCCTCCACCAGCCCATCCGCCCTCACTGCCTCCGAAGCTGCGGCTCTGGCCCAGGAAAGCGGGGCTGCCCCCCAGCGGGAAGAAAGCAGCGGAGCCATATCCTTTCAGTATGCAAAGGATGGCGTTCTCCACACGGTCTGGTATGCCGACAGCGAAACCCTTTCGATATGGGCAAAAAAGCTTGCCGCCTGTGCAGGCAGCGCAGTGCCCATCAGCCTGTGGCGGCTGTAGGGTTTCTTTCCCCAAAAAGATACTCCCAGGCAGTCACGCCTGGGAGTGCTTTTTTCTCTTATTGTTTGTTTCCCTGGTCATTGTAAGCCGGCGCGCGCACTGCCCCCTACCCCGTCATTGCTTTCTCAGCGTGCACACTGCCCCTCCCCCGTCATTGCTTTCTCAGCGTGCACACTGCCCCTCCTTCGTCATTGCGAGGCAGTGCTCACACTTCTCTCCTTCGTCATTGCGAGGCAGTGCGCACACTTCCCTCCTTCGTCATTGCGGGGCGGTGCGCACTGCTCCGCGCTAAGAGCCGCCTTCGGCGGTTGCGCTATGCACAGCGCTGCGGCGCTAGACTGCCGTGGCAATCTCGGGCGTGGTACAGCCCTGGTTGAATGGTACTGCGGCTCCCTTGTGTAAAGGGAGCTGTCAAATGCCAGGCTGACTGAGGGATTGAAAGCCCCTCCCCCGATGGGCAGCGTGGCACGCCGCAGCCGTGACGGAGTGAGGAAGCGGCACGGTGGTGTCTTTAGGCTGTCTAAATATCCGGGGGATTGCCACACCAGTCTGCGGACTGGTTCGCAATGACAGGTGAGAGGTCAAGATTGCCACACCAGTGCTGCGGCACTGGCTCGTAATGACAGGTGAAAGGGCTAAGATTGCCACACCAGTGCTGCGGCACTGGCTCGCAATGACAGGGGTAGGGTCAAAATTCCCACGCCAGTGACATTGGTCACTGGCTCGTAATGACACGGCGCGGCGCAGCCGCCTTGCCTTCCCTAGTAGGGAAGGTGGCACACGCGAAGCGTGTGACGGATGAGTTGTCTTCACGTTTCAGCAATAACTCTGTCCCGTTGAACAGAAAAACCGTAGAAAGTTAGGCTGCGCCATTCAACGGAAACGTTGTGTAATCGGGACGCGCAGAGACTCCCCAGTCTCGCTTTGCTTTGGCTCCCCCTGTAGGGAGGCCAAAGCGCTGCGCGCCCTTCGTCATTGAGAACCAGCGCTGCGGGCTACAGGCTGGGGTAGATGGTGGGCAGGCTGCGGGGGATTTCCCGCTTTCTGGTAACATACCACAGGGCCGTGCCCAAAATGGCAACGCCCAGCATACAGCAGGACATCACCGTATAGGCAAAGGCCGCCTGGTTGCCATGGCGCTGGACATAATACTCCATCCAGCCGCCCCCCGCCAGCAAAACGGCACAGGAGAGCAGCAGCACCATGCAGCCAGGCATCCATCCCTCTGATTTCCGATAGCGCAGGGCAAACACCGCAAGGGGCAGCAGAATTGCCGCCACGCAGGCAATCTGCACTACGCTGACAAAACCGTTGCTCCGAAAATACAGGCTATCGTAACGGGTGGAATCCAGCACCGCCTGGCTGGCGCCATAATACAGGCAGAACAGCCAGAAAATATCCCCCGGCTTTCTGCGATGGTCTACCCTTCTCCAAAAGAACAGAAAGGTCAGCACCAGGAAGATCACCCCCGCCGCTGCCGCCTGCAGCAGGAAGGTTGCCAGGCGATATTCCGCAATGCCCGTAGCACTGTTCACCAGACTGGTTCCCCAGAAGGATGGATTCTCCAAAATCTGCCCCCGGTCTGCGGTATTGCAGAAGCCGGAGAGCCTGCCAATACCCACAGCCCCCACACCGGCAACACTCAGGGCATCCAGCATCGCCCCAAAGTGCCTTCCCCGGCGCAGCAGCGCCATCAGGCAGGCCGCCAGAAATACTCCGGCAAAGCAGCCCAGCAGTGCAAAGCCGCCGTAGCTGTAATCCGTCAGCGCCGAAGAAAGGCTCCGGTAGCTATCCTGTCGGAAATACCAGTGGAACAGTCGGCCCAGGATCACCGCCCCAATCAGGGCAAGGGGCACAACACAGAACGCCCCCAGGCAATCGTGCTCATCCCACAGATAGAAAAACCAGAACAGCAGCACACCGGCAAGGGCTGCCATCACCTGAATCACGGTGCTCCAATAAATGCTGTATGGGCCCACCAGAAATGCAATGGAATCCATGCCCTACTCCTTTCCCGGCTTTGCCGTGGCAAAATAGATAATATCCGAAATCCTGCGCTGACTGCCATAGTTCACCTGGTTAATCACCTGGTCGTTCATCACCACGGTTGCCGTCTGCCCTCCATCCAGGTTGTAGGCCTGCACACAACCGCAGTCCTTCATCAGCTGGGCAAAGCGACCGATATCCGTGGTGTGGGTATTGCCCTCCTGGTTGCAGGCCGCGTAGAGATAGTGGCATTTCCCCAGCTGCCCCAGCCCCGCCCGGGCGTAGTTCTGGGCCACCTCCCCAATGGAATAGTTATACAGGGGGCACACCTCTCCGTCCCGTACCAGAATAGGGCCGAAGGCCAGGGAAAACCGGATGTGATTTTCATCCACAAAGGCCTGGGCCTCCTCCTGACTCTGGAAGAATTCCCGGCGGCGCAGGATCATATCCCCCTGGTCATCAATAAAGCAGGTGTCCGGCAAGGCAAGACTGTTGCGCATCACCTTGCCTCCAATGACCACAGAGCCATCCGGTCGGTAACCGTAGTAATCGCCGCTGCAGGCCACCACCGCATTCACCGCCTGGGACATTTCCGTGGTAAGCATCAGCTTGCCGGAAGCAAACTCATTCCCCGAAAGGTAGCGCCGGAACTGACTGGGGTCCATCACCTTTACTTCCGCAAAGGTGATTGCCATATTGTCGATTTCCTCTTTCCAGGTCAGGGCCAGTATGGTTTCATCCAGATAATACTGCACCTGGCTTCCGGGGAACAGGGTAACATCCGGGGAAAAATACAGGTTTTGCCCCTCCAGGACCTCCTGCGCGCTTTCCAAAATCCATTGGAGCTTAGCCGGGTCATCGGTCACGCCATAGCATTCCGGGTTCGGCACGGGGGCTGGAGCGTCCTCCGGAATCCAGTAGGTTTTCTTTACCGCCGTAATGCCGGAAATGGCATCCAGGAGCCTATTTTGTATATTTTTATCGTACTGTGCCCCCAGATCAAAGGTCTGGGCTTCCCTGGGAAGAGAAACCCCACTGGGAAGCAGCAGCATCCCTGCCAAAAGGGCCAGGGTTAAAAATATGGAAAAAAAACACAGCAGTACCGTAAAAAAGCCTTTGATTCCCTTCATGATTGCCCATTCTCCATTTTCCCTGCCAGAATATCCAAAAGCGGCTGATCCGGCAGCACCTGCCACCGGTCATCTTGGTAGACCAGACGCAGCTGCACCGGGTACTGTTTTGGGGCTGCCCCCTCCGCCATAGCACTGCGGGCCGCCTCTGCAAGAATTTCCGAAATCAAATCCTCCCGGAAGCTATAGTCGTCGTTATATATTTCCGAAAGCTCCTGGGCCTGGACAATCCGCTGCGTTACAAGCTCCGGTGCAATCTCCTTCATCCGCCGGATCACCCCGTCCAGATCCGGCACCGTAAAGAGGGCATCTTGGCAGTAGCCCCGGGTGCTGAGATAGGGCTCCCCGGTAAGCTCCCCCCTTAGGTGCTGCCGGTAATAGTCCCACAGCATCCCGCCTGCCCCCGGCGCTTCCTCCGGCAGCAGCAGCTGGGGATTTCCCTGAAGATATTCACTCCCCTGGGCAAAATTCCCTGCGCTCAGGGTCTCTACCAGGGCCGCCGCCGCAGCTTTCGCCCCGGGCTCTGACCACAAAAGCTTTGCCGGGCGATTTTGCGCGGTAAACCCCCCGTACAGCGCCGCAGCCGCCATGGGTACAGCCAGAATCAGGCTTATGATGCTGAAAACGCGGTTGCTTTTCATCGGTGCCCCCGTCCCCTTTCCGTTTTCCGCCCTTCGGAAATTAACATAACTTTCCAAAATATTATACACAAGGTTTCCCCGGCGGTCAACATAATTATGTGCGTTATTTTGTCGGGTCATGCAAAAGAAGAGGCAGGGCAAACAGGAAACCGCCCATGCAATTTTTGCACCAATTGCAAGGGCGGCTATTTCACCGGTTATCCTTTGATTTCTGCGGTTTCTCTCTCCCTCACCATTTTGACCACCGTGCCGGACAGCAGGAACAGGGCGATCAGATTGGGGATGACCATCATACCGTTAAAGGTATCGGAAATCTCCCACAGCAGGCCCAAATCCACCGTTGCACCCAAAATGGACACAAAGGAATAGACAATCATAAAGCCGCGGTTTGCCTTGGAGCCCACCAGAAACTCCATGCAGCGTGTTCCGTACAGGCCCCAGCCGATGATGGTGGAAAAGGCGAAGCAGCACATTGCCACCGCCGCCACAATGGAGGACCACTTGCCATACACGGAGGTAAAGCCTCCAATGGTCAGCTCTGCACCGGCGGCTGCCCCATAGCCAACGGTCTCGCCGCTGACGAGAATCACAAACGCCGTCATGGAGCAAATCACGATGGTATCCGCAAATACCTCGAAAATGCCGAAGTAGCCCTGTCGGATGGGATTATCCACATCCGAAGCCGCATGGGCAATGGAACCTGTACCCAGGCCTGCCTCGTTGGAGAAAATGCCCCGGGATACGCCCTTTTTCATGCACAGGAAGAAACTGCCCACTGCGCCGCCGGTAACGGCGGCGGGCTGGAATGCTCCTCGGATGATTGCGTCGAACACCTCCGGCACCCGGTTCAGGTTCAAAACCAGAACCCCCAGGGCAAGCAAAACATACGCCAGCGCCATAAAGGGCACCAGTTTTTCCGCCACATTGCCGATACGCTTCAGGCCTCCCACCAGCACCATGGCAACCAGCAGGGCAATGCCAATGCCGATGCCCAGGTTCAGGGGCTTCATCGCGCCGGGAGCAACGGCATTAAAATTCAGCAGAGCCGTATCTATGGCGGTGATAATGGCGTTTACCTGGGTGGCGTTGCCCGTTCCAAAAACCGTCAGCACGCCCAGCACCGCGTAAAGGGCCGCCAAAAACTGCCACTTTTTCCCAAGGCCATTTTTGATGTAATACATAGGGCCGCCGACCCAGTCCCCTTCCCGGTTCTTTTCCCGGAAGTGGACCGCCAGGGTCACCTCGGCAAACTTGGTGCACATTCCCAGCAGGGCACTGCACCACATCCAGAACACCGCCCCTGGGCCGCCAATGGCAATTGCTCCCGCCACACCGGCAATGTTGCCTGTGCCCACGGTGGCAGCCAGGGCCGTACACACCGCCTGGAAGGGGGTAACGGCGCCCTGGGCCGCGTCCGTTTTGTGGAACATCCGCCCAAAGGTTTCCCGCATGGCAGTGCCGAATTTCCGAATCTGGATAAAATGCGTACGAATGCTGAGCCACAGGCCGACGCCTACAATACACAGCATGGCAGGAACACCCCAGACAAAGTTGTTCACCGCCGAATTCACAGCAGCAATGGTCTCCACGTAGTTACCTCTCTTTTCTAGAAATCAGGAGTCATTGTATCATACAGCCGGACATTTGTCCACAAGAAGTGGCAGCATCGGGTTATTTTTCTGCAAAGGGGACAACCGTCAGTTCCTTGGGGAAACGGTTCAGCACCTCGCAGCCATCCTCTGTAATGAGCACCAGGTCTTCAATCCGCACACCGATGTTTTCTTCCGGAATGTAAATCCCCGGCTCTACGGAGAAGCACTGACCGGGGCGGATCACGTCCTCGTTCACGGCAGACACATCCCCTGCCTCATGAACCTCCAGGCCAATGGAGTGGCCCGTGCGATGGGTAAAATAAGGGCCAAAGCCTTTTTCCGTGATATAATTCCGGGCGGCATCGTCCACATCCCGCATCCGGTTTCCGGGCCTGGCTGCGGCAATGCCCCGCTTATTGGCTTCCAGCACCACCTCGTAGATCTCCCTGGCCCGGGGCGAAACCTCTCCCAGGAAAACCGTCCGGGTCATGTCAGAGCAATAGTCGTCCTTCCGCCCGCCGATATCCAGCACCACGCAGTCGCCCCGTTTTCCCCGGCTGCCATCGGGCACATGGTGAGGGTCTGCCGCGTTGCCTGCAAAGGCAGTGATGGGCTCAAAGGAGAAGCCCTGGCAGCCCTCCTGCAAATAGAGCTTCAGCAGGATTTCTCCCAGTTCCTGCTCCGTATGGTCTTCTCCCAAGCGGGCAATCAGCTTGCCCATCACGGCATCATTCAGCTGGGATGCAATGCGCATTTTCTCCTGCTCCTCCGGGGTCTTGATGGCCCGAACCCCATCTATAATGGGAGAGGAATTGACGCATTTCCCGTCAAACAGCTCCTGAAGCCGCAGCAGAAAACGGGCGGGCCAATTTTTATCCACCGCCAAGGTCTTTCCCGGCATTAGGCAGGAGGCAACCAGGCTCACCCCGTCTTGGGTATCATTATAATAGGTAATGGGTGCTCCCAAGTCCCGGCTCTGGTGGAACAGATCGTTTATAAAAAACCGGTGCGCTCCGTCTGCCCGGAGCAGCAGCACCAGCATCCGCTCGCCGGGCTCGACTCTTGCCCCTGTCAGGTAAAAAATAACCGCGGGGTCGGAAATCAACAGCTGGGGAACCTCGTGCTGCTCCATGGCAGCCAGAACATTGGCTTTCTTTTTCTCGTTCATAACGCATCCTCCCTGGATAAAATCAGTGGAATTAAAAGGGAGCCATTAAAACGCCCGATGCGAAACAGCGGGTCTGCCCGTTTTCGCGGTGAGCGTTTTAACGACTCCTGGAATACTTACCGTTCTTCTCGGAAATAGGGAACGCCCAGGCTTTCCGGGGGCTGATTCTCCCGCTTGTTGCGCATACTGGTCAGCACCAGCACAATCAGCGTAACGATGTAGGGCAGCATCTTGTAAAGCTCCTTCACGGCAAGATTTGCCCCTGTGGGGATAAACAGGTACAGGATGTACAGTCCGCCGAAGAGGATGGAGCTGAGAATGCCCACATTGGGCCGCCAGATGGTAAAGATGACCAGTGCAATTGCCAGCCAGCCACGGTCACCGAAGGCATCGTTAGACCAAACGCCGCAGGCGTAGTCCATGACGTAGTACAGCCCGCCAAGCCCCGCGATCATGGAACCGATGCAGGTGGCCTTGTACTTGTAGCGGGTGATGTTGATGCCCGCCGCATCGGCGGTAGCAGGGCTCTCGCCCACCGCCCGGAGCTGCAAGCCCACCCGGGTCTTTTTCAGCACGTAAGAGGCAACCAGTGCAATGGCAATTGCCACATAGGCCAGGAAACCATAAGAAAGGAACAGTTTTCCAAACACACCGGTTTTTTCCGCAAAGGGCAGGGTCATGCGGAAATAGTTTGATGTGGCAGACAGCGCAATGGAGGGAACCTCCGCGCCGGTAAGCTTAATTAGAGAGCCGCCAAAGAAATTGCCGAAGCCTACACCAAAGGTTGCCATCGCAAGGCCCGTGACGTTCTGATTTGCCCGAAGGGTAACGGTGAGGAAGCAGTACAGCAGCCCCATCAGCAGGCTGCCCGCCAGGCAGCACAGCAGAGGGATCATAACCGCCAGGAAGGGATTCATATTCCCGGACTGCTCATAGAAGAACGCACCGATTACGCCGCAGATACCGCCCACATACATAATACCGGGAATGCCCAGGTTCAGGTTGCCGGATTTCTCCGTCAGGGTTTCGCCAGTGGCGCCAAAAAGCAAGGGAATGCCCTGCATGACCGCCCGGGGGAAGAAAGAGACAATATCAAACATTTATGCTTCCTCCTTCCGGTTATTCTTCAGGAAATTCAGCTTGTAGCTGATGAAAAACTCACTGCCAATGATGAAGAACAGGATGATGCCCGTTAGGATATCACCAAAGGAATGGTTCAGGGAATAAATGGTGGAAATCTCGCTGGCACCCCGGTCCAGGAATACTAACAGCAAGCTGGTAAACACCATGCCGAAGGGATTGAACTTGGCAAGCCAGGCCACCATAACGGCGGTAAAGCCCCGGCCTCCGGCGATGGTTGTGGTAATGGTGTGATCCGTGCCGCCTACCAGCAGCAGACCTGCCAGGCCGCAAATTGCGCCGGACAGCATCATGGTGCGCACAATCACCTTGCCCACCTTAATGCCCACGTACCGGGCAGTGCGCTCGCTTTCGCCCACCACGGCGATTTCATAGCCCTGCTTGGAGCGGGTCAGGTAGAAATACATGATTACCGTCAGCACCGCCACAATGAGAATATTCAGCAAGTACTTATAAGAGCCTATCTGAGGCAGCCAACCGGCCTCGGTGGACTGGTTGATGATGCCGATTTTGCCTGCGCCCTTGGGGACCTCCCAAACAATGACGAAGAAGGCAACCAGCTGGGTGGCAACATAGTTCATCATCAGGGTGAAGAGGGTTTCGTTGGTATTCCATTTGGCCTTGCAGATAGCGGGGATTCCGCCCCAGATTGCACCGGCTGCCATGGAGGCCGCCACCATAATCACAATCAAAAGCCAATTGGGAATCTTGTCTCCCAAAAGGATCATGCAGGCCGCCGTTGCCAGGCCGCCGATGAGGATTTGCCCCTCGCCGCCCACATTCCAGAAGCGCATTTTAAAAGCAGGGGTGACTGCCAGGGATACGCACAGCAGGATTGCCAGATTCTGACCCAGGATCCACACCTTCCGCTTGGTGCCGAAAGCCCCCTGGAACATGGTTTTGTAAACTCCAATGGGATCCTGCCCTGTAAGAGCCGTGGTAACAAAGGCACACACCACCAGAGCCAGCAGGATTGCCGCCCCACGGATGGCCCAGGCCCGATACCAGGGCAGGTTATCCCGTTTGGAAATATGCAGCACAGATTGATTTTTAGCCATTGGTCTTTCCTCCCAACCGGGTCATCATCATGCCCACTTCCGGCTTCTGCGCGCCCCGTCCGTCCACAATGCCGCTGACCTTGCCGCCGCACAGTACCAGAATTTTATCGCACAGTTCCAGCAGCACATCCAGGTCCTCGCCCACAAATACCACGGCGACACCGGCCTGCTTTTGCTTATTGATCAGATCGTAAATGGTGTAGGAGGAGTTGATATCCAGACCGCGGACTGCATAAGCCGTGAGCAAAACCGTAGGCGCAGAAGCAATTTCCCGGCCTACCAGCACCTTTTGCACATTGCCGCCGGAAAGCCGCCGAACCGGAGTGGATACACCGGGAGTATTGACCTCCAGCTCCTCCACAACGTGCTCCGCCAACGCCTTGGGTGCCTTGCGGTTGGTAAACCAGGACTTGCCCTTGCGGAAGGAGCGCAGCATCATATTGTCCGTCAAATCCATGGAGCCAACCAGGCCCATGCCCAGCCGATCCTCCGGCACAAAGGAGAGGGAAACGCCCATGGCGGCAATGGCAGTGGGATCTTTGCCGATCAGCTCTTCTCTGGTTCCGTCATCCTCCACATAGCAGATAGAGCCGCTCTGGGTGGGCTGCAAACCGGCGATTGCCTCCAGAAGCTCCTTCTGCCCGCAGCCGGAAATACCGGCAATGCCCAAAATTTCTCCGGCATTGGCGGTAAAGCTTACGTCGTCCAGCTTTACCGAGCCCTCGGCATCCTTCACCGTCAGGTTTTTAACCTCGATTCTGGGTCTGGGATTCACGGGCTCCGGGCGCTCAATGTTCAGCGTCACCGGGCGGCCCACCATCATATTGGTCATATCCTGGGCGCTGGTTTCCTTGGTCAGCATATCGCCCACGAACTGACCGTGGCGCAGGATTGCCACCCGATCGGACAGGGACTCCACCTCGTGCATTTTGTGGGTGATGATCACAATGGCCTTGCCGTCATCCCGCATTGCCCGGAGCACGGCAAACAGCTTGTCCGTCTCCTGGGGAGTCAGGACGGCGGTGGGCTCATCCAAAATCAGGATATCCGCCCCGCGATAGAGCACCTTCACGATTTCCACGGTCTGCTTCTGGGAAACCGACATATTGTAGATTTTCTGATTGGGGTCCACGTCAAAGCCGTAGGCATCACAGATTGCCTTGACCTTCTGTGCCACCTTGTTCATATCCAGCCGTCCCGGCTCTTTCAGGCCCAGGACAATATTCTCTGCAGCGGTGAGCACATCCACCAGTTTAAAGTGCTGATGAATCATGCCGATGCCGTAGGAGAAAGCATCCTTTGGGGAACGGATCAGAGCTTCCTTTCCGTTGATGAATATCTTGCCTTCATCCGGGAAATAAATGCCGGAAAGCATATTCATAAGGGTGGTCTTGCCGCTGCCGTTTTCCCCCAGCAGTGCCAGGATCTCTCCCTTATAGATGTCCAGCCACACCCGGTCGTTCGCCAGGGTGGAGCCAAAGCGTTTGGTGATGTCCCGCATCTGGACTGCGGCGCATTTTTCTTCCAAAAAGCTCACTCCTTCTATTCTTTATCGTCTTCGGCAAAGGGGGGCACTGCCCTGCAACAATGCCGCAAAGGGCAGCGCGGCGAAGCTTCACTGCGCTGCCCTTTGCAGCATTTCCAGGAGCCCCCGGAAAGGGGCTCCTGGAATTTAATTAGTAAGCCTGATCCAGCAGGTTGATGCCGTCAATCTGCAGGGTGAAGTAAGGAGCGGAGCGCTTGGTGGACTCCATGAACGCGCCATCCTCGATAACCTCGGTATCGGCAGTGTAGTCAGGATCGGTATCCACGTCTGCCATGAAGGTATCCACGGTCTTGCCGTCAACGGTGAAGGTGGTGGTATCGAACACCTTGACAGAGCCATCCTCGATGGCAGCCTTAACCTCTGCCAGCTTGTCGGCGGTACCAGCGGCGCAGACAGCCTCGTTGATGTCGGTCAGCACAACGGAGCCGGTATCGATGGTGCCGGTCCAGTCAGCGGGGATTGCCTCGCCGTTCTTCACGCAGTTCACAACGAACTCATAGTAGGGAGCCCAGTTGATGCGGGAGGAAACCAGATAGGTGTTGGGGCAGGCAGCAATGGTAGAACCGTTGTAGGACACATCGGGCACACCGGCAGTCTCGCAGGCAGTGGGAGCGCCCATGGAATCGGCGTGCTGAGAAATCAGCTTGCAGCCGTTCTGGATCAGTTTGTTGGCGCCTTCCTTCTCGGCGGTCTCATCGTACCAGGAACCGGTGAAGGTGACATCCATGGTCACAGAGGGGCAAACGGACTTAGCGCCCAGGTAGAAGCTTGTGTAGCCGGAAACAACCTCGGCGTAGGTGAAAGCGCCAACATAGCCCATCTTGGCCTGGTCAGCGGTGAATTCACCGTTCTCGATCATCTCGTTCAGCTTCAGACCGGCAACCACACCGGCGAGGTAACGGCCCTCGTAGATGGCGGCGAAAGTATTGTGGTAGTTGCTCAGGCCCTCGGTGTGTGCCTTCGTACCGGTGGAGTGGCAGAACTGAACATCGGGGAACTCCTTGGCAGCCTGGATCATGTAGTCCTCATGACCGAAGGAATCGGCAAAAATGATGTTGCAGCCGGCATCTGCCAGCTCGCAGGCGGCATCGTAGCACTCCTGGCCCTCGGGGATGTTGGTGCGGAACAGGTACTGATCTTCGGTCAGGCCCAGGGCAGCAATGGCTTCCTTAGCGCCGTTCAT
Source organism: uncultured Oscillospiraceae bacterium (assembly GCA_934589065.1). Lineage (GTDB taxonomy): Bacteria > Bacillota > Clostridia > Oscillospirales > Oscillospiraceae > Faecousia. The sequence continues at coordinate 25,650 of CAKTNN010000026.1, forward strand.
GAAGTTCAGGTCATAAGTGGAGTTTTCGTCATGCAGGAAGATGAAGCCCAGCTTCACATCGCTGACAGGAGCGGCGTTCTCGGTCTCAGGAGCAGCAGTCTCGCCTTCAGCGGCAGGGGCAGCAGTGGTTGCTGCAGGAGCCTCGGTCTTGCCACCGCAAGCAGCCAGACCCAGGATCATAACAAGAACCAGTGCCAGAGAAAGAATCTTTTTCATTTATCTTTTTTCCTCCTAGAAAAAATTATGCGTAAATTGCCAAAGCAATCAACAGCCAAAAGGAATGGACTTACTTGCGGAAGGTAATGGCGTCATCGCTCATGCTTTCCACAATTGCCAGGGATTCCACCCGGACTCCCTTGGCCCGCAGAGCATCGCCGCCCCCCTGGAAGCCTTTTTCGATGGCAATGGCAGCGCCTACGGTTTGTGCGCCTGCCTGGGTAACAAGATCCGTCAGACCAATCAGGGCCTTGCCGTTTGCCAGGAAATCATCCACCAGCAGCACCCGATCTCCGGGGCACAGGTAGTCGCTGCTGACAACGATCGTATAGTCCGTACCGTGGGTATAGGAGTGGACAACGGAGGTGTAGACCGCGCCGTCCACATTGCTTGACTTATGCTTTTTTGCAAACACCAGAGGCACGCCCATTTCCAAGGCCACTGCCGTTGCAATGGCGATACCGGAGGACTCGATGGTGAGGATTTTATTCACGTCGGAATTCTGGTACAGCCCGGCGATTTCCACAGCCATATCCTTCAAAAATACGGTATCGATCTGCTGATTCAGGAAAGAGCCCACTTTCAGGATGCCGCCGGGAAGCACCTTTCCTTCTTTCAGGATTTTCTCCTCCATAGCTTTCATAAGCGGCACTCCTTTACCAAAAAATTAAATCCGTGGGTCAAAACTACTTTCGTCCCACGGAAACAGCAATCGCCTTCCGAAACCAGAATGCCTGGGCATAGGAACGCGATTCATACTCTTTCACCAATGGTCACAACTTTTGGCGTTGCGGTAGAAACTTTCGGGCCATCAATCCGAAATTACATCAGCTTTTTCACTTGTCTTCTTCATGTTATCCCAAAACCTTCTATTTGTCAACACGCCGCAGGGCACTTCCTTTATTTTTTCGGTTTTAGACAAAATTTGTCCCAAGGGGAATTATTTTTTATGAAAAAATGAAGACTTCTTCCCCCTTGCACTGCGCTGCCGTCCAATGGGCACAAAACGGAAAGCCTTCATCCGGTGATTTCATTGCATTCTAAGAAGCATTCTCAGCAATTGCCGTTCTCCTTTCCCTTGTAAAATTCTCTTCCATCGGTTATAATGGGCAAAAACGAGAAGGAGCATGGCTATGGAATACAACAAGAGCGTTCAGGATATGGTTCCCGGTGATAAGGTTGAAGGGTTTTACTTACTGAAGGAAGCCTATCAAAAAGTATCTTCCAACGGCAAACCTTTTTTAAGCGCCGTCATTGCAGACAAAACCGGCACCATAGATGTAAAGGTCTGGGACTACAGCGGCCCGGTAGGAGCTCAGGAGGATATCGGCAAGGTTGTGAAAATCCGGGGAGATGTTTCTGAATTCAAAGGCAGTCCCCAGCTTTCCCTGTCCAATGTGCGTATGGCTCTGCCGGAAGATAACTGCGATACCTCCCGTCTGGTTGCCGTAGCCCCCATCGACCGGGACGAAACCCTGGAAAAGGTGCGCGCCCTGATTGCCAGCTTAGAGGACAGCGACTATCGGCAGGTTGCCCAGCGAATGCTGGAAACCCACCTGGAAGCCTTCCGCAGCATCCCCGCCGCCAAAAGCGTACACCACAGCTTCCTGTCCGGACTTTTAATGCACACCGCAAATATGCTGCAACTGGCAGATTTTCTCGCAGGGCTTTACCCCCAGGTGATTGACCGGAGTCTGCTGCTCACCGGCACCCTGCTCCATGACTTTGCAAAGGAAATTGAATTTCAGTTTTCCGAACTGGGTATCGTAACGGACTACTCCCTGAAAGGACAGCTGCTGGGGCACCTGGTGATGGGAGCCCAGGAGGTTTCCAATGTATGCACAGAGCTGGGTACGCCAGAGGAAAAAAATCTGCTTTTGCAGCACATGATCCTGTCTCATCATGGAGAGCCGGAATTTGGCGCCGCCGTCCGTCCTGAATTTGCCGAGGCCGAGCTGCTGAGTTACATTGATCTGGTGGATAGCCGTATGGAGATCTACTCTGAAACCCTTCCATCCGTACCGGCGGGGAGTTTTTCCGGCAGGATCTTTGCCCTGGACAAGCGGATTTATCACCACAATTGATTTCTAAAATTGCCCCATTCCGAGAAGATACCATCGGTTTTGGGTATTTTTCTCTTTGGAATCGCCGTTTTGTCTACAAACAGAACCTAAAAAAGCCCCCTGCCGGATTTGGCAGGGGGCAAAACAGTTAGGTTGGTAAGGAATTACTCCTGAACCTCGGTAACAACACCGGAACCGACGGTACGACCGCCTTCACGGATAGCGAAGCGCAGGCCCTTCTCGATAGCGATGGGGGTGATCAGCTCAACCTTCATGACGACGTTATCGCCGGGCATGCACATCTCGGTGCCTTCGGGCAGGGTGATGATGCCGGTTACGTCAGTGGTACGGAAGTAGAACTGAGGACGGTAGTTGTTGAAGAAGGGAGTATGACGGCCGCCTTCTTCCTTGGACAGGACGTAAACCTGGCCGGAGAACTTGGTGTGAGGATGGATGGAACCGGGCTTGCACAGAACCTGACCACGCTCAACGTTCTTCTTGTCAACGCCACGCAGCAGAGCGCCGATGTTGTCGCCGGCTTCTGCGTAGTCCAGCAGCTTGTGGAACATCTCAATGTCGGTAACGACAGTGGGAGTCTTCTCTTCCTTCAGGCCAACGATCTCAACGGGCTCGTTCTTCTTAACGATACCACGCTCCACACGACCGGTAGCAACGGTGCCACGACCGGAAATGGTGAAGACGTCCTCAACGGGCATCAGGAAGGGCTGGTCGGCCTTACGGTCGGGAGTGGGGATATAGGTGTCAACAGCATCCATCAGCTCCTTGATGCAAGCATACTCGGGAGCGTTGGGATCCTTGGACTCGGAAACCAGAGCGTTCAGAGCGGAACCCTTGATGATGGGAGTGTCGTCGCCGGGGAACTCGTACTCGTTCAGAGTCTCGCGGACTTCCATCTCAACCAGCTCCAGCAGCTCCTCGTCGTCAACCTGATCGCACTTGTTCAGGAAAACAACGATATAGGGCACGCCAACCTGGCGAGCCAGCAGCAGGTGCTCACGAGTCTGAGCCATGGGGCCGTCGGTAGCAGCGATAACCAGGATAGCACCGTCCATCTGAGCAGCGCCGGTAATCATGTTCTTGATATAGTCGGCGTGGCCCGGGCAGTCAACGTGAGCGTAGTGACGGTTGTCGGTCTCGTACTCAACGTGAGCGGTGTTGATCGTGATACCACGAGCCTTCTCTTCGGGAGCCTTATCGATGGAAGCGTAGTCCTCGAAGTCGGCCTGACCCTTCAGAGCCAGATACTTGGTGATAGCGGCGGTCAGAGTGGTCTTGCCGTGGTCAACATGGCCGATGGTGCCAATGTTAACATGGGGCTTATTTCTTTCAAACTTCTGCTTTGCCATTTGAAATATTCCTCCTGTTAAAAATGAATATAAATTGATAGCAGCTTTGGAGATATGTGTTTCCGCACATCATGTACATAATACAATAAATAATGCGGAAACACAAGAGAAACTTTCGTTTTTTACGAAAAATTAATCTCTGGAGCGAGCCTTGATCAGCTCTTCGGTCTTGGACTTGGGCAGCTCAGCATTGTGGCTGGGCTCCATGGAGTAGTTACCACGGCCCTGAGTCTTGGAACGCAGGTCGGTAGCATAGCCGAACATCTCAGCCAGAGGCACGTTTGCGTCAACCTGAACCGCACCGGTACGGGTGATCTGGCCCAGGATGTTGCCGCGGCGAGCAGTGATGTCACCGATTACGGTGCCCATATACTCATCGGGAACAGTGACGGAAACCTTCATGATGGGCTCCAGGATGGTGGGGTCAGCCTTCCGGCAGGCTTCCTTGAATGCCATAGAACCGGCAATCTTAAATGCCATTTCGGAGGAGTCGACCTCATGATAAGAGCCATCGTACAGGGTGACCTTTACGTCAACAACGGGGTAGCCAGCCAGAACACCAGCCTCCATTGCGCCCTGAATACCGGCGTCAACAGCAGGAATGTATTCCTTGGGGATGGCGCCGCCGACAACTGCATTGATAAACTCGTAACCCTTGCCGGGCTCATTGGGCTCAACATGGATCTTAACATGACCATACTGGCCCTTACCACCGGACTGACGGGCGTACTTGGTTTCCTGATCCACAGCCTTGCGGATGGTCTCCTTGTAGGAAACCTGAGGAGCGCCGACATTGGCTTCCACCTTGAACTCACGGAGCAGACGGTCAACAATGATTTCCAGGTGCAGCTCGCCCATACCGGCGATAATGGTCTGCCCGGTTTCCTTGTTGGTGTAGGTCCGGAAGGTGGGGTCCTCTTCAGCCAGCTTGCTCAGAGCAATGCCCATCTTTTCCTGACCGGCCTTGGTCTTGGGCTCGATCGCAACCTCGATAACGGGGTCGGGGAAGACCATGGACTCCAGAATAATGGGATGCTCTTCATCACAGAAGGTATCACCGGTGGTGGTGTTCTTCACGCCCACGGCTGCAGCGATATCGCCGGCATAAACCATGTCGATATCCTCCCGGTGGTTGGCGTGCATCTGCAGGATGCGGCCCAGGCGCTCCTTCGTGCCCTTGGTGCAGTTCAGAACGGTGCTGCCCTTTTCCAGAGTACCGGAGTACACACGGAAGTAGCACAGCTTACCGACATAGGGGTCGGTAGCGATCTTGAAAGCCAGAGCGGAGAAGGGTGCGTCGTCGGAAGCGGGACGGAAGTCCTCTTCCTCAGTCTCCGGGTTCACGCCCTTGATGCCCTTCTTATCCAGAGGAGAGGGCATATAGTCAACAACAGCATCCAGGACTTCCTGAACGCCCTTGTTCTTGTAAGAAGTACCGCAAACAACGGGAACCATCTCGTTTGCAATGGTAGCACGGCGAATAACGGCCTTGATTTCGGGAACGGCGATTTCTTCACCCTCCAGATACTTCATAGCCAGATCGTCGTCCAGAGCAGTGACGGCATCCATCAGCTTCTCGTGGTACTCTTCTGCCAGGTCAACCATGTCTTCGGGGATATCTTCCACGCGAACATCCTTACCCAGCTCATCATAGAAGACGTTTGCCTTCATGGTCAGCAGGTCGATGTTGCCCTTGAAGAACGCCTCGGAGCCGATGGGCAGCTGAATGGCAACGGCGTTGCACTTCAGGCGCTCGTCGATCATCTGCATAACTCTGTAGAAGTCGGCGCCCATGATGTCCATCTTGTTGACGTAGATCATACGGGGGACCTTGTACTCGTCGGCCTGACGCCAAACGGTCTCGGTCTGGGGCTCAACGCCGCCCTTGGCGCACAGAACGGTGACAGCACCGTCCAGAACACGCAGGGAGCGCTCCACCTCGACGGTGAAGTCCACGTGGCCCGGGGTATCAATGATGTTCAGGCGGCAGCCCTTCCAGAAGCAGGTAGTAGCAGCGGAAGTGATGGTGATGCCGCGCTCCTGCTCCTGGGCCATCCAGTCCATGGTAGCGGAGCCATCGTGGGTCTCGCCGATCTTATAGTTACGACCGGTGTAGAACAGGATACGCTCGGTAGTGGTGGTCTTACCGGCATCGATGTGAGCCATGATGCCGAAGTTTCTGGTATTTTCCAGGGAATACTGTCTAGGCATTGATTGTCTCCTTGATTACCAGCGGAAATGAGCGAAAGCCTTGTTGGCTTCGGCCATCTTGTGGACATCCTCGCGCTTCTTAACAGATGCGCCGGTGTTGTTGGCAGCGTCCATGATTTCAGCAGCCAGGCGCTCCTTCATGGTGTTCTCGCTGCGGCTACGGCTGTAGGTGGTGATCCACCGCAGACCCAGGGTCTGACGGCGATCGGGGCGAACTTCGATGGGCACCTGATAGGTAGCGCCACCGACACGGCGAGCCTTCAGCTCCACAGCGGGCATGATGTTTTCCATAGCCTGCTGGAAGACTTCCAGGCCGTTCTTGCC
>CAKTNN010000027.1 GCA_934589065.1 uncultured Oscillospiraceae bacterium
GCGGAAATAATTGGGAATACAAGCGGAGAAAGCAAGAATCAGGTACGGCGATATATCCGCTTGACCTATCTGCTACCGGAATTGCTACAGCTTGTCGATGACGGCAAAATTGCCCTCACCCCCGCTGTGGAGCTGAGCTACCTCCCAGAAAAAACCCAGACCTACCTTCTGGAAGAAATGCACCGCAACGACTGTACACCCTCTCTTTCTCAGGCTGTTCGCCTGAAAAAGGAATACCAGGCAAAAGCTCTGACAGTGCCTAAATTGCGTTCTATTATGGGCGAGGAAAAGGCGAATCAGAAAGAGCGCATTCGCATCCCTATGGAACGTATTCGGAAATACTTCCCCAAAAGCTACACTACCACACAGATGGAAGATGAAATTGTTCGTCTGTGTGAGGCGCAATTCCGAAAGCGTTCTGAGCGGGATGCCAGATAGGGAGGGGTGTAATTGGTTCAAAATGAAGAACAGAATGCGGTTCTTGCGGTGCGGGATGTAGGCACCCTGCTTCCCGATACTGCCATTGAACGGATGGCACGGTTCTTCCTGACAAAGATGCGAGATACGGAGGAGGAAATGGATCCCCGTACATTTGTCAATTCTGAGAGAAAGGGCTATGATTAGAGCAAAAAAGGAGGGAGAAAATGAAAGCTGTAATTTATGCCCGCTACTCTACGGAAAGCCAGCGTGAGGAATCCATTGAGGGTCAGATTCGGGAATGTACGGAATATGCCGCCCGAAACGGAATCACCCTGCTGCGGACGTATATTGACAGAGCGTTGTCCGCCAGAACGGCGGACAGGCCGGAATTTCAGCGCATGATTGCCGACAGCGAGGGCGGACTTTTTGATGCGGTACTGGTCTGGAAGTTGGACCGCTTTTCCAGAGATCGCTATGACAGCGCCCATTACAAGCACATCTTGAAAAAGCATGGTGTCCGGGTCATTTCCGCGAAAGAGAACATCTCTGACGGCCCAGAGGGAATTATCCTGGAATCCATGTTGGAGGGCTACGCCGAATACTACTCGGCAGAACTGTCCCAGAAAATCCAGCGTGGACAGTACGACAACGCCATGAAGTGCAAGAACAACGGCGGCAACATACCGTATGGATACTATGTGGACAAAACCACTGGCGTTTTGGCGGTTGACCCTGTCAAAGCGCCAGTGGTCCGGGAAATCTACACACGGTTTGATGCCGGGGAGCGGATCACGGATATTCGGAAGTCGCTCAATGACCGTGGTCTGCGAACCGGACGTGGGGTCCCGTTCACCATTGGTGGTGTCAGCCTGATTCTGAAAAATCGGAAGTACATCGGAGAATACAGGTATTCCAAGGTCGTGATCCCGGATGGGATTCCGGCAATCATCGATAAGGAACTGTTTGAAAGGGTGCAAAGAAGAATGAAAGCGAATCAAAAAGCTCCCGCGAGAGCGAAAGCGGCAGAAGAATACCTGCTCACCACAAAGCTATTTTGCGGGACCTGTGGTCGTCTCATGGCCGGCGAAAGCGGCAAGGGCAGCAAAGGGACAATCTATCACTATTACAAGTGCAGCGGTTCCAAACGCCATTTAGGCTGTAAACGCAAGGCTTTGAAAAAGGACTGGATTGAGCGGACGGTAGTCCAGCTCACCGTGACAAAGGTCTTGACGGATACTGCCATTGACCGCATTGCGGACGCTATGGTTGCCATGCAGGCCAAGGAGGATACTACAATCCCGGCATTGCAGCAGCAACTCCGGGATTGCGAAAAAGGCATCGAAAATATTCTGAATGCCATCCAGATTGGAATTCTGACCGTTTCCACCAAGGAGCGCCTGGAGCAGTTGGAGCAACAGCGGGAGACCTTAAAGGCATCGATTCTTCAAGCCCAGATTGCCCGTCCCCAGTATAGCAAGGAGCAGATTGTCCGATGGATCAGCCGCTTCAAATACGGCAATATCAACGACAAAGCCTACCAACGGGAGATTATCGATGTGTTTGTCAATTCCGTCTATGTGTATGATGATAAATTGGTCCTGACCTACAACTTCAAAGATGGCACCCAGACCATAACACTGAAAGAAATTGAAGATGCTTTAAGTTCGGATATGACTTGCGTTGCTCCACCAGGGACAAAAGCACCATCCTTTTGGATGGTGCTTTTTGTTGCTTTTGAAGCCTGGGGACTCGAACCCACTTAAATGCAATATGCCGGTGGCATATTGCGGCAGCCAGTTCAAAAACTGGCTGCATCCTTATGATTTTGCCCCATGGGGCAAAATCAGCCATCGAGTCCCGTAGTCTCCACCAAACCCTTGAAAGTTCTGTTCTTTCAAGGTTTTTTCTTATGTTTCGGCCCTTTTTAGACCTCATGCCTGTTTGCTGATTTTCGCAATAGGAATGAGGTCTCATTATGTCCAGAAAAATCAAGATGTTTGGACAGTCCGGGCGGTCTGTGGAAAGAGTCCGGGCTTGTGCAGACTGCTGATGTCTTTTCTTTTTGTAAAAAAAATGATAGGATAGGAGTCGGATTTACGGGCAAATTTCCGTCTATTAGGGTAAGGAAGCAAACAGAAACCGAGAGGTGAACAAAAATGGATGATCGAAAAATAATTGATCTGTTCCTCGCCAGAGATGAGGACGCCATCCGGCATACGGCGAATGCATACGGCAGGCGGCTCTTCACCCTGGCAAACCATATCCTTCAGAATGAACAGGATGCGGAAGAAAACGTGAACGATACCTATATGCGCTCCTGGGATACGATTCCTCCTCAGAGGCCAAAACACTTCTTCGCATATCTGGCGAAAATCTGCCGGCATTTTGCTTTGGACAAGCTGGACTGGAAAAGCGCAGCAAAACGGAAAGCGGAAGTCGTCAGCCTGACCCAGGAGATAGAAAGCTGCATCCCGGATCAGCGCCGTGGGCATGAGCTGGAAAACAGGGAGCTTGGCGAGCTGCTGGATACGTTTCTAGAGAGCCTGACCCCGGAAAACCGGATGGTGTTCATGCGCCGGTATTGGTACTTTGATTCATTTGCGGAAATTGCCGCACGCTATGGCATCAGTGAAGACGCCGCCCAGAAACGGATTGCCCGGACAAAAACAAAGTTGGCAGCATTCCTAGAACAGGAGGGAATTTGTGTATGAATGGCATGGATATGATTGTAGGCTTAACATTCGTCAACGACAGCATCGTTGAAGAAGCTGAATATGGAGCGTTTTCCGCCGGGGCAAAGGCCCCCGAAGGGGAACGGGAGGCATTCAACCGATTCCGTAGACCTCTTCTTGTTGCTGCGATGATTGGTCTGCTCCTGTTGCTAATGGGCTGCACGGCTTATTTCTACCGTTTAAAACATCTTGTGGTAATTGACCATACAAAAGAGACACTTGCGGCAATCGGAGAGGAACCGGCAGAAAAGATTTCAGGTGCACTTCCGGAAGCAGCTGCAGGGCCTTCCGTCTCCAAACAAGTTCTTTCTTTGCAGGGATACGAAGGCAGTCCGGCCTATCATGCTTTGCAGGAGTGGCTGACATACTCCGCAGAATACACGGTTCAAAATCCCGAGCTTCGCTTCTCAGATGAATTTCAGCGTCCCGAAGCGTATACAAACTATCCCTGCTATTCCCAGGAAATGGTGGATAAAGTGGATGAACTCTGCATCAAATATGGGCTGCATCTTGTGGGAAAGCCATTCTTTATCCCGGATGCGGAAGGAATGGCGGTGCATGGCTTATCCGGTATTCTCAAGGAAGCGGTAATGCCGCGCTGTTTCTACGGGCATCTTTTCCAGGATGGGAGCTTTGTTGCTTACGGAGAATTGGATTTCAGTGAAAGCTACGGTAAAACAGTCCAATTTCAAATGAACAGCATAAAGAAAGATGCATTTTATACTGCCCAACTTGGGTTGAATCACATCTCAGACATCCTGCAGTGGAATTACACAACCGCAGAGGGATACCGTGCGCTGCTGGCACTCAATGGTGACACGGGATTCATTTTTGCAGAAAATGGGGGAAGCTTTATTTCCATCATAATTGGAGAAGTTCCCGATGCTAATATGGTATTTACCGGCCTTCCGAAGGAGAAACCGTTCCTGGAAGCGGTCTGCGACAGCTTTGTGTTTTCCGATGTGGAGAATGAATAACGTTTTCCCAGTGCAGCCAAGGGCGTGGTACACACCCCGTCCCAAACGATACGCCGTACCCCATTTTTCGTAGGGGCCGATTGATTCACATCGGGCTCTACGCCGGTGGAATGGGTGGTAATATTCTCCATATCCTGCAGCGCCGCATGGATCACATGCCGCTCGTAGGCGTTCATGGGCTCCAGAGTGGTGCAATTTTGAACAGCTGCGCTTTTCTCCGAATCGAATTTCGTATTTCCTTTCCAAACGTTAAATTCGCAATAAATTTTTGTTGTAATTCGCGTAATTTAATGCTATTCTTGTTTTGGAGGGGGGTGAGCAAATGCGCATAGGTATATTAAAATTAAGGAAACCATATATACGCAGAATGCATCATCAAAAGTTGGTCACATTCTTAGCTATCATACCTGTTACAATCACAATGCTAACAGGGTGTAACAACCATCAACATCCGTTATCCAGTGAGCAGGTAGATCGTAACGTTCAGCAGCACTCCACTCGCCAAACCCAAGCAGGCTATACGTTAGAATATAAGTCCGCAATCACTGATGGTACGAAAATCTTCGCCTTCTTTAGATTCATCGCCCCAGAGGAGATTGATCTGTCCAGCATTCCGGATACCCATTCAGGAGAAAAACTTTCCTTTCCCGGTCTTTCTGCATCTTTAGGAGAAAACAGTCATTCACCAGATATATCTTGCAAAGCGCTTTCCGACAGTGACAATAAAAATAACACTCTTGATCTCGTTGTTAGAATTACGCCAGTCGCATTAAAGGATACAGAGTCAGCACTTGACCCAACAAGAAAATGCATGATCGTCTTCCGTAATATTGTGAAATTAGGGTATGACTCGAAATATGAGCAAGAGCTGTTGTCAACGAAATATGCAGGACAAACAAATTGTCTTTTTACGCCGGAGGAATCGGAGCGTCTGCATCCCAAAACATTGCTTGCATCCGGAACCTGGACTTTTGAGATTGAATTGGATGAGCCGAGCCCCGGCGGAATGGAATTACTGGAATGTCCTTTTTCTACCAAAGCACTCGTTATCCGTTCCGGAAGCCATCAATATGAAGCCGTCGATTCCATAGAGGATATTACAATTACCTCAATTTATATTCGTCCCCTGGTCGTTGAGATTTCTTTCCTGCGTCCTGAACCATTTGACACTTTTGAATGCATATACCTGAATGCTGCAATGTTTTCAAATGATGATGAAACAATCTATAACGATATCATTTTCGTACTGAATGATGGGACAAAGATTGCGCTATTTCAAGCAAACGGGGCAACTGAATCCGTTATCCTAGAGCCGGATCGTCCGATTATACTGACAGAAGTTGACTACCTGCTGTTGCCAGACGGAACAAAAATAAAAGCAATCCATTCCGCCTCTTAAGCCAAGCCTGACCCCAACATTTATTATAGAACCATTTTCTAATCCCACATCCGCAAACTGCCTGCCGCGTTGGCTCATGCCAAGAAGAGCAGCATAAAAGGAAGAGCCGCCCGAAAGCAACGGGCGGCTCTTGTCTTATAACTTAGCGGACGTATTCAATGACAACGCAGCGGTTGGGCTCTACGCCGGTGGAATGGGTGGTAATATTCTCCATATCCTGCAGCGCCGCATGGATCACATGCCGCTCGTAGGCGTTCATGGGCTCCAGAGTGGTGCGGCGGCGGGCCTTCAGAACCTGCTGTGCCTTCTTGCGGGCATAGCGGCGCAGGCTCTCCTCCCGCTTCTGGCGGTAGGACTCCGCATCCACATTCACCCGGATGTGACCCTCCACATCCCGGTTCACTGCGTAGTTGCACAGGTGCTGAATGGCATCCAGGGTATCTCCCCGGCGACCGATCAGGTAGCCCAGGTCTTCGCCCACCAGATCCACCTGGTAGGTATTGCCGCCGGACTCCTTCCAGCAGTGGGGCACTGCCTGAGAGCCCATGTGCTCCAGCAGGCCCTTGATGAACTTTTCGATTTTCTCCTCAACGGAGCCCTCCGGGGCCGGTGCATATTCCTTGGGCTGAGCCTTGGGCGCATCCTGTCTGGGGGGCTTGGGTGCTCTGGGTGCTCTGGGGAGACGCTCCTGCTTGGGAGCCATCTCCTTGGGAGTGTCCGGCTTGGCCTCGGGCGCTTCCGGTTTCTCTGCCTTAGGGGCGGGCTTGGGGGCTTCGGGCGCCTTAGGCGCCTCAGGTGCCTTGGGGGCAGCGGGCTTGGGTTTCCGGGATGCGGAGGACAGGGCAACCTTGGGCGCTGCAGGCGCTTCCTCCGGTGCCTCGTAGGTCACCTGCACCTTGGCAGGCTGTGCACCCAGGCCCAGGAAGCCGGACTTTGCCTGCTGCAGCACCTGAACGGACACACTGTCCCGATCCAGGCCCAGCTGAGCCAGTGCAGACTCGATGGCAAGATCGATGGTTTTTCCGGTGGCAACAAGAGTCTTTTCCATGACTTAATCCTCCTTCTGATCGGAAGCGTAACGGTTGGGATCGTAGGCGCGGCCCTTGCAATAGGGACGCTCTGCAATGCCGGACAGGGGAAGCTTGCCTTCCTCTTCCTCCTGCAGCTTGCCCTTCTTGGCAGCGTATTCCTTGGCGGCGGCAGCCTTCTGGGCGGCTTCCGCCTCCCGCTGCTGCTTCTGCAGCCGCTTTTTGCTGGTGTTTTCGGTGATGCCGTCCGGATTCTCGGCACGGCGCTGGGCGCGGATGCGCTCCTTCTCCGCCTCGATCTTATCCTGCTCCAGGCGGCGCTTCAGGCGCTCGGCATCCTCGGCATCGTAGATCTTGCGGTAGCGCTTATTGAGAACCACATCTTCAACGGTGCGCACCACGCCGCTGGTAAACCAGTACAGGGACAGGGCGCAGGGCACGGTAAAGCCGATCCACAGCATCATCAGGGGCATCGTCCACATCATGACCTTGTTGGTCTGGGCGGCTTGGGAAGTCTCGGCGGTTTCCTTATCCTGAATGCCATCCTTGTTGGTAACCAGGGAATCGTTCATCTTCTGCATGATGAGCATGGAAACCACCTGGTAACCGGCGGAAAGCAGGGCAATCAGCAGTGCGCCGATATGGGCCCAGTTCCAGGCCCAGGTAGAAGCAAATACGTTAAACTGGGGCACAGCACCCAGGTCGATTCCGGCAAAGCCGAAGTTGATGCCCCGCAGGGCGGTCTCCCCAATGGCGGGAATGGCGCTCTTGATGGCCTCGGCATACTGGGGAATGTACTGTGCGGCGATCATCTGGTGATAGTAGGCGTTGCCGCTGAAAAGCTCTGGGTTGATGCCCTTGATCACTTCCACGATCTGGTTGGCAACATCCAGGTTTTCGTGAAGCATATACACAATGGGCTGGCGGACAACGGTATATAGCGGCAGCAGCAGCAGCATGGGCACAAAGCTCCACAGGCAGCCGCCGCCCATGGAAACGCCCTCTTCCCGGTACAGATCCTGAATCGCCTGGTTCTGGCGGGCGGGATCATCCGCGTAGCGGCGCTGAATGTCCTGCATCTGAGGGGTCAGACGGGACATTTTCATCATACTCTTTTTGGACTTGGCAGTAATGGGCAGAACCACCAGCTGCACAACGACGGAGAACAGGATCAGTGCGAAGCCGTAGTTATTGGTCAGCCGATAAAAGGCCTCCATCAGGTAACCGAAGGGAACCTGGATAATGTCTGCAATGTGGAATGCGAGTAGCATGGACGTTCCTCCTTCAAAATCTGGAACTCACGGCACCGGGTCGTAGATATCCCGGTGAGAAAAGGGATGGCAGCGCAGAAAACGCCGCAGGGCCAGCAGCCCTCCTTTCCAGGCTCCATACTTGGAAATGGCCTGGAAGGCATAGTCGGAACAGGTGGGGCGAAAGCGGCACCTGGCGGGGAAATAGGGGGAAATGCTGTGCTGATAGAACGAAATCAGCAGCAATAGGATGCGTTTCATTGTTTTTCCTCCGGGGGCAGCAGGAGTCCTGCCTTCCGTGCCAGGGAAAGATAGCTCTCCCGCAGCTCCTGGAAGGATGCCTCCACCGCCCGGGACCTTGCAACCATTACAATATCATATCCCGGCAGGAACTGCGCCTCGTTCAGGCGGTAAATTTCCCGCAGGCGGCGGCGAACCCGGTTGCGCACCACCGCATGGCCCAGCTTTTTGCTGACGGTAATACCCACGCGATTGCGGTTTGTCCGGTTTTTCCGGGCATAGAGGACAAGGAACCCATCACAATAGCCCCGGCTGTGGTAAAGCCGCTGGAAAATATGATTGAATTTTAAGGCGCCGGAAAACTTCATGAATGCTTCTCCTGTTTGCTCTGCTAAAAAAGGGAGCGGGGCGAATGTTTCATTCACCCCGCTGTAGCTCCCGTTTCGCTCTAGAGCTCATTTTTCCTGTGTTCCACACAATAGCTCATCAGGCGGACAGAACCTTGCGGCCTCTTGCACGGCGGCGGGCCAGGACCTTACGACCGTTTGCGGTAGCCATTCTCTGGCGGAAACCGTGAACCTTGGAACGGTGACGATTGCTGGGCTGGTAGGTACGCTTCACTTGGGATACACCTCCTGTACTTCTGGTTTATCTATGCTCGACAGCCCCTTTGGGGCCGCAGCAACGCACATTTGGCAGACCTTCATAGTCATGCCCGTTCATTATAACCGAAAAAGTCCCCCAGGTCAACTGTTATTTCCGATTTCTTTGGGAAAAGAAGGTGTAAATTCCGGCAATCACCAGGGTAATTGCCGCCGTTGCGGCAAAGGGAATCAGGCCCTCCCGGCGCTCCCGATAGGCAAGCCAGTAAAAAAAGGTGTACACATACATGTGGATCAGGTATCCTGCAGTGCTCATTTTCCGCAGGGCCGGGTAAACCGGGGCATCCGGCAGCTGCACCCTGCTCAGCAGGCTCACCAGGCCGGTGGCAGCCATGGCCTGAAAAACAAGGCCGGCGGGCCGCAGGATCATTGCCCCTGCCCCAAAAATCAAAAGTCCCCAGGCCGCCGTATTGGGAATTGGGCGCTTTGCCAGAAGCATCCCAACGGGCAGATAAAATGCCCCCAGCAGCAGCCTGCCGCTGCCCAGCACCAGATAGAGAATCCGGGCAATTTTTCCAAGGGTTCCGGTAAGGATTCCCCGCGCTCCCGTGATCCAGTAGAGGAAGGCAGACGGGATCAGCAAAAGCGTCCCCAGAGCCGCCGCCTGGAAGAGGGATGCCCCCCGTTTTTCCAGCAGGAGCAGCAGGCACAGGGCATAGACGGTGGAGAGCAGATACCACAGCTGGAAGGAATTATACTGCTCCCCCATCAGCAGAAGCCCCCGCAGATACAGTGCCGCCGCTTTCAGCAGGGGCGTGCTGTGGCGAATGTAGTTTACAATTGCCAGCGGGGTATACAGGAGCATCCACGTAAGATACATTTTCAGGATTCTTTTCAGGTAACGCACAAGCACCTGCCGGTTTTCCGGTAAAGAAAATGGCTCTGTCAGGCGATTGCCCAGCAGAAAGCCGGAAATCAGGAAGAAGCACTGCACCGCCAGGTTGGCTGCAACGGAGTACACCCGGAGAATTACCGGGCTTTCGCATTGGGAAACCGCACCGGTATGGATTGCAATGACCACAATCATCATAAAGAACTTGCATAGATCCAGACCATTGTAGTTTTTCTTTTCCACGCACTTCCACCGCCTTTTTGTTTATATGGGCATTGTACCATGGTTCTGCAAAAAAGTACAGTGTATGTCGCAAAAGGAAGGAGACATTTCCATAAAAAAGAGGCCCGAAGGCCTCTTTTTTATGGAAATTTTAGCCGTTGCGCACGGTCATAAACAGGCTTTCCATCTCCCGGGAGCTTTCCTCAGGCAGGAAATCAAAGGAGGTGGCATTGCGCAGCTGCTCCTGGGTGGGGTAGGCAACCTCGTTGGCTACCAGCTCCGGGTCAAGATACTGCTTGGCCTCGGTTTCCGGCACGGAGTAGCCCAGGTAATCCAGGTTCTGGGCGCAGATCTCCGGGTCGATCAGGAAGTTGATAAAGGTCTCTGCAGCTTCCTTCTCCTTGGCGCAGGTGGGGATGCAGATACCGTCTACAAAGATGTTGTAGCCCTGCTCCTCCGGGCGGAAGAACCGGAGGTCGGGGTTCTCTTCCACCATGGTCAGGTAGTCACCGGCATAGTAGGGGGCGATGTAGGCCTCCTCATTCTCCATGGCATCGAAAATCTGGTCCATCACATACTGCTGCACCACGGGCTTCTGCTCCGCCAGCTTATCGGCGCAGGCCTGGAACTCAGCAGAATCGGTGGAGTTGACGGAGTAGCCCAGCAGATACTGGGCAATGCCGAAGGCATCCCGGGAGTTATCGAACATCAGAATCTTACCGGCATACTTCTCATTCCACAGCAGCTCCCAGCCGGTGACATCGGCCTCATCCACGTACTTGCTGTTGTAGATGATGCCCACCGTGCCCCAGGTATAGGGAACGGAATACTTATCTTCCGGGTCAAAGGCCAGGCCCCGGTAGGCTTCGTCAATATACTTGGCATTGGGGATATTGTCGTAGTTCAGCTCCTGGAGCATTCCCTCCTGGCGCATCCGTCCGATCATATAGTCGGAGGGGAACACCACGTCCACGGTGATGCCGCCGTTTTTCAGCTTGGCATACATGGTCTCGTTGGAATCAAAGGTGGAGTACTGCACCTTGATGTTGGGGTACTGCTTTTCAAACTCGGCAATGACATCGATGGAATCGTCGTCGCCCTCGGAAATGTACTGGCCCCAGTTGTAAACATAGATGGTGGTGGTATCTTCCTTCTTGCCGCAGCCGGTAAACAGGCAGCACAGAAGGGTTACGGCAAGTAAGGTGGAAATAAACTTTTTCATATCTATCTTTTCTCCTATCATTACGGTTATGTTTTGTTACGGGCAGCAATGCGCTTTTTGTCCCCTGCCAGCTGAATGAGATTCATGGCGGTCATAAGCACAAAAATCAGCAGGAACAGCAGGGTAAACATGGCATAGATCTTGGGCTGAATGGGCTTTTTGGTGTAGGAGTAGATTTCCACCGGCAGAGTGATAAAATCCAGTCCCGTTACAAAATAGCTGATAACAAAATCATCCAGGCTCATGGTAAAGGCCATAATGGCCCCGGAAACCACGCCGGGCATGATCTCGTGGAGGGTCACCCGGAAGAAGGCCTGCAGCGGGGTGCAGCCCAAGTCCATGGCGGCATCCGTCAGGGATGCATCCATCTGCTTGAGCTTTGGCATTACATTGAGGATGACGTAGGGCAGATTGAAGGTGATATGGGCAATCAGCAGTGTCCAGAAGGTCAAACTGTTCCGCTGGCCCAGCATCTTAGTGCCCACAAAGACAAACAGCAGCGACAGGGATACGCCGGTGACAATATCCGGATTTGTCATGGGGATATCCGTCAGGGTCATTGCCGCCTTCCGCAGTCTGGGGTTCAGATTGTTGATGCCCACGGCAGAAAGCGTGCCAAATACGGTGGCAATCAGGCTTGCCAGGACGGAAACCAGCAACGAGTTTCCCAGCAGCCCCAGCAGACTCCGGTCCTGGAACAGGCGCTGATACTGCCGCAGGGTAAAGCCCTGGAATTCCGTAATATCCTTGCCGGTATTGAAGGAGGCCACCACCAGAACCACCATGGGGATATACAGGAAGATGAAAATCAGGACGGTGATGACTCGATTGGCCTTTTTCATACCACCACTTCCTCCCCGTCCCCGCCGAAGCGGTTCATAATGCCGGTGCACACAAATACCAGAATCATCAGCACCAGGCTCAGGGCGGCGCCCAGGTTGGGGTTGTTGCCCTGCTTAAACTGGCGCTCGATTACATCGCCAATGAGCACCGTATCCGTTCCGCCCAGCTTTTGGGAGATATAGAAGGTGGAAACCGCCGGAACGAACACCATGGTCATGCCGGAAAGAATGCCCGGCATACTCAGGGGGAACACCACCTTGCAGAAGGTCTGCACCGGGGTGCAGCCCAAATCCTCCGCCGCCTCGATGAGACGCCGGTCGATTTTCATAATGGTGGCATACAGCGGCAGAATCATGTAGGGCAGATAGTTATACACCATGCCCAGCACCACCGCCGCCGGGGTGCGGATCAGCCGCAGCTTGGGCAGGCCGATTTTTGCCAGAAGGGTATTGATAATGCCGGTATCCTGCAATAGGCCCACCCATGCCAGAGTGCGCAGCAGGAAGCTCATGCACATGGGCAGCATCACCAGCATGTACAGGAACTTCTGGGCCGTCTGACCGCAGTGGGCGATATAGTAGGCCACCGGGTAGCCCAGAATCAGGCAGATGGCTGCGGATACCAGGGAGTAGGCAATGGAATTCCACAGCACCGGCAGGTACATCCCCAGGTTTTTCACATTGCCCAGGGTAAAGGCCCCGGTTGCCGGATCCGTCAGGGCGTAGTAGGCCACTACCCCCAGAGGAATCAGGGTAAACACCACCATCCAAATAAGGTACGGTGTGCTCAAAAGAACGGACTTAGTCTTCTTCATTCCCGGCATCCTCCGTCAGCTCGTCGTACTCCGCAGAGTAGGAGCTGTAGTCGCCAAACATACCGGAATACTCACTCTTGTGCATGATGTGAATATCCTCCGGGTTCAACCGAATGCCGATGGTGGAACCAACGCCATGGAAATCCGTGGTTTGAATCAACCACTTAAAGCCTTTGAATTCCACAATAATATCATAGTTCAGGCCCTTAAATGTGATGCTGGTCACCGTGCCCACCAGGTGGCCCTCAGCGGCAGGGACAATATCGATATCCTCCGGTCGGATTACCACATCCACCGGCTCGTTGGGCGCGAAGCCCTTGTCCACGCACTGGAAGACCCTGCCAAAGAACTTTACCTTGTAGTCCTCAAGCATCACGCCGTCCAGGATATTGCTTTCGCCAATGAAGTCCGCCACGAAGGCGTTCTTGGGCTCGTTGTATATATCTTCGGGCCTGCCGATCTGCTGGATGCGGCCCTTATCCATAACCACAACGGTATCGGACATGGAAAGGGCTTCCTCCTGATCGTGGGTCACATAAATGAAAGTAATGCCCATTGCCTGCTGGATCCGTTTCAGCTCGTTCTGCATATCCTTGCGCAAGCGCAGATCCAGTGCACCCAGAGGCTCATCCAGAAGCAGTACCTTGGGGCGGTTTACCAGAGCCCGGGCAATGGCAACCCGCTGCTGCTGACCGCCGGACAGGGCGTCAATTCGCCGGTTTTCATATCCTTTGAGACTGACGATTTCCAGCATTTCCCGCACCCGTGTATCGATCTCGTCCTTGGGAACTTTGTTGACCTTTAAGCCAAAGGCCACATTATCGTATACATCCAGATGGGGGAACAACGCATAACGCTGAAAGACCGTATTGATCTGCCGCTTGTAAGGCGGAACATCGTTGATCGTTTTCCCGTCAAATGTCACCGTGCCGGAGGTAGGCGTCAGAAAGCCGCCAATAATCCGCAGGGTCGTGGTTTTGCCGCAGCCGGAGGGGCCCAGCAAGGTTAAAAATTCGTGATCGTTGATGTAAAGATTGATGCCGTCGAGAATGCGTTCCCCGTCGAACTCCATGGTAAGATCCCGGAGCCTGATGAGTTCTTTGGACATTATCCTCCCCCGTTTCTTTAACGTTTTTTGTCGAAATAAGACAGTATAAATATATCGCATTTTCCCCCGTTGTCAATGAAATTTTATATACAAAAATTTATCCTCTATTTTCCGTTTTCTCAGGTTTATTTCCCATACAAACCGGCAATACTCAGCCTCGGAGGTGCAAAAAATGCGCAACAATCAATCTGGCGGCAGAAACGGGAAGGGCTACTACATAGCCCTGATCCTCTGCGCCGCCGCAATCGGGATCACAAGCTATGTAACAAGAACCACCCGCAAGCAGGAACCGGCAGGGATTTCCCTTATGGAGCAGACCGAGACCACTCCTGCCGGCGCTGCCGAAACCCAGGCGGTGGAGGCCCTGGCAACGGAGCCTGCCCCCACTTCTCCCGGTAAAGCTCCGGCTATCCGGCAGACCGTTCCGGCAGAAACCCAGAGCCGGAAGCTCCGAACCGCAGCGCCCCTGCCCGGAGGGCAGACCACCCCATACGCCATGGAAAGCCTGAGCTACAACGAGACCACCCGTGACTGGCGAACCCACAACGGCGTAGATTATCCGGGAGCCGAAGGCGAACCGGTCAGCGCCGCGGCAGAGGGCACGGTCGTCTCCGTAACGGAGGATGACCTGATGGGTGTGACCGTGGTGCTCCGCCACACCGGCGGATACGAAACCGCCTATTCCGGGCTTCAGGCCAGTCCCTGTGTTGCTCCGGGTGACGCGGTTTCCCTGGGGCAGACCATCGGCGCAGTCGGGACAACCGCCCTGGCAGAAAGTGCCCTTGGCCCCCACATCCACTTCTCCGTGTCCTATCAGGATATGCCCATGAATCCCCAGGATTTCCTGAATATGAGCTAAACAAGGAAGCTGTCATTGCGCACCGGTGCTGCGGCACCGGTGCGCAATTCGGGCGCGGAGATACGTATCGACCGCCGCAAGAAGATTCCCCCTTCGTCATTGCGAACCAGCGCGCACGCTGGTGTGGCAATCCCGGGCGCGGAGATACGTATCGACCGCCGCAAGGCGGCTCTCAGCGCGAGTAGTGCGCGCTGCCTCGGAATGACACACCTTTTGCAGCAATCCTAATTTCCGCCAAGGGGAATATGCCCCAAAATGTATATAAAATACGCAAATCGATACAGTTCTATCGTTTTCTTTGTTTTTTGATTGACTTTCTTCCAAAGCATCCCTATAATGGGGGCAGCAAGAAGAAACAATCATATCCGGCAGCCCTGCCCTGAATTCAGGCGGGCTTTAAACGGGAATACGGTGAAAATCCGTGGCAGCCCACTTTACTGTGAAGGCGACGCTTCTGCCAATACGCCATTGCTCCTGCGGGGGCGAGAAGGCGGCAAAAGCGGACGACCCTGAGCCAGGAGACCGACCGGACAATGAGCATATATGCTTCTCGGCGGGGAGAAGCGTATTTCTGCAAAGTAACGGCAGCGGCCTGCACCAGGCCGGTGCTGCTGTGGCTGCGCTCCAACAGATTCTTGTCTGTATGCTCTTTCGGCACATCTGGCAGCGACCCGTCTACGGGCCGCTGCTTTTTTTGCGGAATGTTTGATTTCTAAAGGCTGATAACAAGAAAGGAATGATAAGCATGACAAGAAAACCCATTTTCCGTCTGCTGGCGCTGGTCTGCGTCCTTGCCGTCTTCTTTGGCGGCTGCGGCGCTGCACAGACTGTGGAAACCACCGCAGCAGCAACCCAGGCTACGGAAACCCAGGCAGCCGAAACCCAGGCGCCGGAAATTGACCAGACGCGAGAAATCGTATTTGCAGCCTCCAGAGATCAGTGCCCCGGTGAAGAGGACGCCCACTATGCATCCATGACCCTGGGTATCTGGGAGCCCCTGATTACCAAGGACGAAAGCGGCAAGCCCGCTCCTGCACTGGCAACGGACTGGTCCCACAATGACGAATGCACCGTGTGGACCTTCCACCTGCGTCAGGGCGTCAACTTCTCCAACGGCGTTCCCTTTAATGCCGACGCCGTTCTGGCAAACTTTGACCGCATGAAGAAGGGCCCCTTCGATTCCTCCTTCTACGGCATCAACATTGACACGGACTATCCCGGTCTGGTTTCCTACGAGAAGACCGACGACTACACCATCGTGCTGACCTTCAGCGATCCCCTGCCCCTGCAGGATTATACCATGGTCAACTACGGTTCCTGCATCTTTGAGCCCTCCTGCTTTGCCGAGGACGGCAATTTCAACGGCTTTGCCATCGGCACCGGCCCTTATGTTGTAAAAGAAAATGTGCTGGGCCAGTACTGCGTCATTGAGCGCAACGACAACTATTGGGACGAGCCCGCCATTGCCCAGACCATCCGCTTCAAGGTCATCCCGGATGCCGACACCCGGTATGCCGCCCTGCGGGCCGGTGAAGTTCAGGGTCTGTGCGATTTGGGCGCAATCTCCCCCTCCCAGGCAGCGGAAATTGACGGAGATCCTGCCTACACCGTTACTCTGGGCACCTCCGGCATCACCCATTTCCTGAACGTAAACGGCGGCGGCTTCCCCTTCAACGATCTGCGGATGCGTCAGGGCCTGTCTCTGCTCATCGACCGTCAGACCATTATCGACAGCTTCTTCAACGGCTACAATCTGCCCGCCGGCGGTTTCCTGAGCTACAGCTCCCCCTTCTATGAGGAGCAGCCCGTTCAGCACGATGCCGAAAAGGGCGCCGAGCTCATCCGTGAAGTGGTAGGCGACCAGGCTGTGGAGCTGCGGTTCCTGCTGCCCAATGTGGATGCAAACCGCTATCCCTACCAGGAAGAGGCGGAATACATCCAGGCTCTGCTGGAGAATATCGACGGAACCAACATCAAGGTGAACATCGAGCTCATGGATTGGGGCCCCTGCAAGGAAGAGATGGCGGCAGGCAACTACAATATGTGCCTGAAGATTCAGGGCTTGCCCTCTGCCAACCCCTTCTCCCTGTTCAACAGCTTTATGGGAAGCTCCGGCAGCACCAACAAGAATTACGGTCTGGGCTACAGCAACCCCGAGGTGGATGCCCTTCTGACAGAGGCAAAGGATACCCTGGATGCAAACCATCTGGCGGAAATCTACAACCAGCTGCAGGAAATCTCCGCAGCGGATCTGCCCAACATTCCTGTTATGTACTCCCAGGAGGTTGCGGCCTGCTCCAGTGACATCACCGGCTACGAGGCCACCGTATACGGCCTGACCGGCTATACCCAGGTTCGCTGGGCGAAGTAAGCATACGGAAAGCCCCGGCAGCGATTTTCTTCGTTCCGGGGCTTTTTCTATAATAGGAGTGAAGCACTGTATGCCGGTAGTAAAATACATTGTCAAGCGGCTGCTTGTTATGATTCCGGTGCTGCTGGGAATCTCCCTGGCGGCCTTCCTTCTGGGACACATTGCCCCGGGAGATCCGGTGGACGATGCTCTGGCGCGGATCGGCGTTGAGTTCCCCACCGAGGAAGACCGGGCGGAAATGCGGGCCAAGCTGGGGCTTGATCAAAGCCTGCCCAACCAGTATCTTTCCTGGCTGAGCCGGGTCGTCCGGGGGGATCTGGGAAATTCCTACTATAACAATAAAGATATTGCCAAAGAATTTGGGGCGCGCTTCCCCATCACGCTGAAGCTCTCCCTTTCCGCCCTTTTCACGGCGGTTCTTCTGGGCGTAGGCGGCGGCGTGCTGATGGCAGCCTTCCGGGGGAGCTGGCTGGATAAGCTTCTGCGAAGTATTTCCACCCTGCTGCTGTCCATCCCCGGATTCTGGCTGGCTCTGTTTTTAATCACGGTCTTTGCCGAGCAGCTCCACTGGCTTCCCACCAGCGGACTGGACCGGGGAGCGGCTTCCCTGGTGCTGCCGTCTCTTGCCTTGGCGGCAGCCAATGTGGGCATGACCTCCCGACTGGTTCGGGGCAACGTGATTGCCCAGCTGGGGGAGCAGTACATTCTGGTTGCCAACGCCAAAGGGCTGCCCCAGCGGGTCGTGGTTCTGGGCCACGCTCTGCGGAACTCTCTGGTACCCATCATTACCATGATCGGCAACTACTTTGGGGGGATTCTGGGCGGCAGCACCATTATCGAAACGATTTTTGCCATTCCCGGTATGGGCAGCTATGTGCTCAGCGCCATCCAGAACCGGGATTACCCGGTGATTCAGGGCTATGTTCTGATTACGGGTGCAACCTTTGTTCTCATTAACCTGGCAATTGACCTGCTCTACATTGCAGCAGACCCCAAAATTCGGGTGGGAGGTGGCGCGCAATGACCATCCGGAAAAAGCAAAACCTGCGTCTGGCCCTGTCCGGCGGGTTGCTGCTGCTGATTCTTTTCATGACCGTATTTGCCCCCTGGCTTGCCCCCTGCGACCCGACGGAAATTGACATGACAAACCGTCTGGCAGCCCCCGGCCCTGGGCACCTGCTGGGAACGGACGCCCTGGGCCGGGATGTGCTCAGCAGGGTTATCTACGGCGGGCGGGCCTCCCTGCTGCTGGCTGTGATTGCAACCAGCTGCTCTATGGCCCTGGGGCTCATGATCGGTCTGGCGGCAGGCTACTGCGGCGGAATTGTGGACGGGATCATCACCGCCATCTCCAACATCTTCCAGGGTCTTCCGGGAACCATTATGATGATCGCCCTGGTGGGCATTTTGGGTTCCAACACCGGCTCCATCGTCCTGGCGCTGGTTCTAACCTCCTGGGTGGGCTTTTCCAGGCTTGTCCGGGGTGAGGTGATGCAGGTAAAGCAGGAGCTCTATATTGAAGGAACCCGCTGCCTGGGCGCCGGACACTGGCGCATCATTCTGCGGCACATTCTCCCCAATATCCGCTCAAACTGCATCATTCTCTTTACCACCCGGGTGGGCCGCGTGGTGCTCAGCGTGGCGGGCCTCAGCTATCTGGGGCTGGGAATTCAGCCGCCCACGCCGGACTGGGGAGAAATGATCAGCGGCAGCGCCCGGCGGTATTTCCGCAGTGCCCCCCATTTGCTGTGGGCGCCGGGAATCTGCATCATTCTTCTGACCCTGTCCATCAACCAGCTCGGCGACGCTCTGCGGGATCGGCTGGATGTAAAGCAGGACGCAGTAAAGGAGCTGTAGTATGACCCAGGACATTCAAATTGAAGACCTCAACGTCTATTTTGAAACCGCCTCCGGACCGGTTTACGCAGTAAAAAATCTCTCTACCACCTTTCACGCCGGAAAAATTTCCGGGGTGATTGGGGAAAGCGGCAGCGGAAAAAGCGTTATGGGTATGTCTATTTTGCGGCTGCTCCCCAATACCGCCCGTGTCACCGGGAAGTGCTTTTTCGGTGACCAAGAACTTTACGCCCTGCCCCTGCGCCAGCTGCGCAAGCTCCGCGGAAAACAAATTGGCCTGATCCCTCAGAACCCCAATGCCTCCCTGGATCCGGTTATGAAGGTGAAGCGGCAATTTGTGGAGGCCGTCACCGCCCACACAAGCCTTTCCCGCCGGAATGCCGCCCAGGATGCCGGTGCCCTTTTGGAGCAGTTTGGCTTTACGGACGCCGGAGCGATTCTGGACCGGTATTCCTTTCAGATGAGCGGCGGCATGAACCAGCGTCTGGTATCCGCCCTGGGGCTTATTAATCAACCCGGCTGGGTCATTGCGGATGAGCCCACCAAGGGGCTGGATGCCCCCCTGCGGAATCAGGTCTACCGGGTTCTGCGCCAGATTTACCGGAAAAACCACAGCAGCATGATCCTCATCACCCATGATTTGCTGCTGGCGCGGCAGCTGTGCGACGACATCCGGGTGATGTATCAGGGGCAAATCGTAGAGCAGGGAGATGCCCGGGCCGTTATTGATGCCCCCAAGCATCCCTATACCGCGGGGCTGGTAGGCTCTCTTCCCAGCCGTGGGATGCACCCCATTCCCCTGCCTGACCCAAAATGCGAAGGGCATTCCGGCTGCCCCTTCTATCCCCGATGTGAAAAAGCCACTGCCGGGTGTGCGGAACACCCCCCGGGAGAGGTCACGCTCCCGGATGGGAGAAAGGTGAGGTGCCGACTGTATGGATAACCTGATGGAAATACGCCACGTAAGCAAGGATTTTTCCCACGGCGTTTTTCGTCCCTCGGTGACTCACGCCGTAAAGGATGTCAGTTTTTCTCTGGAACGGGGAAAAACCTTCGGCCTGGTAGGGGGCAGCGGCTGCGGAAAGACCACGCTGACAAGAATGATTTCCGGGCTTCTTTCCCCCACCTCCGGGCAGATCCTTCTAAACGGAAAGGATATCACCGGTCTTACCGGCGCCGCGCGGAAGCACTACCACCGCCAGGTACAGGTGGTTTTTCAGAATCCAGAGGCTTCTCTCGACCCCACTATGCGGATTCGGGACAGCCTTCTGGAAGCCCTGGAAATTCACGGCATCGGAAGCAGCAAAGACGAACGGATGGATCGCATCCTGGAAAAGCTGAAGCTGGTGGCCCTGCCGGACTATCTTCTGGACCGCCACCCCCACCAGATCAGCGGCGGGGAGGGGCAGCGGCTGGTGATTTGCCGGGCGCTGCTGCTGGAGCCGGAAATTCTGCTGCTGGACGAGCCCACCTCCATGCTGGATGTATCCGTGCAGGCCCACATCATGAATATCCTGCAGCGGCTACAGCAGGAGCTGGGCCTGACCTACCTGTTTATCACCCACGATATTGAACTTTTGGGCTGGATCAGCCACCGTATCGGCGTCATGTATCAGGGGCAGCTGGTGGAGGCCGGCCCCAGAGATCAGATTATGGAGCACCCAAGTAACGCCTATACCCAGGGGCTTTTATCCGCCTTCCGGGACTGGGACAAGGAGTACACATGAAAGAATTGGCACAATTTCAAAGTTTTGATCAGCTATGGCGGGAGCACGTAACCTGCAGCGAGCTGCCCCGGATGCACGATGACCAAATCGAGCAGGACTTTTGGCAGCAGTTTATGGCAAAGAAAACGGGCTTTGCCCCAAGCGTTTCCTCCCGGCAGGTAGTATCCCGCTTCCTGCTGCCTAAATTGCAGGAATATGGTATAGAAACCGCCTTGGAATGGGGCCCCGGATGGGGGAACTATACCATTCCCCTGGCAAAAAGCTGCCGCCAGGTAGACTGTGTGGATATCTCCCGGGATGTTCTTTCCTTCCTCCAAAAAATCGGGCGTGAAGAAGGCTGTGAGAATATCCGCTTGATTCAGTCCAAATGGGAGGACTACCAGCCGGAACGCACCTACGACCTGGTGTTTGGCTATAACTGCTTTTACCGCCAGGCAGACCTTGCGGCGTGTCTTCTGAAAATGAACCGGGCCGCTAAAAAGCTGTGCGTTGCAGGGATGGACAGCGGCCTTGCCCCCATCTGGACCCGGGAGCTGGCTCAGGCCGGTATGCCCAACAGCTGGGAATGGAAGGACTATCCCTATTTTGCAGGAACACTCTACCAGCTGGGGATTTTCGCCAACGTGACGGTTCTCCCCTACGAGCAGGTGTACACTTACAAAAATACCGAAGAGCTCCTGCAGGCCGAATGCAGCCCCTGGGCCCAGGAACCCCGGCTGCAGGAAAAAGCAATGGAGATTCTCGGCAGGCATTTTACCCGGCTCCCCGACGGCAGCTGGCAGGGGAAAACCCAGTACCACAGCGGGATAGTCTGGTGGACGCCCGTCTGACGGAATGCACATAGCGCAATTGGCTGGCTATTTGTTTTGCTTATAGCCAGCTATCTGTTTTATTACATTGACTTACCACAAAAATCCGGTATAATAGCCCCATCAGCTCCACAAAAGCAAAAGATGTAATATACAGAAAAGAGGCACATTCTCATGTCTGATTATCGTTTTGAAACTCTGCAGCTCCACGTCGGTCAGGAACAGGCCGATCCCGCAAGCGACGCCCGTGCAGTTCCCATTTACGCCACCACTTCCTACGTCTTCCACAACTGCCAGCACGCCGCCGACCGTTTCGGTCTGGCAGACGCCGGCAATATCTACGGACGTCTGACCAACTCCACCCAGGATGTTTTTGAAAAGAGAATCGCCGCTCTGGAAAAGGGCACTGCCGGTTTGGCGGTTGCCTCCGGCGCAGCAGCCATCACCTATTCCATTCAGGCCCTGGCTACCAAGGGTGAGCACATTGTGGCCCAGAAGACCATCTATGGCGGAACCAGCAACCTGCTGGCCCACACCCTGCCCCAGTACGGCATTACCACCACCTTTGTGGATGCCCACAACCTTGCAGAGGTAGAATCTGCCATTCAGCCCAATACCAAGGCCATTTACATTGAAACCCTGGGCAACCCCAACTCCGATATTCCTGATATTGATGCCATTGCAGACATCGCCCACCGCCACGGCCTGCCCCTGGTGATTGACAACACCTTCGGCACCCCCTACCTGATTCGTCCCATTGAGCACGGCGCAGACGTGGTGGTGCACTCCGCCACCAAGTTCATTGGCGGTCACGGCACTACCCTGGGCGGCATTATCGTGGATGCCGGTACCT
Organism: uncultured Oscillospiraceae bacterium; assembly: GCA_934589065.1. GTDB lineage: Bacteria > Bacillota > Clostridia > Oscillospirales > Oscillospiraceae > Faecousia. The sequence goes on from CAKTNN010000027.1 coordinate 22,226, forward strand.
TCGACTGGGCCAAGGGCGGACGCTATCCCTGGCTCTCCGAGCCAAACCCCAGCTATCACGGCGTAAAGTTTACCGAGGCCGCTCCCAATGCTCCCTTTGTTACCTACATCCGGGCAATTCTTCTGCGGGATCAGGGCGCTTGCATCAGCCCCTTTGCCGCATGGCTGCTGCTTCAGGGCACGGAAACCCTGAGCCTCCGGCTGGAGCGCCACGCCGAAAACACCAAGAAGGTGGTGGAATTCCTGTGCAAGCATCCAAAGGTGGAAAAGGTCAACCATCCCAGCCTGCCGGATCACCCCGACCACGCCCTGTATGAAAAGTATTTCCCCAATGGCGGCGCTTCCATCTTCACCATCCAGGTCAAGGGCGGTCGGGAAGAGGCCTTCAAGTTTGTGGACAATCTGAAGGTATTCTCCCTGCTTGCCAACGTGGCCGATGTGAAGAGCCTGGTTATCCACCCCGCCTCTACCACCCATGCCCAGCTGACCGATGAGGAGCTGGCGAACGTGGGCATCTACCAGAACACCGTGCGTCTGTCCATCGGCACAGAGCACATCGACGACATTCTGGAAGACCTGAATCAGGCCCTGAACAGCCTGGACTAAGCACTCCCATTGCGTCATTGCGAGCCGGCACGAAGCGCCGACTCGCAATGACGATTTCGCTATTTAAGGAGAAAACACGCCATGACTCTACAGCAAATCCGCTACTGCCTGACCATTGCCGAAACCGGTTCTATGAACCATGCCGCCGAGAAGCTGTATGTCACCCAGCCCGCCCTGACAGGCGCCATTCAGGACCTGGAAACGGAGTTGGGCATTACCATTTTCAACCGAACCAACCGAGGCGTCACCCTGACCAACGAGGGGCGGCGCTTCCTCCACTATGCCCGGCAGATTTACCAGCAGTATGAGCTGATGGAGCAGGAATATCTCCGGCCCAAGAAGCGGATATTCGGCGTATCCACTCAGCACTACTCCTTTGTCACCAAGGCCTTTGTGGAGACGGTGCACCAGTTTGATGCCACCCGGTTTGAATACGCCATCCGGGAGACGAGAACCGTGGATGTCATCCACGATGTAGCCCAGGGGCGCAGTGCCATCGGCGTTCTCTTCCGCTCCAAGCACAACCGGACGGTGCTGAACAAGCTGCTCAGTGAAAATCGGCTGGAATTTCACCATCTGATTGACTGCAATGCCTATGTCTACCTATGGCGGGGCCATCCTCTGGCAAACAACGAATCCATTTCCATGGAAGAGCTGTGCTGCTACCCCTGCCTGTGCTTTGAGCAGGGCGACCAGAGCTCCTCTTACTTTGCAGAGGAAATCCTTTCCGAGCGGGAGTATCCCCAGATGATTCGGGCCACCGACCGGGCCACCATGCTGAACCTGATGGTGGGGCTCAACGGCTTTACCCTCTGCTCCGGCATTATCTGTGAGGAGCTCAACGGCACGGACTACCTTGCCGTCCCCTACCGGGAGGATCGGGACAACCAGAATGCCAAAATGGAAATCGGATACATTTCCCCCAAGAATACCCAACCGGACGAAATCGCCCAGGTCTTCATTCAGGAAATGAAAAAATATCTGGAAAACGTACAAACCGGAGCAGCCACTTAAGGCCGCTCCGGTTTTTCTACGGATTTTGGGTTACAGTGTATGGTAGTATGGGCAGATATCCTCGTAGTGCCCGTCGATCATTCGGAATCCCCCGGGAATGGTTCCCAGCTGAATAAAGCCCAGGCGCTCATACAAGTGCCGGGCGTGCACATTGGATGCCACCACCGTCTTCCACCACCTGATTCCAGATTCTTACCATGGAATCCAGGTCTTTTTCCGTGTACGCCCGAACCGTCATTATCCCCGAACCTCCTGCATTTCCTTTGCCTGCTCTGCCCTGCAGTTGACCTCTTCCGGCTCCCGGAAGGTTTCCACCACCTGTTTCAGGGCCTGCCTGCACCGGGCATCGTCCTCTGTTTCCACAGCCCGGGTAAGAATTTCCAGCTTCTTTTTGATTTCCTCCGGATCGAGGTCCTTATCCCGCTCCACAAAAATCTGGTCGTTATCCGTTTTGTCCAGGTCTTCCGTCTTGACCAGAAGCTCCTCGTAGAGCTTTTCGCCGGGACGCAGGCCGGTTTCCACAATGTCGATATCCTTATAGGGCTCAAAGCCGGACAGGCGGATCATATTCTCCGCCAGCTCCAGAATGTGGACCGGCTTGCCCATATCCAGCACGAACAGCTCCCCATGCTTTGCAAAGGCGCCGGAGGTAAGCACCAGCTGAGCAGCCTCCGGAATGGTCATAAAGTAGCGGATGATCCGCCGGTCGGTAAGGGTCACCGGCCCGCCATACATAATCTGCCGCTTAAATAGGGGAATTACGCTGCCGTTGCTGCCCAAGACATTACCGAACCGGGTGGCAGAGCAGCTCATGCTGCCCTGATGGCTCAGCACCTCCATTTCGCACATCCGCTTGGTAGCCCCCATCACATTGGTGGGGTTTACCGCCTTGTCTGTGGAAACCATGATAAACTTTTTGCAGCCGAAGGCTTCTGCCGTATCCAATAGGTTCTTCGTGCCGAAAACATTGTTTTTCACAGCCTCACAGCAGTTATCCTCCATCAAAGGCACGTGCTTATGGGCTGCCGCATGAATCACGATATCCGGTCGATGGGTCTTAAATACCCGTTCCAGCTGTCCCCGGTCGGTGATGGATACGATTTCCACCGCCAGATTCAATCCTTTTCCGTGCTTGATCTTCAGCTCCTGCTGGATATCGTAAGCGCCGTTTTCGTAGACATCCAGCACCACCAGCTTTTGCGGGCCGATTTTGGCAATCTGCCGGCACAGCTCCGAGCCGATGGAGCCGCCGCCGCCGGAAATCAGCACCGTCTTGCCCCGGTAATACTGCTTGGTATCCTCGCTGAGGATTTCCGAGGTCTGCCGGAACAGCAGCTCCTCCGCGTCAAAATCCCGCAGGCTGCGCTTGCCGCCCACGGACTGGGTGGTGGGATAATCGTAGGTTTTCAGCTTGCAGCCGGTCTTCCGGTAAAGGGTGTAGAGCTCCTTCTTCCGCTCCGCCGTTGCCCCGGGAATGGCAAAAACGATTTCCTGAATGTGATAGTCCCGGAAAACCTCCGTGTTTGCCTCCTTATCAGAGAACACCGGCACCCCGTTGATGCTGCGTCCGATCTTATTCCGGTCCACGTCCACAAAGAATTTGGCGGTGTAAGCCGCATCAGGATTGCTGGCAAGATCGGAGGCCAGCCCTGCGCCCACCCGTCCGGCGCCGATGATGGCAATATTGATCCGGCGATCCCGCTGGGCGGTATCCAGGGGTTCTGCCCGGATGCCGGTGAGCTTTTGGGTCACCAGGCGCATAAAGTCCGCCATTTTGGAGCCCCGGCTGTTGGCATCGTACAGATACTGATAAATCTGCCGCATGAGGATATCCCCCAAAAGGTTCAGGGAGAACAGGGTCACGGCCCGCAGGAATTCCACATCCCGCAGAGGCAGCACCCGCTGGATGATATAGTAAACGCCCCCAGCCAGTGCATCATAGCAGATCAGATTGATATATAGATTGTTGCCGCCGTAGCGCCACACATTGTTGTAAGAATTTCCAACGGCTCTGCCCCCCAGCATACAGGAAGCCGCCAGAAGGTAATGCAGCAGCGCCTCCGTTTTGGTAATGGGGTAGTAGCTGCTGGGATACCACACCAGCAGCAGCACCGAAACCAGCGCCAGCATCACAAGGTCATATCCCATAAGCATCAGCGCGTGCACGGACACCGACTGGGAATGTTGTTTTTTACACATAGGTTCTCTCCTCTCCCGCTCTGGGAGGTTTTCTTTTACAGCCCCAAAAGGATCCGAATATAGGGGGTCAAGCTGCTTTTAATCGCCGTTGTCAGGCCAAAATGCTTCCGCAGGTAGTAAAACCACGGCCCCACCGGGTCGCCCTTTACCGTTTCCTTCCGTTTCAGCCGGGTGAGCCTGGATAGGCTCCGGTCGTGCCAGGTTCCCGTGCTGGGGTTATCACAGCATATCCCCACATAGTCCCGGGATACATGGAGTTTTGCCCCCAAGTCCCGCAGGGTCAGGCCATAGTCAAAATCCCCCAGACTGTGCCGGTAGTGGTTATCCATAACTCCCGCCCGGCGGAACCAATCAAAGGGAATGAGCACGCAGTTGGCGTTCATGGTATCGGCATCCACGCTGGTTTCTCCCGGGGGCAAAAAGCGGTAGTGGATTCCCTTTTCGTAGAGAATTGCGCTGTAGCTCAGTTGACCGCCGTGGTCGCAGGTCGCCCCCACAATCACCGCATCCCCCTGGGCACGGCTCTGGGCAATCAGCTTGCGGATGCAGCCGGGGTAAAATTCCACATCGTCATTCATCATCAGCAGGTACTGGGCTTCCTGTCCGGAGGCGAGAATATCCTCCATGCCCAGAATCATACCGCCGGAATAGTACAGGCCGCCATTGCCATGGAGCACCCGGATGGGGGCACCAAAATCCTCCGTTTCCAGCATTTGGGCCGTGCCGTCTGTGCTGCAGTCATCCACAATCACAAAGGAGAAGGCAACCTCCGGGTTTCCTTCCACCAGTCCCTTTACCGCCTGGCGGGTTTTCTCTTTTCGGTTAAAGCAGGTAAACAGTGCCAGAACAGAATCCAAAATTTCTCTCCCTTTCAGTATTCCCGTCTTTGGGGAATCTATCGATTTCTATGTTACAGCCGGAACATTTCCCGGGTAGCTTCCTCTACGGATTGCCTGGGATAGGCGTAGGACCCCCGGTCAAAGCGCTTATTCAGGGGTCTTCCCGCAACGGCGCAGGCCGCCTGATATCCCGCCTGCTCCACCATGGAAAGAATCTCTTCATCATATCGCCCATTGGAGTAGGCAAACAGGTCACACCTGCCCCCTACCATCTGTTCCAGCTCGTCCTTGCCGTCAAAGATTTCCTCCCGGCGCTCCTGCTCCCCCACCTGGGTGAGCACCCGGTGCTCCGTACCGTGGACGCCGATCGTGCACAGAGGGGAAGCATACAGCTCCCGCAGCTGAGAAAGGGACAGATAGCCCTCTTTTCCCACCATGCGGCTGGTAACAAACAGGGTAAAGGGCAGCTTCCGCTCCAAAAGAGCCGGATATGCCACGGTGTAGGCATCCAAAAGGCCATCGTCAAAGGTCAGGGCCGCTTGATTTCCGTAGGTTTTGTCCGCCATCACCTGCTCCAGAGGGGCATAGTGATAGGGTCTGTCCAAAAAGCGGAGAAACGCATCGGTATCCAGCTTCAGGCTCAGCTCAAGTTTTGGGGTAAGGGTTACATGGTGGAACATGAAGATATCACTGCAGGGGCCCAAGTGCCACAGGCCGTTCAGCACCCGCTTTGCTTCCATTTTCGGATTCAACGGATTCCCTCCTACATACTGCCCTCGTGCTTCAGCACGGCAAGCACCGTCTTTGCCAGAATTTTGGCATCCAGTCCCAGAGACCATTCGTCAATATACCGGGTGTCCAGCCGCACCACTTCCTCAAAATCCGTGATGTTGCTCCGCCCGGAAACCTGCCACATACCGGTGATGCCGGGGCGCATTGCCATTCTTGCCCGGTGGTGGTCTTCGTAGAGCTCCCACTCGTCCTTTGTCGGGGGCCGGGTCCCCACCAGGCTCATATCTCCCTTGAGCACGTTCAAAAACTGGGGGAATTCATCCAGGCTGGTCTTTCGGATAAATTCGCCGATACCAGTTTTTTTGCTGCCATCGGGCAAAATTCGGTTTCCGATAATCCGGGGATCCCAGTCCAGCTTGAACATAAAGCCCCCGGAAATCCGGTTTTCCTGCATATACTGTTTTTTCAGTTCATCCGCATTGGGGTACATACTGCGGAATTTGTACATCCGGAACACCTTGCCGTTCCGTCCGATCCGCTCCTGACTGTAAAAAATCGGGCCGGGAGAGGCAATGTAGATAGCCGGGCCGATAAACAGGGTTAAAATCGCCGTAAACAGGCACCCCACCAGTCCGCCCAGGATATCCGTAAACCGCTTGAGCGCCGCCGACAGGAAGCTGATGCGGTTCCAGTACACCGTAAGCACATCGTAGCCCGCCAGCTCCTCCAGGGTTTTCTTTCCTGCGCCCACCATATTGCGGATGTAATCGATGCCAATATGCACCGTAATGCCCATGGAGGTAACGGCGCTGGCAAGTTTTAATACCTCTTCCGTAGGGGGCAGAAGAATCAGCACCTCGTCCACCCAGTTTTTGCGAATCCAGTCGTCCGCCCCGGCGTAATCCGAAACGATTTCCAGGGGGCAGGCACTTCCCTGGGGCAGCTCGTTCGACAAAATGAGCCCCGCCATCCGGTAGGCATTGCAGTAGCCCTCCCGAATCCGGCGGTTCAGCTCCTCCATGTTTTCCGAGGAAGCAATCACCAGCAGGGAGCGCCCGTTTTTGGGAATCACCCGCTTTTGATAGTACCACTTGTACCCCACCCGCAGGGTGTAGCTCAAAAGAAAATAGGTGACGCAGGCGTAGCCAAAGTTTTTCCGGGAATAAAAATCCGCCATTTTGACGACAAAGAACACCAATGCTTCAACGGAAAAAACCACCGCAGTATTTTTCACCGTGGCATAAAATTCCCGCAGGTAGCCCCGCTTCAGGACGCCATCCATGGTGCTCATAAGCACAATCACCACGAAATCCAATAGCGGCAGGCCAAACAGCAGCACCAGATACTCCGGGCTGCCGGAAAGTTTAAAGTCCGTAGGAATGTAGATATAATAGGCAATGATCTGAGACAGGAACATGGCTGCCATATCCAGCAGAATAAAATCCCAATATCGTGTCCAGGGAAGCCCGGATTTATGGTACATTCGATATCCTCCCCGCCCGAACGGGCGCAAAAACCCTTATAATCTTTGTTATTATACCAGACAGTCCTGCAAATTACAAGGGATAAGTTGCTTCCCCCTGGTATCTGGGATAGCTGCGGGAGCAGGGTACGCAAAATGCCATTATTCTTTGCTCCCTGACAGATACCTGTATTCTGGACGGCGATGCCGTCTGGATTCAGCACATCCGCGGCGCGGAGCAGTATCCCCGGAAGGCCATGCGTTACTTCCGGGAAGCATTTGCCGCAAGCGCCATTTACGCTCTTGAGGAGCATTTTGAGATTCCGAAAACCCTGAGCTACATCTCCGCCTCCAAGGCCATCGCGGCATCCTCCCTCAGTTTTATGGAGGCAAATTACTGCCGTTCCCTTGTAGAAAAAAACATTGAGGGGCAGCAGACCGACACGGAGAGCTTCCCCTTAAACGGCTGATGCCGCAGCTCATCCCGGCGCGCAAAAAAGCCCCCGCCGTTTCTCGGCGGGGGCAAAACTTTTTTGGGAGCTTAGGCTTCCAGGTTGATGCCGGTATCCTTGTTGAATACGTGGCACACATGGCCTGCGAAGCTGAACTTGACGGAAGAACCGGCAGTCAGTGCGCTGACCTCTGCGCCGGTCATGTTCATGGTAGAAACAACCAGAACCACATCCCGGCCCATAGCGGTAACGTGCAGGTGGACAGAGGAGCCCATCATTTCGGACACATCCACCTTGGCATCGATGCCTTCCTTGCCCAGCTCGATGTGCTCAGGACGGACGCCCAGAACCACATCCTGCTCGGCTACATTGTTCTTAGCCAGCTTTTCCTGCTTTTCATCGGACAGGGTAACGGACAGGCCGCCAACTTCAACGGCATACTTGCCGTCCTTCTTCACCAGCTTGGCATCGAACAGGTTCATCTGAGGCGTGCCAATGAAGCCGGCAACGAACAGGTTGTAGGGATGATTGAACACTTCCTGAGGCGTGCCGATCTGCTGGATGAAACCATCCTTCATGATGACGATGCGGTCGCCCAGAGTCATAGCCTCGGTCTGGTCGTGGGTAACGTAAATGAAGGTGGTGTTGATGCGCTGACGCAGCTTGATGATCTCAGCACGCATCTGGTTACGCAGCTTGGCGTCCAGGTT